>JBGSQL010000071.1:0-3880 GCA_041738105.1 Rhodobacter sp. | reverse complement strand
GTCGCCACCGCCGCCGCGACGGCCCGGGCCAAGGCGGCGTCATCGGTCAGCAGGATCGATTGCGCGCTGGCGTCATGCTCGGCCTGGCTCAGCAGATCGAGCGCGATCCAGTCCGGGTCGTTGTCGCGATCAGCAATCACCAGGATCTCGGACGGTCCGGCAATCATGTCGATGCCAACGCGGCCAAAGACCCGCCGTTTGGCCGCAGCAACCCAAGCATTGCCCGGCCCGGTGATCTTGTCCACCGGCGCGATGGTCTGCGTGCCATAGGCCAGCGCCGCCACCGCCTGCGCGCCGCCGATGCGGTAGATCTCGTCCACGCCCGCCAGCCGCGCGGCCAGCAGCACCAGCGGATTGACCACGCCATCCGGCGTCGGGCAGCAGATCACCAGCCTCCCCACACCCGCAACCCGCGCCGGGATCGCGTTCATCAGCACGCTTGACGGATACGACGCCAATCCGCCCGGCACATAAAGCCCGGCCGCCGAAACCGGCGTCCAGCGCCAGCCCAGCATCGCCCCCGTCTCGTCGCGCCAGGACATGTCCTCGGGGCGCTGCCGCTCGTGGTAGGCGCGGATGCGGGCGGCGGCCAGTTCCAGCGCGGCACGGTCCTCGGGGCTGACACGGGCGATCCCGGCCTCGATCTCGGCGGGCGTAAAGGCCATCTGAGCCGCACTCAGCGTCAAGCGGTCGAAGCGCGCGGTCAACTCCAGCACCGCCGCGTCGCCGCGCGCACGGACATCGGCGATGATCGCGGCCACCGTGGCATCCACGTCCTCGGCCTCTTCGCGCTTCGCCCCCAGCAGCGCCGCGAACCCAGTCTCGAAACCGGGATCAGAGGTTGTCAGGAAAACGGGCATCGGCAGCACTCCTTCGCGCCCGCATCTAGCGCGCCCCGCGCGGGGCCTCAAGCTTGACGCACCCGATCCGCGCTGCCATGCGGCTTCTTTTCGGCTCAAATGCCATCCGGATCTCTGGGGGTGAAAAACCCCCGGCGCCCGCCGCCGGGCATACCTTCAGTCCGAATGGGCCGGCATATGCCCCGATGGCGCCATATAGGGCCGCGTCACATCCTTCAGCGTGACCTCCAGCGCCTCGATCTCCAGCGCGATCGCGCCATCCCCGGCCAGGATCAGCGTCAGGCGGCCGGTGCCGTCTGCGCCGGGCTGCCAGTCGATCTGCAACAGCGACAACACCGTGTCGCTATCTTGGCGGTCGATCCCCTGGCTGCGCACGGCCATCACATCATCGACGACCAGCAGCGTCCGCACCCGCTCATAACTGCGCCGTGCGCGTTCGGCAGCATCGCGATCTTCCCAGCGGAAGCGGTTGATCAACAGCGCAAAGCGCCGCCACGCCTTCTGCCAGCGCATCTCGGTGATCGGAAAGACCGCGTCCTGCGCCAGCGCCGCAATCACCGCCAGATCCTCCGGGTCGCGCGCCACCAGGTGCAGCGGTGCCTCGCCCCCGTCCTCGAAGCGCGCATCGGCCATCAGGCAGCGATCCTTTCGATCAGCGCACCACAGGCCGACAGCTTCTCTTCGACCCGTTCATAGCCGCGGTCCAGGTGATAGACCCGGCTCACCACCGTTTCCCCTTCGGCCGCCAGCGCGGCAAGGATCAGCGAGACGCTGGCCCGCAGGTCGGTCGCCATCACGCGCGCGCCTTTCAGCCGGGCCACACCGGTCACCGTTGCGGTCCCGCCCTGCACGTCGATCCGGGCGCCCATGCGTGCAAGCTCTGGCGCATGCATGAAACGGTTCTCGAAGATCCGCTCTTCCAGCACCGAAACCCCGTCGGCGGTGCACAGCAATGCCATCATCTGCGCCTGCAGGTCGGTCGGAAAGCCGGGAAAGGGTTCGGTCATCACATTCACGGCGTTGACGCGGCCATTGTGGCGCGTGACCTTCACGCCGCGCGGCGTCTGTTCGACCGCGATGCCAGCCGCGTCAAGCTTTTCGCAAAACGCGCCGACAAGGTCGATCCGGCCCCCCAGACATTCCACCTCGCCACCACAGATCGCCGGCACCAGCATATAGGTGCCCAGTTCGATCCGGTCGGCAACCACCGCGTGCGTCGCCCCGCCCAACGCATCGACGCCGTCGATGGTGATCGTGGCCGTGCCCTCGCCCTCGATCTGCGCCCCCATCCGGCGCAGGCATTGCGCGAGATCGACAATTTCGGGCTCGCGGGCGGCATTGTGCAAAACGGTCGTGCCGCGCGCCAGCGTCGCTGCCATCAGCGCGTTCTCGGTCGCTCCAACCGAGACGATGGGAAAGGTAAAGACCGCACCCCGCAGCCGGCCCTGCGGCGCGCGGGCATGGACATAGCCCTCGCGCAGGTCCAGTTCGGCCCCCATCGCCTCAAGCGCCTTGAGGTGCAGATCAACCGGGCGCGCCCCGATCGCACAGCCCCCAGGCAAGGATACGATCGCATGCCCGTCGCGCGCCAGCATCGGCCCCAGAACCAGGATAGAGGCCCGCATCTTGCGCACGATGTCGTAGTCGGCCGTGTGGTTCGACAGATCATGCGACGAGAGCGCCAGCACCTGGCCATCCTGCAGCGTGGCCACCTCGGCACCCAGCGATTGCAGCAGCTGGGTCATCGTGCGGATGTCCGACAGGCGCGGCGCGTTGGTCAGCGTCAGGGGTTGGTCGGTCAGCAAGGTTGCGGGCATCAGCGTCAGGCAGGCATTCTTGGCGCCCGCAATCGGGATCTGTCCCGTGAGGGGGCCATTGCCCCGAACCAGTATCGAATCCATCTGCCCGCCTCAATCTTCGTTCTTTTGCCGGTCGTCATGGTCACCGGAGTGTGTCCGGGCCCGGGCTTGCGCCTTGCGCCGTGCCAGATTGGCCTTCAACGCCGCCTTCTGCCGCTCGGCACGAGAAAGACGGTTCGTCAAAGGCGCCGGCTGGCGCGGGCTGCGATCCTCAGGCTCGCGTGTCATGGGCCCTTCTCTACTCCAGGCCAGTCCGGTGGTCCAGATTGCGCGTGGAATTGGCCTTGCACCGATGCGGGATTGCGTCTAATCAGCCGCCCGTGACGCTACACCGTCACTCCGGCGCTGCGGTAGCTCAGTGGTAGAGCACTCCCTTGGTAAGGGAGAGGTCGAGAGTTCAATCCTCTCTCGCAGCACCATCTTTTCTTCTTTCGGCTCAGAAAGATAGGCGTTATCAGCAGGTTGGATTGGCTTCGGTGCTACACCGAGGTGCTACACAGCATGGTCCTGCCTATGTCCCGCCCCCAGAAGAACGCCCGCAGCAACGTCTACTATTTCCGGCAGAGGGTGCCCGCCGATCTGGTCGAGATTTTCGGGAGAAATGAGGTCTCCCGATCGCTCGGCACGAAGGACCCGGCGGAAGCCAAGTCGCGCTATGCCGAGGAGGCACGCAAGCAGGAACTCGTTTGGAAGTCCCTCAGGGCGAAGCCGGAGCCCCTGCCCCTCTCGTTGATCATGACCCTTGTGGGGGAATATCGCAGGTCGCTCGACGGGATGGTTGAGGATGAACCGGGCGAGCCCACGATCTGGAACGCCTTGCTCGCCCTCGGGGACAAGGTCGATCTGTCCGATCGCGCCAGAGAGAATTGGTATGGTTCGCAAGCCTACCTTAACTGACAGCCACTTCCTACGATGGTATCTCACTTCAGATGTTGCAGTGCGGCAGTTTGCTGAGGGGTCCGGAGGAGCAATTCAACAGCATTTCAATGTTGGCATGGCAATGGAGTTGGTGATCGCTGTTGACGTTGCCCCCTCCGCCTAATCGAGTTTGAGGTAGACTCTGGCCCAACCGAGAGGACCGGAGATGAAGCGCAGCAGGTTCACCGAAGACCAGATCATCGGCATTTTGAAAGAGCACGAGGCCGGGGTTTCCGTTGCCGA
>JBGSQL010000063.1:0-1835 GCA_041738105.1 Rhodobacter sp. | reverse complement strand
CGCGGCGCCAACGGCAACGCGCAGGACAACCGCGCCCTGACCGCCGAGATCCTGGCGCTGCGCCACGAACGGGCGCGCCTGCTGGGCTATGCCGATTTCGCCGCCTACAAGCTGGAGCCGGAAATGGCGGGCGATCCGGCGAGAGTGCGCGATCTGCTGTTGCGGGTCTGGGCGCCGGCGCGCGCCAGGGCCGAACAGGATGCCCGCGTGCTGGAAGGCCGGATGCAGGCCGATGGCATCAATGGCCCGCTCGAAGCCTGGGACTGGCGCTTTTATTCCGAGCAGCGCCGCAAGGCCGAGCACGATCTGGATGAGGCCGCACTGAAACCCTACCTGTCGCTCGACGCGATGATCGGGGCGGCGTTCGATTGTGCCAACCGGCTGTTCCGGCTGGAGTTCCGGCCGCTCGACGTGCCGCTTTATCACCCCGACGCTCGCGCCTGGGAGGTGACGCGCGACGGCCGGCATCTGGCGGTCTTTATCGGGGACTATTTCGCGCGCGGGTCCAAACGCTCGGGCGCCTGGTGTTCGGCGATGCGCAGTCAGCGCAAGCTGGGCGGCGAAGTGCGACCGATCGTCGTCAACGTCTGCAACTTTGCCAAGGGCGATCCGGCGCTGCTGTCGTGGGACGATGCGCGCACGCTGTTCCACGAGTTCGGCCACGCGCTGCACCAGATGCTCAGCGACGTGACCTATGGCTTCATCTCGGGAACGTCGGTGGCGCGCGATTTCGTCGAGCTGCCAAGCCAGCTTTTCGAGCACTGGCTGGAAGTGCCCGATGTGCTGGCGCGGCACGCGCGCCATGTGGCCACCGGCGCGCCGATGCCGCAGGACATGCGCGATCGCCTGTTGGCCGCGGGCACCTATGACCAGGGCTTTGCCACGGTGGAATACCTGGCCTCGGCCCTCGTCGATCTTGCCTTCCACGAGGGCACGCCACCCGCCGACCCAATCGCGAAAGAGGCCGAGGTTCTGGCCGCGCTCGGGATGCCACCGGCGATCCGGATGCGCCATGCCACGCCGCATTTCGCGCATGTCTTCTCGGGCGACGGCTATTCGTCGGGCTACTACAGCTACATGTGGTCCGAGGTGATGGATGCCGACGCCTTCGAGGCCTTCCAGGAGGCCGGCGATCCCTTCGACCCCGAGGTTGCCGCGCGGCTGGAGCGGTTCATCCTGTCGACCGGCGGCTCGCAAGAGGCCGAGGCGCTTTACACCGCGTTCCGCGGGCGGATGCCGGGGGTCGAGGCGCTGCTCAAGGGGCGCGGACTGCTCGACGCCGCATGACGCTGCCGCGGCATTCCCTGCGGGGCGCCGGTCCTCAGGGCGCGGCGGGGGGCCGCGCCACATCCTTGTGGATGATGACGTCGGTTTGCGGATAGGTGCGCAGGATCTCGCGGCGCAGTCCGGCGCCGATGTCATGCGCCTCGCGCAGCGACAGCGTGCCGTCCAGTTCGATGTGCAGGTTCACGAACACGCGGCTGCCCGCCGTCCGTGTCTTCAGGTCGTGAAACCCCTGCACGCCGGGCCAGGCCCGCGTCAGCCGCGCGATGCCCTCGATGATCTCGGGTTCCGCGCGGCGGTCCATCAGCGCATCGAACGCGCCTTTGCCGATCCTGATCGCCCCGACCGCCAGCATCCCCGCCGCGGCCAGCGCCACCACCGAGTCGATCTGGTAAAGCCCGTAGCGCGCCGACGCCCAGAGCGACAGGATCGCGCCGATGTTGGGCAGCAGATCGCCCAGATAGTGCAGCCGGTCGGCCTTGACCACGCGGTTGCCGGTGCGCCGCGCGACACGTCCCTGCCAGATCACCAGCGCCAGCGTCAGCGCGACC
>JBGSQL010000053.1:0-2677 GCA_041738105.1 Rhodobacter sp. | reverse complement strand
ATCTGATGACGGACGGCGAAAAGGACGCGCTGCGCGTGGCGGTGCAGGCCTGCTGGAACGTGGGCTCGCTGTCGTCGGACGCGCTGCGCACCACGGTGACGGTCGGCGTCTCGGTGGCGCAAAGCGGTGTGCCGGATGCGGGATCCATCCGGATGATCGAGTTCGAGGGTGGCACCGAGGCGGCGGCGCGGCAGGCCTATGAGGCGGCACGGCGCGCAATCATCATCTGCGGCAAGAACGGCTTTGCCCTGCCGGCCGAGAAATATGACCAGTGGCGCACCATCGAGATGGTATTCAACCCCGAAAGAATGAGGATCAAATGACCCTGTGCAGAACACTCGCCCGCGTTCTGGCGATGGCGCTTGCGGTCCTTGCGGGGCACGCAACGGCGGCGTTGGCCCAAAGCGGACCGCTGCGGATCGAGATCACCGATGGCGTGATCGAGCCCTTGCCCATTGCGGTGCCGGATTTCATCGCCGAGACGGGGGGCGCGACCGATCTGGCGCGCGATATCGCGCGGGTGGTGGCGGCCGATCTGGAAGGCACGGGCCTGTTCCGCGAGATCCCGGCCAGCGCGCATATCAGCCGCGTCACCAGTTTTGACGCGCCGGTGGCCTATGCCGACTGGAAGGCGATCAACGCGCAGGCGCTGATCACCGGCGCGGTCAGCGCGTCGGGCGATCGGGTTTCGGTCAAGTTCCGGGTGTTCGACGTGTTTTCGGGCCAGCCGCTGGGCGAGGGCCTGCAATTCGCCGGATCGGTGCAGGGCTGGCGGCGGATGGCGCACAAGGTGGCCGATCAGGTCTACAGCCGGATCACCGGCGAGGGGCCGTATTTCGACAGCCGCGTGGTGTTCGTGGCCGAAAGCGGGCCGAAGAACGCGCGCGCCAAGCGGCTGGCGGTGATGGATTACGATGGCGCCAATGTGCAGTATCTGACCGACAGTTCCACCATCGTGATCGCGCCACGCTTTTCGCCCGATGGCAACCGCATCCTTTACACCTCGTTCGAGAGCGGATTCCCGCGGATCAAGGAGATGGACATCGGATCGGTGCAGGCGCGCGCGCTGGAAGAGCAGCCGGGCACGATGACCTTTGCGCCGCGTTATGCGCCGGACGGGCAGACGGTGGTCTTTTCGCTGGAGCAGGGCGGCAATACCGACATCTATGCGATGAACAGCCGGTCGGGAGGGGCCGCGCGGCTGACATCCTCGCCGTCGATCGAGACGGCACCGAGCTATTCCCCCGATGGCAGCCAGATCGTGTTTGAAAGTGACCGGTCGGGCACGCAGCAATTGTATGTGATGCCGGCGGGCGGCGGCGAACCGGTGCGGATCAGCTTTGGCCCCGGGCGCTATGGCACGCCGGTATGGTCGCCGCGGGGCGATCTGATTGCCTTTACCAAGCAGCATCAGGGCCGGTTCCATATCGGCGTGATGCGTACCGACGGGTCGGAAGAGCGGTTGCTGACGGCATCTTTCCTGGATGAAGGCCCGACCTGGGCGCCGAACGGCCGGGTGATCATGTTCACCCGGCAGGGCGCGGGTGCGACTGGCGAGCCGGCTCTGTATTCCGTCGATATCTCGGGGCGGAACCTGCGGCGGGTCACGACGGAAGGGCCGGCATCTGATCCGGCCTGGTCGCCGCTGCTGCCGTAAAGACCGGCGCCGCCCCGGTTTGCAGGGCGGCGCGAAGATTGCTATCGTTGCGCCAACGCTGACCCCAATCGAGCCAGGATCAAGAAGGATCATCCCACCATGTCGATACTCTCCAAGGCGCTGCTGCTGACGGCCTGTCTGGCGCTTGCCGCCTGCAACAACCCGAACCGTTTCGGCGCCGGGGGCGCGGGCGGTGCGGGAGGGGCCGGGGGCATCGGCACGACCGGCCTCGGCGATCCGTCGAATCCGGCCTCGCCGGCCTATTTCCAGCAGACCGTGGGCGATCGGGTGTTCTTCCTGGTGGACCAGAGCACGCTGACGGACACCGCGCGCCAGACCCTGGCGGGGCAGGCGGCCTGGCTGAATGCCAATCCGGATTACGCCGTGATCATCGAGGGCCATGCCGACGAGCAGGGCACGCGGGAATACAACCTGGCGCTGGGCGCGCGCCGTGCGAGCGCCGCGCAGGATTTCCTGATCTCGCAAGGCGTGGCGCCCAGCCGGATGCGCACGGTGAGCTATGGCAAGGAGCGTCCGGTCGAGATCTGTTCGGTTGAGGAATGCTATGCCAAGAACCGTCGCGCGGTGACGGTGCTTTCAACCGGCGCCGGTGCCTGAGGTGATCGTGATGCGGCGCGTGTCCTGCGTTATCGTGCTGGCGTTGCTGCCGTTCGCGGCAATGGCGCAGGATCGCGCCCAGACGCTGGCCGACCTGCGGTCGGAGTTGGCGGCGCTGACGGGGCAGGTATCCGGCCTGCGCCAGGAACTGGTTGCGACAGGTGCCAGCCAGTCGGGCGCGGCGGGGGGATCGGCGTTGCAGCGGATGGACGCGATCGAGGCGGCGCTGTCGCAACTAACGGCCAAGACCGAGGCGCTGGAGTTCCGGATCAATCAGGTGGTGGCGGACGGTACGCGCCGGATCAGCGACATGGAGTTCCGGATCACCGAGCTGGAAGGCGGCGATATCGCCGCCCTGCCGCAGACGCCGACGCTGGGCGGCGATGTGGGCGCGCCGGCCGC
>JBGSQL010000033.1:0-11119 GCA_041738105.1 Rhodobacter sp. | reverse complement strand
GCGGCCGGCTCGCCCGATGCGCTTGGCCAGGCGCTGGCCACGGTGCGGCGCGGCGGCACCATCGTGCAGGTTGGTACGCTGCCGGCCTCGGTCACGCTGCCGCTGAACACCGTGATGGCGCGCGAACTGTCTCTGCTGGGGTCATTCCGCTTTGCCAATGTATTCCGCACCTCGATCGCACTGATGGCCACGGGACGGATCGATGTGAAACCGCTGATCACCTCGGTGTTTCCGCTGGGTGATCTTGGCACCGCGATGCGAACCGCGATCGACGCCGAGGACGGCATCAAGGTGCAACTGGAACCATGAGATCCGGTCGCCCCTGCTGACGCGAACATGCGGCCAAGGCTCCCCAGCAGGCGGTCGCAACCCCGGCGCGGCTGATCGACACCCGTCCACAGACCATTTCCTTCCAGGACCCGCCCTGCTATCCGCTGCGCCGACAATGTGTTCGGCTTCACTGTCATGGCGTCGTGCAGCGCTGATCGCGTCTTCACTCCACGACCAACCCCAAGGAGATCTGACTGGATGGCCAGTCCGATTGAATTCTTTCGTCTGAACGCGCCTTGGCTCCTTGCCGGGTTTCTGCTGACGTTTTCTTCCAGTTTTGGCCAAACCTTCTTCATCGCGATCTTTGCCGGTGACATCCGGCAGGAGTTCGGGCTGTCCAACGCCAGCTGGGGCGGCATCTATGCCCTTGCCACGATGGCATCGGCCGCTGTCATGGTGTTCGTGGGGGGTCTGACAGACAGGTTTCGCGTCCGGTTGATCGGGCCGGTCATTCTGGTGGGGCTTGCCGTCGCCACGATGCTCATGTCGTTCGCAACCGGGATCGCTGCGCTTACGCTCGCGCTGTTCCTGCTGCGGCTGATGGGCCAGGGCATGATGGGTCAAACCGCGATGGTTGCGATGTCGCGCTGGTTTGTCGCAGCACGCGGGCGGGCGATCTCGTTTGCCGGTCTTGGCGTGGCGCTTGGCGAGGCGATGCTGCCGCTGGCGTTCGTAGCGCTGATGGGCTGGTATGAATGGCGGACGCTGTGGCTTGGGGCGGGCGCCTTCCTGGTGCTGGCGGCGCTGATCATGGTCTTGATCCTTCGGGCCGAACGCACACCGCAATCCATGGCACACGAAAGCACGGCCGTGGGCATGCTTGGACGCAACTGGACGCGAAAGGAGGCGATCCAGCACTGGCTTTTCTGGTTCACCCTTCCCGCACTGCTTGGGCCGGCGGCCTGGAACACCGCGTTCTTCTTTCACCAGGTGCATTTTGCACAGGCGAAAGGCTGGGCTCATTTCGATCTGGTGGCTCTGTTTCCGATCTTCACCGCGACCGGCGTTGCCAGCATGTTGCTGACCGGGTGGCTGGTGGATCGGCTGGGTTCGTCAAGGATCGCAGGCGTCTATCTGTTCCCGATGGCGATCGGATACTTTCTGATCGGGTCGGCTGAGGGACTTGGCCTGGCGGCGGTCGGGCTGGCGCTGATGGGTTTGTCCGTGGGCGCCCATTCAACGCTGAGCGCGGCGCTGTGGGCCGAGGTGTACGGCACGGCGAACCTTGGCCGCATCCGGGCCATGACCGGGGCCTTCATGGTTCTGGGCACGGCGATTGGCCCCGGCATTTGCGGCTGGCTGATCGACATGGGCATTGACCTGCCGCACCAGGCGTTCGGGATCAGTGCCTATTTCGTGGTTGCTGCCATTCTCGCGGCGATCGGGGGCCGAAAGGCAGCGCGGTTTCTCTAGACTCTGTCCAGAAAAAGTGGACGCCGATTGTGACGAGGAACCGGAGATACGGCACGTACCCTCGGTTCAACTGGCACAGTCCCGGCAGCGCTGGATGGTCGGGTCAACCTCAAGCCGCTTTTCTCCGATGAAACCGCCGCACACCGCGCACCAGCCAAAGTCATCGCCTTCCAGGCGCCGCAGCGCCGCTTCAAGCGCGCGAATACGGGCGTGGCGGCGGGTTTCCTGGGCGGCGGCCATGGCCTGCTGCTGCATGGCATCCATGCGTGACAGCCGACCCACGCTTTGCTGGTCCAGTTCAACCGGCTTGCGGGTCTCGGCTGTTTGTTCGGAGGCCCGGCGAAGGGCGTCAAGCTCGTCGCGCAAGCGCGGCAGAAACCGGGATCTCAGGTCGTCGGGCGATGGCTCGGTCATTGCTTCACCGCATCAGAACCACAGGCACCTTGCACGACCGGATCATGGCGGTCGTGGTCGAGCCGATGATCAGGCTGCGCACCCGGCTGTGGCCATAAGCCCCCATCACCAGCATGTCGAACTGAGCCTCTTCCACCAGCTTGCCAAGCGCAGCTTCGGGTTGGCCGGGCAGAACCGATGTTTCTGCCTCGATCCCCGAGGCCTTCAGCATTGCCTTGGCATCCGCTAGTCCCTTCGTGACCTCCGGAGTAGCGCTTCCCACTGTCACCACGTGAACGGCCAGCCCGTGAAACAACGGGCTGCGCGCGATGTGATCGACCGCCTTCATCGCGGACGCGCCGCCGTCATAGGCGACCAGAACCTTGGAAATCGGCCTGAAGGCGCGCGAGGCCACGAAGACCGGCTTGTGGCTGGCCCGCACGATCCGCTCCAGGTTCGATCCCAGGTGCCCCTTGGCGAAATCCGCCGCCTCGCCGCGCTTGCCGATGATAATCACCCGCGCTGCGCCTTCGACCTCGGCCACTGCCTCGACAATGTCGCCGTGGCGCAGGCGGGTGGTGATGTCGGTCACTCCGTTCTTGTCGAGGATGGCACGGGCGTCTTCCAGTATGGCCCGCCCGCGGTGACTGATCAGCTTGGCGCGCTGCGCATCGAGCTCTGCCAGTTCTTGCAACAGCGCGGTCCGCGCGCCCAGCTTGATCGCACCAGAGTGGTCATGCGTATCGGCAGCCTCGCGGCGACCAAGGACATGGATCAGCTCGACCGGTGATCCGGTGCGTTGCGAAATCCAGGCGGCATGATCGCAAACACTGGCCGAATAGATCGAACCATCGACCAGGGCCACGATCTTCTGTGGGTCTTGCTTCATGTCTCCGCCCTCCCTCAATGCGCCATCAGCTTGTCCATCGCGCCCGGCTTGTCATGAATGGCAAGCTTGTCGACGATGGTTTCCGTGGCCTCGTTCATGCCGAAAATCTCCACTTCGGCGCCATCACGGCGGAATTTCAGGATCGCCATGTCAAGCGCCTGGACACTGGAAATGTCCCAGATGTGCGCCCGACTTACATCGATGACGACCTTTTCCAGCGCTTCCTTGAAATCGAAAGCTTTCATGAAATCCTCGACCGACCCATAGAACAACTGGCCTTCAACGACATAGGTCCGTTCGCGGCCATCCTTCGAGATGGTGGTCGAGACATTGAAAAGTTGCGCGATCTTGCCGGCAAAGAAGATGCCGGACAACAGCACACCTACCAGCACGCCAATGGCCAGGTTGTGCGTGTAGACCACGGTTACCACGGTCGCGATCATCACGACCGAGGATGACCGGGGATGAACCCGCAGCGCCTTGATCGAGGACCAGGAAAAGGTGCCAACCGACACCATGATCATGATCGCGACCAACGCGGCCATCGGGATCTGGCTGACGATGTCGCCCAAACCCACAACCATGATCAAAAGAAACACTCCAGCCGAAAAAGCTGACAGCCGCCCACGCCCACCCGACTTTACGTTGATGATCGACTGGCCGATCATGGCGCACCCCGCCATCCCGCCGATAAAGCCGGTGGCGGTGTTGGCGATCCCCTGGCCAATACATTCCTGATTGCGGCTCGACTTGGTGTCGGTCAGGTCATCGACGATGTTCTGCGTCATCAGGCTTTCCAGCAAACCCACCACCGCGACGGCGATAGAGTAGGGCAGGATGATCATCAGCGTTTCCAGCGACAGTGGGATCTGCGGGATCAGAAAGATCGGCAGCGTTTCGGGCAGCGCACCCATGTCGCCCACGGTGCGCACATCCCATCCAAACGCCGCCGTCAAGCTGGTCAGCACAACGATCGTGATCAGAGGGGACGGGATCGCCTTGGTGATCAGCGGGAAAAGGTAGATGATCGCAAGACCGGCCGCGACCAGCACATAGGTCAGCCAGGTTACCTTGGTCGGGTCAAGCTCCGGCAATTGCGCCATGAAAATCAGGATGGCCAGCGCGTTGACAAAGCCGGTCATTACCGACTTCGAGACATAGCGCATGACAAAGCCCAGCTTCAGCAGCCCTGCGGCGATCTGGATCAGACCGGCCAGGATCGTCGCAGCCAGCAGGTATTGCAGCCCGTGGTCCCGGACCAGGGTTACCATCAAGACTGCGGTGGCCGCCGTCGCGGCCGAGATCATGCCTGGGCGGCCACCGGTGATCGCAATGATCACCGCTATGGAAAAGCTTGCGTAAAGCCCCACCTTCGGGTCCACGCCCGCAATGATCGAAAACGCAATCGCTTCGGGGATCAGCGCAAGGGCCACGACAAGGCCCGCCATCAGGTCTCCGCGGATATTGGCGGTCCATTGGGTGCGGTAGGCGTCGAGTGAAATCATGTAAATCTGTTCCTGATCGACCCCGGCCAGACCGGCCGCACGTCGATATTTGATCTGTGTATCGGTTCGGGTTGTCCGGCGGATCAGCGGCCGGAAGAGCCATCCGGGCTTGCACCGGATCCGTTCTTTTCTGGGGTCTGTTACTCGTAAAGTCGCCGCTTTGGCAACACGAATACCGGAAATCACGCCAGTTCGGTGGCGTAGATCGTCCTTGATGCAACTTTATTGATCAGGCGCCCGCACACTCCCGCCATCATTGCGGGCAACACCAAACGCGTTTGCGAGATAGGCCAATTTCGACGGGTCGCGCGCCTGCTCGGATCAGACACGGGTGCATACAGCGTTGTTGCTGCGGCCTCAGACCGTGCCGCCAAGCGAGCCTTCCAGCACGGCCAGCTCCTGCCCGCCCGCCATCATGTCCTGCAACGCTTCCGGGGTGATCTGGCCGCGCTCGGCGGTGCCAAGCGTCTGGCCCCGGTTCAGCACCGTAAAGCGGTCGCCTACCGCCAGCGCATGACGCACGTTATGCGTGATGAAGACCACCGCGACGCCTTTCTTGCGCACCTTGTCTACCGTCGCCAGCACATTGGCCGTCTGGCGCACGCCCAGCGCAGAAGTCGGCTCGTCCAGGATCAGCACCTTGGCACCGAAATGCACCGCGCGCGCGATGGCTACGGTCTGCCGCTCGCCACCCGAAAGGGTGCCCACCGCCTGATCGGGGCCGCGCAGGCTGATCCCCATCGCGCGCATTTCCTCCATCGTGATCCGGTTTGCCCGCTCATGATCAAAGAACCGGAACGGGCCGACCTTCTTCAGCGGCTCGTTGCCCATGAAGAAATTGCGGCTGACCGACATCAGCGGGATCATCGCCAGATCCTGATAGACGGTGGCGATCCCGGCCGCGATGGCATCACGCGGATCGTCGAACTGCATCGGCTTGCCCTCGAACAGGATCTCTCCTCGCGTTGGCTTGTGCACACCCGACATCGTCTTGATGAAGGTCGATTTCCCCGCCCCGTTGTCGCCTAGCAGACAGTGACACTCGCCTCGATAGATCTCGAGCGATACCCCGGCGAGGGCGATGACAGGGCCGAAATGCTTTTCGATGTTGCGCATCTCGATGATCGGCGCTTGGGGGCTGGTCATCTCAACGCTCTCCCGTGATCAGGCGGCGGACATAGGTATTCAAGATCACCGCACCCAACAGGATGACCCCCAGGAACACCCGGAAAAGCGAGCTTTCGACGCCGGCAAAGAACAGGCCCTGCTGCACCACGCCAAAGATCAGTGCGCCCAGCGCGGCCCCGATCACCGATCCGTAGCCCCCCGTCAGCAGCGCGCCGCCAATGACCACTGCAATGATCGCCTCGAACTCTTTCAGCAAGCCACGATCCGCCCCGGCCGAGCCAAACTCCATCACCTGACAGGTCGCAAACACTGCGGCGCAAAAGGCCGAGAACATGAACATCAGGATCTTGACGCGGCTGACCGGCACGCCGACGTAGCGCGCCGCCTGCGCATCGCCACCGGCGGCAAAGATCCAGTTGCCGAACCGTGTCCGCGTCAGCAGAACATGCCCGAAGGCCACCAGCGCAAGCGCCCAGACGATCAGCATCGGAATACCGTCCACGACAGGCTTGCCCTCGTTGATGCCCCGCTCGAAAGTTGCAATCAGGCCGTTTTCGCCCAGCCACGCGAACAGCCCAGTCAGGATCTTGCCGCCGAACAGCCACGCAATCGGATCGCCCCCGGCTGCATCGGTGATCCCGCCAATGATGGTCTTGCGCTCGATCAACTGGGGCAGAAAGATCGTGAAGCCGCGCAGGATGAACAGGAAGGCCAGCGTCACGATAAAGCTGGGCAACCCGGTGCGGATCACGATGTAGCCGTTCAGCGCGCCGATCGCGATGCACAGCACAAAGGTCACCACGATTGCCAGCCACACCGGCCAGCCCAGCGTCACGGACAGGATGGCAATCGACATGCCGGCAAAGCCGATCATCGAGCCGACTGACAGATCGAATTCGCCGGCGATCATCAACAGGCAGGCACCCACCGCGATGATCATGAACTGAGCCGAAACAATCGACCAGTTCAGGATGCCCTGGCTGTTGAACATGCCACTGTCCGAGGCGAACAGCAGGAAAAAGGAAAACACCGCGACCGTGCCCACGATGCCGCCCAATTCAGGACGGATCAGTGCACGGCGCAGCCCAGACATCTTCTTTACACGCTCGTCGGTCACGGCAGACGGCCCTGCGGCATCGTCCATCAGGACATCCCTTCGCTGGAGTTTCTGGCAGGCGTGATCTGGAAAAGGCGGCGCCCGGACCCGTCCGGGCGCCCGCAGATGGCAAGTCTAGCGATACTCGCCCGCCAGGGCCTCGACCTTGGCCAGCCCGTCAGCGGTCACAAAGCCGGGACCCGAGTTGATGTTGTTGCCCGGAAGAACGCCAAAGCGGTGGTAGTTGGTCAGAACCACAACCGGCAGATAGGCTTGCAGGAAGGGCTGTTGGTCGATGCCCCACTTGATCACGCCCGACTTGATGCCCTTCACGATCTCGTCGCCCAGGTCGAAGGTGCCAAAGTAGATGTCGCCGGCCATACCGTTCTCTTCCAGCGCCTGCAGCGTCGGATCGGCCGAGGTCGGCCCCAGCGTCAGCACTGCATCGGTATCGGGGTTGGCCGACAGATAGGCCAGAACACGGTTCTTGATCTCGGCCGGATCCTGGCCGGCGTCGATCATCTGGTTGCCCAGCTCGATGCCCAGACCGTCTGCAAATCCCTGGCAGCGCTCTTGCGACGAAGGTTGCACGATGTAGTGGTTGACGCAAAGGAACGATCCCACGCCATCGCCCTTGGCGCGCAGGCCCGCAGCAAAGCCGGCATCATATTCGGGCTGGCCCACATACATCAGCGCACCAACCTCGCGCGCCTGCTCGGGCGTGCCCGAGTTCATGATGATGACATCGACGCCACTGTCCACAGCGGCCCGGATCGGCCCGCGCAGCACGTCGAAATCGGCCAGCGTCGTGATGATGCCATCCGGGTTCGAGGCGGCAGCCTGCTCGATGATCCGCGCCATGTCGGCAAGATCGCCGGTCGGCGGATTGCGGTATTCCACCGTCACGCCCATCTGGTCACCGGCCAGCGCCAGCGCGTTCTTGATGGTGTTCCACCAGCTGTCGCTGTCAGGGGCATGGCTGACCAGCACATAGCGCTCGCCTTCTGCATGGGCGATGGTTGCGCTGACGAATGCGCCTGCGGCCACAGCCGAGACGGCAATGGTTTTGAAGATTCGGTTCATAAGGTCCTCCCTGGGCCTGTTGGCGATGCGTCCGGGGTCAGCCGGCCGCGCCCGGCTACACTACCCCGAAGCATCTATTTTTGCAACCGGTTGCACTATTTTTCTCGCAAGCCCGGTTCTGCCTAGGCCGATGCGCTATATAGTGACCGTCTGGATGGGGTGATGCATGAGCAAGTCATGGCGGTAACGCTGAAAGAGGTGGCCGAGCGGGCTGGCGTGTCCCGATCGGCCGTGTCGCGCACCTTTACCGAGGGCGCCTCGGTATCCGCAAAAACCCGCGCCAAGGTGGAGAAGGCCGCAAACGATCTTGGCTACACCCCGAACGCGCTTGCGTCGAGCCTGACCACCGGGCGGACGAAACTGATCGGGCTGATCGCGAACAACTTTCACAACCCCCTTATCCTCGAGGTGTTCGACCTCTTTACACGGGGTCTGCAGGCCCGCGGACTGCGCCCGCTGCTTGTCAACCTCAGCGGTGCAACCGATCCCGCAGACTCGGTCCGGATGCTGCGGCAGTATTCGGTCGATGGGGTGATCGTGGCCTCGTCGACCTTGCCGCAAAGCTTTGCCGCAGCGTTCAAGACCGCTGGACTGCCGGTCGTCCATGCGTTCGGGCGCTATTCGCAGTCGCCTGATGTTCATGTCGTGGGGATCGACAACATCGCTTGCGGGCGCATGGCGGCCGAGGCGCTGACCCAGCGTGGCTACACCCGGGTCGGTTTTCTGGGTGGACCTCAGGCGGCGACATCGGCGCAGGACCGCGGCGCGGGCTTTCTGGGTGCCTTTGACAGCCGCCCCGATATTGCGGTCAGTGCAAGCCATGCCAGCGACTACACCTTCGATGCCGGCCGCGCCGAAATGCAGCGCCTGCTGCAAGCGGGCCCGGCGCAGGCGTATTTCTGCGGCGACGATCTGCTGGCCGTCGGCGCACTCAGCGCGATCCAGGAGGCGGGCCTGTCGGTACCCGGCGACATCGGCCTGATCGGGTTGAACGACATGGAAATGGCGCGCTGGCAGAACATCGGCCTGACCACGATACGCCAGCCCGTCGCCCAGATCATCGAGGCCGCCATCGAACTGGTGGTGGCAACAATCGCCGCGCCCGACCGTCCCCCCGAGTTTCGCCTTTTTCCCTGCCGGCTGATCGAGCGCCACACCCTGCCTGCGTCGCGCTAGCCGGCGCGCACCGGTCGCCGCCGGATAACCCCAAGCGTTATTCCCCTGCTGCGGCGCTCTGGGGGCTTCACCCCAGGGGGGATTGTCGCCATGATCCGCCTTGCGCCCCCATTCGAGGTCACCATGTCCGTCCAGCCAGGCCCCCGCGTCGGTCTTTTCGTGACCTGCCTTGTCGATGCCATCCGTCCCGGCATCGGCTTTGCCGCCCTGCAATTGCTGCAAGAAGCCGGCTGCCACGTCGAGGTGCCCGATGCGCAGACCTGCTGCGGCCAGCCCGCGCTGAACAGCGGCGACGCGCGCGATGCCGCCGCCCTCGCCCGCCAGACCATCGCGGCTTTCGAGGGCTTCGACCATGTCGTGCTGCCGTCGGGGTCTTGTGCTGGCACCATGGTGCATGGCTACCCCCAGTTGCTGGCCGATGATCCGCTCTGGGCACAGCGCGCCCGCGCCATGGCCGCCAAGACGCACGAGATCATGGGCTTTCTCGTGGATGTGTTGGAGTTCCGGCCGCAGGGCCGCAAGCTGACCGCAACCGCCACCTATCACGACAGTTGCGCGGGGCTGCGAGAATTGGGCATCGCCGCCCAGCCGCGCGCGCTTCTGGCCACTGTCGAGGGGCTGGAGATGCGCGGCCTTGAAGGCAATGATGTCTGCTGTGGTTTCGGCGGCACCTTCTGCGTCAAGTATTCCGACATCTCGAATGCCATCGTCACCGACAAGGCCGAGGCGATCGAGAAAACCGGGGCAGAACTGCTGCTGGCCGGCGATCTGGGGTGCCTGATGAACATGGCGGGCAAGCTGCACCGCCGTGGCGCAAAGACCCGCTGTTTCCACACGATCGAGGTGCTGGCCGGTCGCGCCGATGGCCCCGCGATTGGCGAGGAGGGCTAGGCGATGAATGCACCTCTGTCAGTCCCGCAAGTGCCTTTCAAGGATCGCGCAAAGGCCGCCCTTGCCAACCGCACGCTCAAGACCGCCATCGACCGAACCACCGGCACGGCGGAACGCAAGCGCGCGGCGGCCCTCGTGGCGTTCCCGGAATTCGAGGCCGCCCGCGTCCGGGGTGCGGCGATCAAGGATCATGTGATCGCCCATCTCGATCATTATCTGGAACAATTCGAGCGCAACGCCACCGCTTCCGGCGCGCAGGTTCATTGGGCGGTGAATGATGCCGAGGCACGTGCCATCGTCACCCGCATCTGCCTGGACGCCAAGGCCCGGCTCGTCACCCGGTCCAAGTCGATGCTGGGCGAGGAAATCGGCCTGCCCCATGCCCTTGCAGATGCCGGGATCGAGCGGGTCGAGACAGACCTGGCCGAGCATATCATCCAGCTTGCAGGCGAAACGCCGTCGCACATCGTCTGGCCCGCGATGCACCGCACCCGCGAACAAGTGGCGGACCTCTTCAAGGTCAGCCACCATCCGCCGCCCGCCGCCGACGACCCGGCCACCATGGTGCAAAGCGCGCGGCGCGAACTGCGCGCCAAGTTCCTCAGCGCCGACATCGGCATTTCCGGCGCGAACTTCCTGGTGGCCGACACTGGCGCCAGCTGTACGGTGACGAACGAAGGCAATGCCGAGCTGACAACCACGCCGCCGCGCATCCACATCGTGACCGCCGGTATCGAAAAACTGGTGCCCACGACCGCCCACGCCTTTGCCCTGCTGCGACTTCTGGTGCGGTCCGCCACCGGGGGCGAGCTAACGCAATACACCACCTTCCATTGCGGGCCGAAACGCCCAGGCGATGCTGACGGCCCCGAGGAAATGCACATCGTTCTGGTGGACAACGGACGCACACGGATGCTGGCCGACGAATTCCGCGAGATGTTGCGCTGCATCCGATGCGGTGCCTGCATGAACCACTGCGTCGTCTATCGCCAGATCGGCGGGCACGCCTATGGCGGCACCTATCCCGGCCCGATGGGCGCGGTTCTGACACCGGTGCTAGACGGGTTGGCGGCATCACGCGACCTGCCGAACGCCTGCACCATGAATGGCCGGTGCGCCGAGGTTTGCCCGGTGGGCATCCCCTTGCCCACGCTGCTGCGTGCCTGGCGGATCCGCAGTTGGCGCGAACGGCAGGAGCCGGCCAGCCTGCGCGCC
>JBGSQL010000026.1:0-4371 GCA_041738105.1 Rhodobacter sp. | reverse complement strand
GCGACATCTGCGCGCGCGGTCTGGCGCCCGGCCGGGCCAGAACCCCCACCGGAACCAGCGCCAGGATGTGGCGCCAGCGGTCCCAGCGATGAAATTGCGCCAAGTTGTCAGCCCCCATCAGCCAGACGAACCGCACACCCGGATAAAGCGCCACCAACCGCTCCAGCGTCGCGGCCGTATGCCGCGTACCCAGACGGCACTCGACATCGGTGATCGTCACGCGCGGGTGCGCCATGATCCGCGCCGCCCGCGCCATCCGCTCGGCCATCGGCGCCGGGCCATTCGCCTTCAGCGGATTGCCGGGGCTGACCAGCCACCAGACCGCATCCAGCCCGAAATGCTTCATCGCCTCGCGGGTGATGTGGGCGTGTCCTTCATGCGCAGGATCGAACGATCCGCCCAGAAGGCCGATCGTCATTCCCGCCCGCGCCTGTGGAAAACCTTGCCGCATCCCTCGGTCACTACTGCATTCCGAGGGATGTGGCCAAGCCGGGATCAGTCGTCGCGCTCGACTTTCGGCAGTTTGTGCGCGATGCCCTTGTGGCAGTCGATGCAGGTCGATCCGCCCGACAGGTCAGTGCCAAGGGCAACCGGCTCCATTTTCTCGCGCGACCGCGCCCGCTGATGCTCGAACGCCATCGCATCGAAACTGTGGCAGTTGCGGCATTCGCGCGAGTCGGTGGCCTTCATCGTGGCCCAGACATGGTTCGCCAGTTCGGCCCGCTTGGCCTCGAATTTCTCCGGTGTGTTGATCGTGCCGCGGAACTTGTGCCAAAGCTCGTTCGACGCTTGGACCTTGCGGATCATCTTCGGCACCCAGGCATGTGGCACGTGGCAATCCGGACAGATCGCCCGTACACCCGAGGCATTCTTGAAGTGCACCGAGGTCTTGTATTCTTCATACACCGTGTCGCGCATTTCATGACACGAAATGCAGAACTCCAAGGTGTTGGTCGCTTCCATCGCGGTGTTGAACCCGCCCCAGAAGATGATGCCGCCAACGACGCCGACCGACAACAGAACCCCTTGCCCGATCAGCACGCTGGGTCGGGTGAACCAGTGCCAGAGACGTTTTACGAACGAAATCATCTTGGTGACTTTCTTGGACGTGAAGGATGACCACCGGGGGCTTTCCCCCGGTGATCGAGGCGCAAGCTGATGCGCTATTCCGTAGGCAAGGTCGCCAGATAGGCCAGCACGTCAGCCGCGACCTTGTGGTCAAGCGCCCGCAGCGCGGGCATCGCTTCACCAGGTTGGCCGTTCAGCAACTTGTGCATCACTTCCTGCGGGTTGCTGACCAAAGAGCCCAAGGGCGGCATCTCTTTGGGCAGCTTGCCCTCAACCCCGTGGCATCCGGCGCAGACGGTGTTGAACACCTGCCCCCCGGCCACGGCGTCGCCCTTCGATGCCTTTGTCTCGACATCGATCAGCGGCGTCAGATCAACCTGGCCATAGACCACGAAGTTGGCCAGATCCTGCAGGTCATCCGGGCCCAGCTTGTCACCATAGCCGTGCTCGGGGGCGCTCAGCAGGGCCACGACGGCGGCGGGATCGCCCCCGATCATGCCATTGATGCCCTTGATGCCCGTCGCATGGCCGCCAGACTTGTAGGCCCCATCGGCGCCCATCCCATCCCAGCCATGACACTCCTTGCAGCGCCAGTTGCTTTCCGGGTCCGAGGCGTATTTTTCATTCGCCGCAGGATAAAGCGGGTGCGACTCGCTTGGCGCTTCGGCCTTCACGACCTTGTACCACTTGTCGTATAGCTTGCCGCCACGGGCGATCGATCCCTGATCGACCTCCGCCAGCGCCATACCCGCCCCCAGAAGACCGGCAAGGGCAAGCGCCCCCCCGATCCCGGTCCGGGCTACCTGTCGTATCGTGAACATCTGGTCGTTCCTCCTTTGGCTCTTATCGCTCAATGGAAAGCGGACACCCCGCCGTTCCGCGCCATCAAGTGCGCCCTTGCCGCAGCGCTGCCTTGATACAGATCAGCCTAGGAAAATTTATAAGTGACTTCCGAGGGCTTTGACCATTTTTGTAGCCGCGTTGCGCTTTGCCGACGGAATGGCTACATCACGCCCGAACCTCAGCCCCGCCCCCAGCCCGGAGATCCCCATGGCATCCTACCAATACGTCTACCACATGGATGGCGTCTCCAAGACCTATCCCGGCGGCAAGAAGTGCTTCGAGAACATCAACCTGAACTTCCTGCCCGGCGTGAAGATCGGCGTCGTCGGCGTGAACGGCTCGGGCAAGTCGACGCTGTTGCGGATCATGGCCGGCATCGACACCGATTTCAAAGGCGAGGCCTGGGCCGCCAAGGGCGCCAAGGTCGGCTATCTGCCGCAGGAACCGTGGCTCGACCCGAAGCTTGACGTAAAGGGCAACGTCATGCTGGGCGTCGCGAAACAGCAGGCGATCCTCGACCGCTACAACGAACTGGCGATGAACTACTCGGACGAGACGGCAGACGAGATGGCGGCGCTGCAAGACCAGATCGACGCCCAGAACCTGTGGGAACTGGACGCGACCGTGGGCGTTGCCATGGATGCGCTGCGCTGCCCGCCCGACGATGCCGATGTCGAAACCCTGTCGGGCGGCGAACGGCGCCGCGTCGCGCTGACGAAACTGCTGCTCGAAGCGCCCGACATGCTGCTGCTCGACGAACCGACCAACCACCTGGACGCCGAGTCGATCGCCTGGCTGCAAAAGCACCTGATCGCTTACAAAGGCACGATCCTGATCGTCACCCACGACCGCTACTTCCTGGACGACATCACCTCGTGGATCCTGGAACTCGACCGCGGCCGCGGCATCCCCTACGAGGGCAACTACTCCGCCTGGCTGGAACAGAAGGCCAAGCGCATGCAGCAAGAGGCGCGCGAGGACAAATCCAAGCAGAAGGTGCTGGAAAAGGAACTGGAGTGGATCCGCGCCGGGGCCAAGGCCCGCCAGGCGAAATCCAAGGCGCGCATCCAGAAATACAACGAGATGGCCGGCCAGACCGTGCGCGAACGCGCCAGCCTCAGCCAGATCATCATTCCCAACGGCGAACGCCTGGGGTCCAAGGTGATCGAGGTCAACGGCCTGAAAAAGCACATGGGCGACAAGCTGCTGATCGAGAACCTCAGCTTTACCGTGCCGCCGGGCGCGATCGTCGGCGTCATCGGCCCGAACGGCGCGGGCAAATCCACGCTGTTCCGGATGATCACCGGGCAGGAACAACCCGATGAGGGCACCATCGTGCTGGGCGATACGGTGCAACTGTCCTACGTCGACCAGTCGCGCGACGCGCTCGACCCCGACAAGACCGCGTGGGAAGAAATCTCGGGCGGCGCCGAGGTGATCCACCTGGGCGACTACGAGATGAACAGCCGCGTCTATGCCGGCGCCTTCAACTTCAAGGGCACCGACCAGCAAAAGAAGGTCGGCCTGCTGTCAGGCGGCGAACGCAACCGCGTCCACATGGCGAAACTGCTGCGCTCGGGCGGCAACGTGCTGCTGCTCGACGAACCGACCAACGACCTTGACGTGGAAACCCTGCAGGCGCTGGAAGCCGCGATCGAGGATTTCGCCGGCTGCGCGATCATCATCAGCCACGACCGCTTCTTCCTCGACCGCCTTTGCACCCACATCCTCGCTTTCGAGGGCGACGCGCATGTGGAATGGTTCGAAGGCAACTTCGAGGCCTACGAAGAAGACAAGATCCGCCGGCTTGGCCCGGATGCGGTCGAGCCGAAGCGTGTGAAGTACAAGCGGTTTTCCAGGTAAGTTCCGCGCGACCACAGTCCTCGCCGGATCTGTCGCGCAACAAGTCCGGTCGCGCTTGCCTGACACTTGGTAAGCGCGACCGCAGTTCCAACCGGCAGGTCAGTGAACGGCCCCTTTGCCGACGCGCTTGCGCGCTGGCTTGATCCTCTGGCGATACCTCAGATAGCGTCAACGGGTTCGAGGCGGGAACCCCCCTCCGCCTCGCTGCCGCTCAATGCGTCAAACCACGCCCCCTACCTGCGGCGCCCGCCTCACTTCTTCTTCACGAACTCGGTCAGGATCACGATCCGCTGGCCCTCGACCCGGCCCTCGATCTGGGCCGCGTTGTCGGCGACCAGCGCGATGCCCCGAACCGCCGTGCCGCGCTTGGCGGTAAAGCCCGCTCCTTTCACCGCCAGATCCTTGATCAGCACCACAGTATCGCCCTGCGCCAGCAGCGCGCCATGGGCATCGCGATGCTCGATCCCCGGCAACGGCTCGCCCGCCTCGGCCCAGCTTGCCACGCTCGCATCCAGTGTCATGCCGTCCAGCGCTTCTTGCGCCCAGGGCTCGTCGATCCCCCGCAGCTTGCGCCAGACCAGCACCTGCACCGCCGGC
>JBGSQL010000005.1:0-4850 GCA_041738105.1 Rhodobacter sp. | reverse complement strand
CTATCCACATGAAAAAGGCCCGCTAAGCCCTCGTTTTCGCGGCGAACATGCGCTGCGCCGCTATGCCAGCGGCGAAGAACGATGCATCGCGTGCAAACTGTGCGAAGCGATCTGTCCGGCGCAGGCGATTACCATCGACGCGGAACCGCGCGAGGATGGGTCGCGACGGACCACGCGGTATGACATTGACATGACGAAATGCATCTATTGCGGCTTTTGCCAGGAAGCCTGCCCGGTGGATGCGATCGTCGAGGGTCCGAACTTTGAGTTCTCGACCGAGACGCGCGAGGAGCTTTTCTACAACAAGGAAAGGCTTCTGGATAACGGCGCGCGTTGGGAGGCCGAGATTGCCCGCAACCTCGAGATGGATGCACCCTACAGATGACCGATGAATTCTCGAAGATGTTCAAGGCGATGGTGGAGCAGGGCCAGGAAATGGCGCGGGCCTTCAACCCGGCGCTCGAGACATTCAACATGAAGGGGCTGGAGACGCTGTTTCCGACCATGTCGAAAGACATGATGGAAATGTGGTTCGGCAAGACCTTCAACCGTGAAGGGCTGGATGCCAAGACCCGGCTTCTGGTGACGATTGCGGCGCTGACGGTGCTGGGCGCGCATGGCGACGCGCAGTTGCGGCTGGCGATCCGCCACGCGATGGAGGCGGGCGCAACGCGGCGCGAGATCGCCGAGGTGATCTGGCAGATGAGCATGTTCGGCGGCGTGCCGGCCATGACCAAGGCGCTGGAGATTGCCCAGAGCGTCTTTGGCGAAGGCGAGGAGGCAGAGGCATGACCGTTGCGGACTACGCCTTTTACGCCTTTGCGCTGGTGCTGGTGACCTCGGGTCTGCTGGTGACGATGGCGCGCAACCCGGTCCATTCTGTGCTATGGCTGATCCTGGCGTTCCTGAATGCGGCGGGGCTGTTCGTGTTGCTGGGGGCCGAGTTCGTGGCGATGCTGCTGGTGATCGTCTATGTCGGCGCGGTGGCGGTGCTGTTCCTGTTCGTCGTGATGATGCTGGACATTGATTTTGCCGCGCTGAAGGGCGAGATGGCGCGCTACATGCCGCTGGCCGGGCTGATCGCGGTGATCTTGCTGATGCAGTTCGGGATGGTGTTCGGGGCCTGGGTTCAGGCCGATGGCGCGCTGGGGCTGCGCCAGGCCGTGGCGTCCGTGCCGTCCGAGATCGAGAACACACGCGCGCTGGGTCTGCTGATCTACGACAAGTACATCTTCCTGTTCCAGACGGCGGGGTTGATCCTGCTGGTCGCGATGATCGGGGCGATCGTGCTGACCCTGCGCCACCGCAAGGATATAAAGCGCCAGAACGTGCTGGCGCAGATGTATCGCGATCCGGCCAAGGCGATGGATCTTGTCAATGTCAAGCCGGGGCAGGGGCTGTAGCCCCCGCCATTGATCCGGTTCCGGACCGTGTCCGGGGCTGGGAAACGAGAAATGCCGGGCGAACTGCCCCGAGGGACGAATATGGTGGGACTTGAACATTACCTGACGGTGGCCGGTGCGCTGTTTGTCATCGGCATCTTCGGGATCTTTCTGAACCGGAAGAACGTGATCGTCATCCTGATGTCGATCGAGTTGATGCTGCTGGCGGTGAACATCAACTTCGTCGCCTTCTCGTCTTTCCTGGGCGATCTGGTGGGTCAGGTCTTTACCATGTTCGTGCTGACCGTCGCTGCGGCCGAGGCCGCGATCGGGTTGGCCATCCTCGTCTGCTTCTTCCGCAACCGGGGCACGATCGACGTCGAAGATGTCAACGTGATGAGGGGTTGAGGCGATGACCACGATCATCCTGTTCGCGCCGTTGATCGGTTCGCTGATCTGCGGCTTTGGCTGGCGGTTCATCGGAGAGTTCGCGGGGCAGGTCATCACGACGGCCCTGGTGTTTCTGGCCGCGTTCTTGAGCTGGATCGTGTTCCTGAGCTTTGACGGCGAGACGCAGCAGATCCTGCTGATGCGCTGGTTCGATGTCGGATCGTTCGGCGCCGAGTGGGCGATCCGGCTGGATCGGTTGACGGCAATCATGCTGGTCGTGGTGAACACCGTGTCGGCGCTGGTTCACCTCTATTCCTTTGGCTATATGGCGCATGACCACAACTGGCGCGAGGGCGAGCACTACAAGGCCCGGTTCTTTGCCTATCTGTCGTTCTTCACGTTTTCCATGCTGATGCTGGTGACGGCCGACAACCTGGTGCAGATGTTCTTTGGCTGGGAAGGCGTGGGCGTCGCATCCTATCTGCTGATCGGGTTCTACTATCGCAAGCCAAGCGCCAACGCCGCCGCGATCAAGGCCTTTGTCGTGAACCGGGTGGGGGATTTCGGTTTTGCGCTTGGCATCTTTGCGCTGTTCTTCCTGGTGGACTCGGTGCGGTTTGACGATGTCTTCGCCGCCGGGCCGGTGCTGGCCGAAACGCAGGTGGGGTTTCTGTGGACAGAGTGGAACGCGGCCAACCTGATCGGCGTGCTGCTGTTCATCGGGGCGATGGGCAAATCGGCGCAGTTGTTCCTGCACACCTGGCTGCCCGACGCGATGGAAGGCCCGACGCCGGTGTCGGCGCTGATCCACGCGGCGACGATGGTGACGGCGGGGGTGTTCCTGATCTGCCGGATGTCGCCGATCTATGAATATGCGCCCGACGCGCGGGCGATGATCGTGGTCGTGGGCGCGACAACGGCGTTCTTCGCGGCGACCGTGGGTCTGGTGCAGAACGACATCAAGCGGGTGATCGCCTATTCGACCTGCTCTCAACTGGGCTACATGTTCGTGGCTGCCGGGATGGGGGTCTATTCGGTGGCGATGTTCCACCTGTTCACCCATGCGTTCTTCAAGGCGATGCTGTTCCTTGGGGCCGGATCGGTGATCCATGCGATGCATCATGAACAGGACATGCGGAACTACGGTGGGTTGCGGGGCAAGATCCCCTACACGTTCTGGGCGATGATGATCGGCACGCTGGCGATCACCGGGGTGGGGATTCCGCTGACCCATATCGGGTTCGCGGGCTTCCTGTCGAAGGATGCGGTGATCGAGAGCGCCTATGTCGGCTCGTCCTATGCCTTCTGGCTGCTGGTGGTGGCGGCGTTCATGACCTCATTCTACTCGTGGCGGCTGATGTTCCTGACCTTTTACGGCGCGCCGCGCGGCGATCATCACACCCACGACCATGCACATGAAAGCCCCAAGACCATGCTGATCCCGCTGGGGGTGCTGGCGCTGGGGGCGGCGTTCTCGGGGATGGTGTGGTACGGCGTGTTCTTTGGCGAAGAGGAAAAGGTGCGCGACTGGTTTGGTCTGCCGGTGGCGGAACACCAGGTTGCGGGCGAGGCTGCGGCGGACGAGGCCGGGCATGGATCGGACGCGACGGCGGAAACGGCGACGGGCGCTGAGGCGGGTGCGGAGGCGGGAGGCGGTATGGCCGTTGCAGCGCCGGTGCAAGGCGCGATCCTGATCGGGCCCGACAACCATGTGCTGCACGAGGCGCATGGCGTGCCGACCTGGGTCAAGGTCAGCCCGTTCGTGGCAATGCTGCTGGGGCTGCTGCTGGCCTATCAGTTCTACATCCGGCGCCCCGATCTGCCGGGCAAGCTGGCCGAGAACCAGCGGCCGCTGTACCTGTTCCTGCTGAACAAGTGGTATTTCGACGAGATCTACGAGGTGCTGTTCGTGCGGTCAGCCAAGTGGCTGGGTGGCTTCTTGTGGAAATCGGGTGATGGCGGGGTGATCGACGGGTCGATCAACGGTGTGGCGATGGGGATCGTGCCGTTCTTTACCCGCCTCGCGGGGCGGGCGCAGACGGGTTACATCTTTACCTATGCCTTCGCGATGGTGCTGGGGATTGCCGTCCTTGTCACCTGGATGACGCTCTCGGGCGGTGCGGAATAAGAGAGCGCGAGCATGGAAAACCTTCTGTCGATCATCACCTTCATTCCGCTGGTTGCGGCGCTGATCCTGGCGCTGTTCCTGCGCGGCGACGATCCGGCCGCGCGGCGCAACGCGAAATGGCTGGCCCTGCTTGCCACCAGCGCGACCTTCCTTGTGTCGCTGTTCCTGCTGGCGGGGTTCGAGCCGGGTGACACCGGATTTCAGTTCGTCGAGGAACGCGACTGGATCCTGGGGATGAAGTACCGGATGGGGGTGGATGGCATTTCGGTGCTGTTCGTCTTACTGACGACCATCCTGATGCCGATCACCATCGCCGCGTGCTGGGAGGTGGAAACCCGCGTCAAGGAATACATGATCGCCTTCCTGGTGCTGGAAACGCTGATGCTGGGCGTCTTTTGTGCGCTGGATCTGGTGCTGTTCTACCTGTTCTTCGAGGCCGGCCTGATCCCGATGTTCCTGATCATCGGCATCTGGGGCGGCAAGCGGCGCGTCTACGCCTCCTACAAGTTCTTCCTCTACACGCTGCTCGGTTCGGTGCTCCTTCTGCTCGCCCTGATGGCGATGTACTGGAACGCCGGGACCACCGACATCCCGACTCTGCTGGCGCATAAATTCCCGGCCGGCATGCAGACCTGGCTCTGGCTCGCCTTCTTCGCCTCCTTCGCGGTGAAGATGCCGATGTGGCCGGTCCATACCTGGCTTCCCGACGCTCACGTGGAAGCACCGACGGCCGGCTCGGTCATTCTGGCCGCGATCCTTTTGAAGATGGGCGGCTACGGCTTCATCCGCTTCTCGATCCCGATGTTTCCTGAGGCGTCGCAATATTTCGCGCCCTTCGTCTTCGCGCTCTCCGTCATCGCCATCGTCTACACCTCGCTGGTGGCGCTGATGCAGGAGGACATCAAGAAGCTGATCGCCTACTCGTCCGTCGCCCATATGGGCTTCGTCAC
>JBGSQL010000396.1:0-4759 GCA_041738105.1 Rhodobacter sp. | reverse complement strand
ATGTCCTCGAGATTCTGCGGGTGGAGCGTGAGAATGGGACGCTCCACGGCGTCATCGTGCAGTTCGGCGGCCAGACGCCGCTGAAACTCGCGCAGGCGCTGGCGAATGAAGGGGTGCCGATCCTCGGCACGACCCCCGATGCCATCGACCTGGCCGAAGACCGCGAGCGGTTCCAGCAGCTGCTGCATTCGCTGAACCTCAAGCAGCCGCACAACGGCATTGCGCATTCAGACGCAGAAGCCTTCGAGATCGCGAAGGATATCGGCTTTCCGCTCGTCATCCGTCCCTCCTATGTCCTCGGCGGCGGACCGAACCGGATCGGCCAGGGGATCGAGTTCGATTACTGCTGCTGCCACGCCTGCTACGCCCTGACCGCTGCGGGCTACGAGACGATCATGATCAACTGCAACCCCGAGACGGTCAGCACCGACTATGACACCTCGGACCGGCTCTATTTCGAACCCCTGACGCTGGAACACGTGCTTGAAATCCTCCGGGTCGAGCAGGAAAACGGCACGCTGCATGGCGTGATCGTGCAGTTCGGCGGCCAGACGCCGCTGAAACTCGCCCAGGCCCTGGCGCACGAAGGCATCCCGATCCTCGGCACCACGCCCGACGCCATCGACCTGGCCGAAGACCGAGAGCGGTTCCAGCAACTCTTGCACAAACTCAACCTTCGCCAGCCCGAAAACGCCATGGCGCGCTCGCGGGATGAGGCTTTTGCGATCTCGGCGCAGATCGGCTACCCGCTCGTCATCCGCCCGTCCTATGTGCTGGGCGGCCGCGCGATGGAGATCGTGCGCGATGACGCGCAGCTTGAACGCTACATCCGCGAGGCTGTGCAGGTGTCGGGCGACAGCCCCGTGCTGCTGGACAGCTACCTGTCGGGGGCGATCGAGGTGGACGTGGACGCGCTCTGCGATGGCACGAACGTCCATGTCGCGGGCATCATGCAGCACATCGAAGAGGCCGGCGTGCATTCGGGCGACAGTGCCTGTTCGCTGCCGCCCTATTCGCTCTCGCCCGAGACCATCGCGGATCTGAAATCACAGACCGAGGCGATGGCCCACGCCCTGCATGTCGTCGGCCTGATGAACGTGCAATTCGCGATCAAGGACGGCGAGATCTATGTGCTCGAGGTCAATCCCCGCGCCTCGCGCACCGTGCCCTTCGTGGCCAAGGCCACCGACAGCGCCATCGCCTCGATCGCGGCCCGACTGATGGCGGGCGAACCCTTGTCGAACTTTCCGATGCGCGCGCCCTACCCCGCCGGCGTCGGCCCCGACACCGCCCTGCCGCTGGCCGATCCGCTGACGCTGGCCGACCCCCACACGCCCTGGTTCTCGGTGAAAGAGGCCGTCATGCCCTTTGCCCGCTTTCCCGGCGTCGATACCCTGCTCGGCCCCGAAATGCGAAGCACGGGCGAGGTGATGGGCTGGGATCGCACCTTCCCGCTGGCCTTCCTCAAGGCCCAGATCGGCGCGGGCACGATCCTGCCCGACACCGGCCGCGTCTTCATCTCGATCAAGGATGCCGACAAGACCCCGGCCTTGGCCGAGGCCACCCGCGACCTTGTGGCAATGGGGTTCGAGATCGTGGCCACCCGCGGCACCGCCGGCTGGCTGAAAGCCGCCGCCATCGCCGCCACCCCCGTCAACAAGGTCTACGAAGGCCGCCCGAACATCGTCGACCGGCTGAAGAACGGCGACATCGCGCTGGTGATGAACACCACCGAAGGCACCCAGGCCGTCAGCGACAGCCGCGACATCCGCGCCGTCGCCTTGTATGACAAGATCCCCTACTACACGACGGCCGCCGGGGCAGTTTCCGCCGTGGCCGCGATGAAGGCCCGGCTGGAGGGCGAGATCGGGGTCAGGACGTTGCAGGGGTGAGGTGCGGCCAACAGGCTGTCTGCCCGTGCAGGGTGCGTGAAGCCCATATCCCAAGCCCATCGCGCCAAAGATTTCCGTAGGGCGGGGTTCACCCCGCCGTTCACCCACCGCACCCGTGCGGCGGGGTGAACCCCGCCCTACCGAAGTTTGGTGCAGTCATCCACCCATCCTTACCCACGTAAGAATACGGCCAATCCTCCGGCCGCTCGACCAATCCATGCTTCACCGGGTTGTTCCGGCAATAGCGCAAATGCGCGTCAAAATCATCCTGATCCCGGATGTGATGCTCCCAAACCGCGGTTGCCACAACCCGACCTCACCCTTGTGCCGTAGGGCGGGGTTCACCCCGCCATTTGCCCGTCCTGTCGGGGGAGGCGGGGTGAACCCCGCTTTACGCATGGACATCGAAAACCTCGCCTTGATCGCGCCCCAGCGCACCGAGAACGCTCGGTCCCCCTTGGGCAAAGTCCAGATCGCGTGCAAATGGTCCGGCAGGACAACCCAGGCATCAATCCCGAAGGGCCGCTCTACCTGTGTCAGATGCACCGCCTCATGCAACCGATCCACCTCTCGCACCAACAGGTTATCCCCACGTCGAGCAAGAGCCACGGTGAAGAACACCGTCGCGCCTTTCACCTTGGGACGGATGTACTTCGGCATACCCCAACCTTTCCCGATCAAGGTTAACCAATCCCTACGGGGCGCGGCTCATCCCGCCGTTCAACCGGCCCCAGCCAAGGCGGGGTGAACCCCGCCCCACATTGCCCGCCCCCCCTCACTCCTCCACCTGCCGCCGCCGCATTTCCTCGCGCAGGCGTGCCTTCACCTCCGCCTGCTTCTCCTCCAGCGTCGCCGGGGCATCGCCGTCCAGGATCCGCCCCGTGTCCCCCCACATCGGCCGCGCGCCGTCATGCACGCCGCGGCCGCGCTTGAAATAGTCGATCGTGTCCGCCCCCCGGATCACCCCCGCCAGCCGCCCGTGCATGAAGACCCGAAGCACCTCGTTCATCCGCGCGCCGTGGCCCGCGCCCATCGACTTGAAGAACTTCACCACGTCATCCTCCAGCAGCAGCGTCACCTTGACCTTGCGCCTGGGCGTCCGCTCGCGCGCGATCTCGTGCCACTCCAGCGGGATCCGGCTGGTAGCCTCGATCACGTTGTGCAGATCCCATTCCAGCCGGCGCAGCGCGTCAGCCATGTAGTGATAGTTGGCGCGCTGCGGCGCGGTCAGTTTCGACAGGTCGGGCATGGCTCCTCCGGGGCAGATGCTGCCGTCAGGCTGCCAAAGTCCGATTAAAATTGTCTACATACACCGCCCATATGGATGCCAGACGGAAATCATACGCTTGACTTATGCCGTCCGAGGCCTCATGTCCCCCTCATCCAAGGCCCGCTGCCGCGTGAGCAGCCGCCCCGATCGTGAACGATGCGCACGGGGCCAGGGCCGGACGAAATCACCAGGTTCCCACCTTCACGCAGGGGCGCCACGGCCAAACACTTGGCCGGCCCTCATGCCCGCCGCATCTTGCGGCCAGAACCCCATTCCGGCGGCCTGATGCCGCCTGTCAGAAAGATAGACATGACCACGTTCACCGACCTGGGGCTTTCCCCCAAGATCATCAAGGCCCTTGAAAAGACAACGATAACCACGCCAACCCCGATCCAGGTGCAGGCCATCCCGCACATCATGGCGGGGCGTGACCTGATGGGCCTTGCCCAGACCGGCACCGGCAAGACGGCGGCCTTCGGCCTGCCGCTGCTGCACCGGATCCTGGACATCGGCCACCCACCGGCCCCGCGCAATGTCCGCGCACTGATCCTTGCGCCGACGCGCGAGCTGGTCAGCCAGATCGCGGAAAACCTCGAGGTCTTTACCAAAGGCACAGCGGTCAAGGTGGCCACCGTCGTCGGTGGCGCCTCGATCAACCGCCAGACCGAGCGCCTCGCCCGCGGCGCCGACATCCTTGTCGCCACCCCCGGCCGGCTGATCGACTTGCTGGAACGGCGCGCGTTGACGCTTGAAAACACAGGATATCTTGTGCTGGACGAAGCCGACCACATGCTCGACATGGGGTTCATCCACGCGCTTCGCCAGATCGCCAAGCACCTGCCGCTGAAGCGTCAGACCCTGCTTTTCTCGGCCACCATGCCAAAACTGATCGAGGATCTGGCCGCGACCTACCTGCGCGATCCGATCAAGGTGCAGGTTGCCCCCCCCGGCAAGCCGATCGAGAAAATCGTTCAGGGTGTTCATTTCACCCCGCAGGGCGACAAGGCCAAGCTTTTGGAATCCTACCTGAAAAACCATCAAGGGGAAATGGCGCTGGTGTTCGGGCGCACCAAGCACGGGTCGGAGAAACTGATGAAGCTGCTCTGTTCCTGGGGCTTCAAGGCCGGATCCATCCACGGCAACAAGAGCCAGGGCCAGCGCGAGCGCACGCTGAAGGAATTCCGCGATGGCACGCTTGACGTGCTGGTGGCCACCGACGTCGCGGCACGCGGCATCGACATTGCCGGCGTCCGCCACGTTTACAACTTCGACATGCCCAATGTGCCAGAAAACTACGTGCACCGAATCGGGCGAACCGCCCGTGCTGGTGCCGAGGGCACTGCGATCGCATTCTGCGCCCCGGCCGAGATGGAAGAATTGCGCGCGATCGAAAAGCAGATGAATGCCGTGATTCCGGTCATCGGCGGCGCCCCCTGGGCCGAAGGCATGGCCGCGTCCAAGGCTGTCAAGGTGATGGGGAAATCGGCGGGAAAACCCTCGCGCCCTGGCGCCGGTCGCCCGCAAGGCCAAAAGCAGGGTGGCCCTAAACCTGCCCACAGCGGCCCGCGCCCACAACGCGCAGGTGGCGCAGACGCGC
>JBGSQL010000434.1:0-9635 GCA_041738105.1 Rhodobacter sp. | reverse complement strand
CTGCGGCAACCGCAACCCCTGCCTTGCTCAGCGCGACAGCGCGGCGCGCCATTCGTCCAGCGCCCCGGCCCGCGCCGCTTCGGCCGCTTCGGCAGTCATCAAAAGCGAGGTGTCAGGCCGCAAAAGCGTCTCGAACCCTGCCGGAAGGCCCGCTTCCGGCGTCACCGCAGGATACATCCAGTTCGTTGTCGGAATGACCGACTGGAACGCGTCAGACCCCATGAAGTCCAGGAACCGCCGTGCGAGGTCGGGCTGATCGCTTGCGGCCAGCATGCCCGCCACCTCGATCTGCATGTAGTGTCCTTCGCTGAACGCCGCTGCCGCCTTGCTGTCATCCTGTTCCGCGATCAGGTGATAGGCTGGCGATGTCGTATAGCTCAGCACCATGTCGGCCTCGCCTTCCAGAAACAGCCCGTAGGCCTCTGACCAGCCCGGCGTCACCGTGACAATGTTGTCGCGCAGCCCTGCCCAGATCTCGGATGCACGGTCGCCATAGGCGGACTTCACCCACATCAGCAACCCCAGACCCGGCGTCGAGGATCGGGGATCCTGAATCACGATCTTTACATCCGACGCGGCCAGTTCCTCGAAGGACGCGGGCGGGGTCGGCAGCTTTTTCCGGTCGTGGACGAAAGCGAACCACCCCCAGTCGAATGGCAGGAAAAGCGGGTCGGTATAAGCCAAAGGCAGGTCATTGCGTGGCGAAAGCCCGTGCGGCGCGAACAGCCCCGTGGCGGTCGCGGCTGCGGTCAGCGTGGTGTCGAGGCCCAGCACGACATCCGCCTCCGACCGCGCGCCCTCCAGCCGCACACGTGCCAGCAGCGCGGCGCCGTCGCCGGCAGCCACGAACCGCAGGTCACAGTTACACTCCGCCTCGAAGGCTTTTTCCACCGCTGGGCCGGGGCCCCACTCGGTCACGAAACTTTCATAGGTCAGGACAGTCAGAACAGGTGTTTCTGCCGATGCCAGTGTGGCAACGCACAGAATCCCCGCAGCCAAGATCGAAGATCGCATGTCTTCCTCCAGTTGCGACGGGACAGGTCGGGCAGGAGGTCTTCCATGCACCTTCCCTCCGCCGGTATGAGCCGGTTCAGGTTCAACGGGTCCGCTTGCGCATCTCAGCCCGTTTCCGGGCACCCCGAGGTATCGCCACCATACCCGTCCGCCGGCCCTCTGCAAGCCGAAATGCCTTGAGCAGCCCCGCCCCCACCGCTAGATGCTGCGACAAAGGAGCCCGCGCCATGAGCCTCAACACCTTCGGCCACCTCTTCCGCGTGACGACCTGGGGTGAAAGCCACGGCCCCGCAATCGGCGCCACGGTGGACGGCTGTCCGCCCGGCATCGCGCTGACCGAGGCCGATCTTCAACCCTGGCTCGACGCCCGCAAACCCGGCCAGTCAAAGTTTACCACCCAACGGCGCGAGGATGACCTTGTGCGCATCCTGTCCGGCACGTTCGAGGGCCGCACCACCGGCACACCGATCCAGTTGATGATCGAGAACACCGATCAGCGCTCGAAAGACTACGGCGATATTGCCCAAAGCTTCCGCCCCGGCCATGCCGACATCACCTATCACCAGAAATACGGGATCCGCGATTATCGCGGCGGGGGCCGGTCATCGGCCCGTGAAACCGCCAGCCGTGTCGCTGCAGGTGGCGTGGCGCGCGCCGCGCTGGCGGCGCTCGTGCCGGATCTGGTGATCACGGGCTACATGGTCCAGATGGGCGACAGATCCATCGAGCGGGCGCGGCTCGACCTCGGACAGATCAGCCAGAATCCGTTCTGGTGCCCGGATGCGCAGGCCGCGACCGACTGGGCAGAGTATCTGGATGCCCTGCGCCTGTCGCACAACTCGGTCGGCGCAATCATCGAGGTTGTGGCCGAGGGCGTGCCCCCGGGTCTTGGCGCGCCGCTCTATGCCAAGCTGGATGCCGAACTGGCCGGTGCGATGATGTCGATCAATGCCGTCAAGGGCGTCGAGATCGGGGCCGGCATGGCGTCGGCCAGCTTGACCGGAACCGACAACGCCGATGAGATCCGCATGACCCCGCAAGGTCCGCGCTATCTGTCGAACCACGCCGGCGGCATTCTGGGTGGGATTTCGACCGGCCAGCCCGTCGTCGTGCGCCTCGCGGTCAAGCCGACTTCTTCCATCCTGACCCCCCGGCGCACGATTACTGCCACTGGGGAAGACGTCGATCTTGTCACCAAGGGTCGGCACGACCCTTGTGTCGGCATCCGCGCGGTTCCGGTGGCCGAGGCGATGATGGCCTGCGTTCTGCTTGATCAGCTGTTGCTGGATCGCGGCCAGACGGGCGGCCAACGCGGCCCGATCGGCTGAGCGCACGTCGGTTTGTCCAGCACAGTCTGACCGGTCAGCCGGCAGCCGCGCCCTCGCGGCGTGACCATTGCACGGCCAGGATGCCCGCCGCGATGATCACGACGCCCAGAATGTCCCAGACCTCCAGCTTCTCGCCCAACAGGATCGCCCCCGTCGCCACACCAAAGAACGGGTTGAGGAAGTGAAAGGTTGCCGCCCGCACCGCGCCGATCCGCCGGACCAGCTGAAACCAGACCCAGGTGGCCAACAGCCCCGGGACCAGTATCGTGTAGACGAACGCCACGCCCAATCGCGCGGTCCACGTCACCTCCCATGTTTCCAGGGCAAGGGCCGCCACACCTACAATCACCGCGCCAACCAGCATCTGCATTCCCACGATCATCAGCAGATTGCCCCCGGATGTGGCCGATCGCACGGTCAGTGTTGCTACCGCCAGCGCAACCATGGCCAGCAGGCACAGCACCAGACCATCCGCATCCACCCCGCCTGACAGTCGCGTGCCCATGATGATCGCCGCCCCGGCAAAGCCTGCGACCAGCCCGGCCAACCCAAGCGGCCGCACTTTCTCGCGAAACACCACCCAGCCCAGGAACGCGACCATCAGTGGCATCATCGACGCCACGATCGAGGCAAGCCCGGCCTCCACCTTGGTCATCGCAACGAAGTTGAGGCCAAGATACAGCGCATTCTGGCAGATGCCGAAGATCACGACGCTCTGCCATTGGCCGCGCGTCAGCCGCGCACTCTGGCCCAACGCCGCCGCCAGTCCGATCCCGATGAGCCCGGAAAGCACAAAGCGGATCGCCAACGCCGACAGAGGCGGCGCATCCATCACGATCATCCGCGCCGAGGTAAAGGCCGAAGACCACATCAACGAAAAGGCCAGACCCATTGCGATCGCGCGAAAGTCCATCCTGTCTCCCGCGCAAAAGCAAAAGGGCCGCCACAAGGCGACCCTAATCAACCCACTTCCGGGCGCAAGCCGAAAGGCGGCTCAGACGTTGACGCTATCCTTCAGCGCCTTGGCGATGGTGAATTTCACCTGCTTGTCCGCGGGTTTGGTCAGCGTCTCGCCGGTGGCCGGATTGCGGACCTGGCGCTCGGGGCGCGCGCGGCAGGCAACCTTGCCAAGGCCCGGCAGGGTCACGGCACCACCTGTCGCCATCTCGCGGGCCACCAGCGCGGCCAGTCCGTCCAGCGCTGCGCCGGCGGTTTTCTTGTCGCTGCCCATTTCTTCGGCGAGCGCTGCAACCAATTGCGTCTTGGTCATCGGTTTCGACATTTCTGTCTCCTTGTTCTTGCCCCTCATTGCGGGGACTGTCCCTGCCCACTCCGGGGCCATGAGCCCCGTTCCACAGCGTTTCGCTGAACAAATCAAGCGATTTCGTGAACAGGTGGTAGGATTTCCCTACGTAAACGGGCACTCTACAGGAAGGCAGTTTCCTCGAAACTGCGCAGCTTGCGGCTGTGAATCTTTTCCAGCGGTGTTTCGCGCAGCAGTTCCATTGCCCGCACCCCGATCTTCAGATGGCTTGCCACCTGCGTCTTGTAGAAATCGCTCGCCATGCCTGGCAACTTCAACTCGCCATGCAAGGGCTTGTCTGAAACACACAAGAGCGTGCCGTACGGCACCCGAAAGCGGAACCCGTTAGCGGCAATCGTGGCGCTTTCCATGTCCAGCGCGATGGCGCGGGATTGCGACAGCCGCGCCACCGGCCCAGACTGGTCGCGCAACTCCCAATTGCGGTTGTCGATGGTGGCAACCGTTCCCGTGCGCATGATCCGCTTCAACTCATAGCCATCCAGCTGCGTCACCTCGGCCACCGCCTGTTGCAGGGCAATCTGGATCTCGGCCAGCGCCGGAATCGGCACCCACACCGGCAAGTCGTCGTCCAGCACATGGTCCTCGCGCACATAAGCATGGGCCAGCACAAAGTCCCCCAGGCTCTGCGAATTGCGCAAGCCCGCACAATGGCCCACCATCAGCCAGGCATGGGGGCGCAGCACCGCAATGTGATCCGTCGCTGTCTTGGCATTCGACGGGCCGATCCCGATGTTGACCAGCGTGATGCCTTGCCCGTCTGGCCGCTTCAGATGGTAGGTCGGCATCTGCGGCATTTTGGTCAGCAGCCCGATCGGCGCATCCGGCGCCACAATCTCCTGGTTTCCCGGTGCCACAAAAGACGTGTAGCCAAGGCCTGGTTCCGCCAGGGCGGTGCGCGCAAAAGCCTCGAACTCGTCGACATAGAACTGATAGTTGGTGAACAGCACGTGGTTCTGGAAATGCGTGGGGTCGGTGGCCGTGTAGTGGGTCAGCCGCGCCAGCGAGTAGTCGACCCGTTGGGCCGAAAACGGCGCGAGCGGAAACGATCCGTCCGGGTTAGTCGTCCGCGTCCCGTTCACAATGTCGTCGTTTGTCGTCGCCAGATCCGGCACATCGAACACATCGCGCAAACTGAAATCCAGCACACCCTCTTGCGGCACCGAAATCGCCGGGTTGCCCGAGACCGCGAAATGCACAGGAATCGGTGTCTCCGACGGCCCGATCACCACCGGAACCCCGTGGTTCAGCACCAGAAGGCCGATCATCTGCTCCAGATAATTCCGGAACAGATCGGGCCGGGTGATCGTGGTGGCATAGGTGCCAGGCCCGGCCACATGGCCGAAACTCAAACGGCTGTCGATCTTGATGAAGCTGGTCGTCGTCAACCGGATCTCGGGATAAAACGCGCGTACCCGGCTCGCGGGCTTGCCTTGCGTGACTGTCCGGTTGAAGTGCAGCGACAGGAACTCGGTCGCGATGCGGAACAACTCTTCCAGCCGTGCGACGGCCGCAACCGGGTCGGTGAAGGCTTCCGCCGGCGGTGTGTCGGGTGTCAGAATGGGCAGGCTCGACTCTTCGTGCATCGGTTCTTCTCTGAAATGATCCGGCATGTAACACGAAAACCGGCCCTTGCCGCAAGGGCTGCCCATCCCTGCACGGGTCGCGTGTCAGGCGCGTGACGTTCGCGCGAAGATTGCAACCCGTGCTTGCACCGCCGTTCAGGCCCGCCGATAGTCGCCACCATGACGCGCACGCTCCTTTCTCTCGGTCACGGGTATTCGGCGCAGGCCCTCGCCCGCCGCCTGCTTCCTCAAGGCTGGCACATCATCGGCACCACCCGCAGCGCGGAAAAGGCCAAGGCTTTGCGCGCTCAGGGCATCGAGCCGCTGCTTTGGCCGGGGGATCTGGCTCCGGCCCTGAATCGCGCGACGCACCTCTTGTCGTCCATAGCGCCTGATGATCAGGGCGATCCGGTTCTTCGCGCGCACGGTCCGGCGATCTCCGCCGCGCCGCTGCACTGGGTCGGTTACATGTCCACCACCGGCGTTTATGGCGATCATCAGGGCGGCTGGGTGGACGAGGCGACACCGCTTACCCCGACCACCCGGCGCGGCATCCAGCGCGTCCGGGCTGAGGCTGAATGGCAGGCGCTGGGCCTGCCGCTGCACATCTTCCGGATCGCCGGCATCTACGGTCCCGGCCGCGGCCCGTTCGAGAAGGTGCGCGATGGCTCTGCCCGACGCATCATCAAACCCGGCCAGGTGTTCAGCCGCATCCATGTCGATGACATCGCGCAGGTGCTGGAGGCGTCGATCAGCCACCCCAACCCCGGCGCGATCTACAATGTCTGTGACGACGATCCTGCGCCGCCCGAAGACGTGATCGGCCATGCCGCAACCCTGCTCGGGTTGCCGCCGCCCGCTGCCGTTGCTTACGACCAGGCCGAAATGTCGCCGATGGCGCGCAGCTTCTACGCCGAGTCGAAGCGGGTGCGGAATGATCGCATCAAGACCGAACTCGGCGTGCGGCTGATCTACCCCGATTACCGTGCGGGTCTCGCCGCGCTACTTGCGGCCGAGGCAAATAGCTGACGGACCTCAGGCCAGAACCACCAGATCAAGCGGCTTCGCCACGCCACTGACGTGCGACGCCTCCCGCATTTCCAGTGCCACCACGTCAAGACCCTGTTCCACGGCCAGCGCCCAGGTCGCTGCATCCGTCAGCGCGCGCGTGCCTTGCTGCTTGTTCGCATTCTCCAGCTTTGCCGCCAGGTTGACCGCATTGCCGATCACCGTGAATTCCAGCCGCCCCTGCGCACCCACGACACCCACCGTGACTGTGCCCGCCGCCACCCCCGCGCCGATCCGGAAGGACCCCGGCCAGCCCAGCGCGCGAAAATCGTCATCGACCGCCGCAACCGCCTCAACCAGCGCGGTCGCGGCGCGCAGCGCATCGGCGGCATAGGTCTCGCTCGGCTGCACTGCGCCGAAGGTCGCCAGAATCCCGTCTCCCAGGAACTTGTCCACACGCCCGCCCTGTGCCTCGATCACGGGCAACGTTGCCTCTTGGTAGCGCGCAAGGATCTGCATGACCGCCTCGGGCGCCAGCGTTTCCGCAGTCGTGGTGAAGGATCGCACGTCGACGAACAAGATCGCGGCCGTGCAGGTGACTCCCCGCCCCGCCGAAGGCAACTCGTCCGATCGGGTGATCGAGCTTGCAACCTCGGGCGCAAAGAACTGCCTCAGGTCATTCGCCGCCGTCTCGCTCCGGATCGCGTCGAACAGTACCTGCCGCCCTCGATACAGCGCCAGCGACAGGATCGCGGTCACCCCCAGGATCGTCAGCGTCTTGTCGATCTCGGCGCCGATCAGGATCGAGTTCGAGGTCAGATACTCCACATAGTTGCGCGTCACATGCATGTCGCCCATGTCCGACAGCACCGCATAGGCCAGCATCCCCAGCCATCCAGCCGCCCCGATCAGACCCGAGATCAGCACAAAGCGCGGATCGAACCGCAAGGCGCGCAGGCTGATGAAGATGAAGAGATACAGCAGCGTCGGCGCCTTCAGGTAGAACGAGGGATGCTGTTCATACTGGATGTGGAACGAGAAGATCAGCAGGCACAGCAGCATCACGTCCACGATGATCGACACGATCAGATACCAGCGCGGCAGCGTCCTGCGGTAGGACAGGGCCACGCGGAACACGGTGAACAGGAAATAGGCGGCCAAGGTCATTGGCACGAAGTTCTCGCCCGATCCGCCCTCGGCCCTCGGGGCGATCGAATAAAGCGTCGCAAAGAAAACCACGATCCCCAGCTGCACCCAGCCGATCAGGCGCTCTGCCGCATCCTCGCGCCGGTCGATCTCGGCGCGCACGCGCAGCGGCAATCCGTCGTTCGAGGGGCCGCCCTGCCAGACGTGACCCAGCGCCGAGATGATCCTGCTGCTGCGCTCGGCCACCGGCGCCCCTCCTTGTCCCTGTCACTCGGGTATCGCCGCAAGTACTGGCACAAGGCAAATCACTCTGCGTACACAGCATCGCCCGACTGCGTGGGCGGATTGAAACATCTGCCACCCGCATCGCCCGCCTCGGTTTCTTTTCGGCAAGGGTACCCGGCCGCGCACCTCTGGCGCGCCGCCTGGCATCCTGGCTAGCGTTGCATCCGGTCCAGGCGCAACTGCGCGGCGCGGCGATGCCCTTCCAGGCCTTCGCTGGCGCTTTGCCGAACGGCAGGCGGCGCCACGGCGGCCACGCCGCGTTCATCAAGCCACTGATGTGTCGCGACCTTCACATAGGATCCAACCCACAAACCGCCGGTATAGCGCCCGGCCCCCATTGTCGGCAGGGTGTGGTTGGTGCCCGAGCACTTGTCAGAATAGACCACGCTCGCCAGTTGCCCGATGAATAGCGATCCATAGTTGCGCAACCGCGCCGCCATCGCCTTCGGGTCGACGGTGTGCACCTGCAAGTGCTCTGCCGCGATGTGATCGGAATAGGCGATCATCGCAGACTCATCTGCCGCCACGGCGATCTCGCCATAGTCACGCCAGGCCGGGCCAGCGACGGCCGCCGTCGCCAGCGTCGCCAACTGCCGCTCCACCTCGGCCAGCACGGCCGTGGCCAGCGCCGGGTCCGTCGTGATCATCCCGACCCGGGTGCGCACGTCATGCTCTGCCTGCGCAAGCATGTCAGTCGCCAGCATCTCGGCATCCCCCGTTCCATCTGCCAGCGTGTAGATCTCGGACGGTCCGGCCAACTGGTCGATCCCCACCGGGCCAAAGACCTGCCGTTTGGCTTCGTTCACAAAGGCGTTGCCCGGCCCCACGATCTTGTCCACCGCCGGCACCGTTTCCGTGCCATGCGCCAGTGCCGCGATGGCCTGCGCCCCGCCGATGCGAAAGATCCGGTCCGCGCCCGACAGATGGCAACCGGCGATCATCGCCTCATGCGCGTTGGGTGGCAGACAAGCGATCACCTCATCCACCCCGGCCACCTTGGCCGGCACGATCGTCATCACCGGCGCCGACAGCAGCGGAAACCGCCCGCCCGGGACATAACACCCCACCCGCCGGATCGGGATCACCCGATGCCCCAGATGCACGCCCGGCAGGATCTCCACCTCCAGCGGGGCCAAGGTCGCCAGTTGCGCCTCGGCAAAGCGACGGACGTTGGCAATGGCGAATTCCGTATCCGCCCGCGTCTGCGGATCAAGCGCCGCGACCACCCGGTGGCGATCCTCCATCGACACCTCGAATGCCTCCAGATCGGCCTTGTCGAAGCGCTTCGAGTAGTCCCGCACCGCCGCATCGCCCCGCGCCTTCACCGCCGCCAGAACCTCGGCCACCAGCACGCTGACCTGCGCCGTATCCGCCACCGAATCGCGCGAAGGCGCCTTGACCCAGGTGATGCCGGGGAACTGGGTATGGGTCATTGCTGTTTCCTTGTGATCCGATATGCCGCCCAGTCGTGGCACGGGCGTCGCGGCGTTGTCACGCCCCGAACCGACGCTGCGATGTCGCAGGCGCCCGCGCGCCCCGCCTCACGCCCGCAGCCCCAGAACCGAGACGCCCAGCGTTTCCAGCACCTTTGCCTCGATCTGTGCCGCCCCCATGCCGGCAACCCGGTACATCGCCTCGGGGCTGGCCTGGTCGATGAAACTGTCGGGCAGCACCATCGAGCGGTATTTCAGGCCCCGGTCGAACACCCCCGCCTCGGCCAGCAGTTGCGCCACATGGCTGCCAAAGCCGCCGATTGCGCCTTCCTCGATGGTGATCAGCGCCTCATGTTCGGCCGCCAGACGCAGGATCAGGTCGCGATCGAGCGGCTTGGCAAAGCGCGCATCCACGACCGTGGGCGCTATCCCGCGCGCGCCCAGCGCCTCGGCCGCAACCATCACCTCGGCTAGCCGCGTGCCCAGGCTCAGGATCGCCACCCCGGCACCCTCGCGGATCACCCGGCCCTTGCCG
>JBGSQL010000406.1:0-2181 GCA_041738105.1 Rhodobacter sp. | reverse complement strand
GCAGCACCGCCTGCGCCAGCCTGGGGATCCGGTGCGCCAGGATATACTCCGCCGTGCCAAGACCGGCCTCGCGTGCCAGTCGTGGTGCCTGATCCGGCAGCAGGCGGCGCAAGGCCTGATGCACGCCCGCGACCGGCCCTTCCTCGATCAGCCCGTCCCCCTTCGGCACGCCCGCAACGCCGCCCGCCGCAAAGACCGTCTCGCGCAGCGCCACACCCCCCTGCCGTTCCAGCACCGGGATCAGTTGCAAAAGCGCGTTCGGCCCGATCCGACCCGCGGCGTGGGTCACTGCACCCGCGCCTCCTCGGGCATCCGGAACGCGTCCATCTGTTCGCTGCCGCCGCCACAAGCGGAAACCTTGGCCGCGTTGCGGTCTTCGGCCCGCGCCTTGCCCTGCGCCTTCAGCGCGGCCTGCCGTTCCTTGTGCTTGCGCGACCGGTCGGCCGCGGCCTCCCAATCGGCCATCTGCGCGGGCGCGATGGTGCGTGTTTCGTCAAAATCGAAATGCACGCTTTCCTTGGTCTGCGGCCCCCAGTAGCCCACCTTCCCCAGATCGTAGAAGGTGCGCTGCACCCCGGCCTTCAGAAACGCCTTCAGGCATCCCAGCAGATAGCGCCGCCGATATCCGGTGCCGCGCCACGGATAGTGGAACAGCGCCTTGCGCATGTAGAAGCGGCGATAGTTCTTCATCACCCCGTCCAGCAACTCGCCCCGCGTCAGGGCAGCCGGCTTCATGATCGGGGTGACGAAGTTGTATTTCGAGAAATCGAACACCTCCACCTTGTCGCGCAACTCCTGATACAGCGGCGTGAAGGGCCAGGGCGTGTACATCGACCAGTTGGCCAGATCGGGTTGCCAATCCCAGGCCATCTGGAAGGTCTCCTCCAGCGTCTCGGCGGTTTCGTTGTCCAGCCCCACGATGAACTGCGCCTCGGTGAAGATATCCGCCTCGCGCAGCAGCCGGATCGCCTCCTTGTTCTCGGCGACCGTGGTTTCCTTGTTGAACTGATCCAGCTTCAGTTGCGCCGCGGCTTCGGTGCCCAGGCTGACATGCACCAGCCCCGCGCGACGGTAGAAGGACAGCAGGTCGCGGTCGCGGTAGATGTCCGTTACCCGGGTGTTGATCCCCCACTTGATCTTGTCGGGCAGACCACGGTCGATCAGCTCCTGACAGAACTCGACGAACTTCTTCTTGTTGATCGTCGGCTCCTCGTCGGCCAGGATGAAAAAGCCGACACCGTGATCGTTCACCAGCCGCTCAATCTCGTCGACGACCTTCTTGGGATCGCGCACGCGGTAGTCGCGCCAGAATTTCCACTGCGAACAGAACGAGCAGGTAAACGGACACCCCCGCGCCATGTTGGGAATCGCAACCTTCACGCCCAGCGGTACATAGATGTACTTGTCCCACTCCAGGATCGTCCAGTCGGGGTCGATGCCGTCCAGATCCTTTACCGTGGGCGCGGCCTGCGTCGCCACGATTTCATCGCCGTCGCGATAGGCCAGCCCCTTGATCCGGCCCTGGTCCGCAGGCCAGCGCCCGTCGCGCACCGCGTTCATCAGCGCAACCAGAATCTCTTCGCCCTCGCCGCGCACGATCACGTCGATCCACGGCGCCTCGGTCAGAACCTGGCGATACATGAAGGTCGCATGAACACCCCCCAGCACCCGCAGCGCCGCTGGCACCACCTCTGCGGCAATCTTCAACACCTCTTCCGCCGCATAGATCGACGGCGTGATCGAGGTCACACCGACCACATCCGGCGCGATCCGCGCCATCTCGGCCCGGATCTGCGTGGGGGTCAGATCGTTCGTCATCGCATCGAGGAATTGCACATCGTCATACCCTGCGGTGCGCAGCGCGCCTGCCAGATAGGCGGCCCAGGCCGGTGGCCAGTTGCCGGCAATCTCGGCCCCGCCCGAGTGGTAATTGGGGTGAACGAGCAGGATGCGCATTGCAGAAAACCTCCCATGTGTCCAGTTAGCCTGACACATTGAACGTCATCTGAAATTGACACAGATCAAGTCGCCGACGCCGCGTCGCCCCACAGGGCCGGGATCAGGCCGCGCAACGAGTTTCCGACAAGCAGGCGTACGCGCGCCAGATCCTCGCCCCGCAGCACCGCCTCGCGCAGCAGCCGGATCGCCTCCTTGTTCTCGGCGACCGTGGTTTCCTTGTTG
>JBGSQL010000361.1:0-3441 GCA_041738105.1 Rhodobacter sp. | reverse complement strand
TGCGCTGGCGCTGGTGCCGGGGTTGAACGCGCCCGAGCCTGCGGCAAAACCGGCGCCCGAACCGCTGCGCGTGCCCGGATCCGACGCCGGCACCGGGACCGAGGGCTGATGGTTCCGTTCAACATCCTGGTGCTGGTCTGCCTGACCTATGTGATCGGGCTGTTTCTGGTGGCCTTCATGGTCGAGCGGCAGGGCGGGCGGGCGGCGCCTTGGCTGCGCTCGCCGCTGATCTACACGCTGTCGCTGTCGATCTACTGCACCGCCTGGACCTTCTATGGCGCGGTTGGCTATGCCGCGCGCTCGGGGCTGGAGTTCATCACGATCTATCTGGGCCCGACGCTGGTCTTTGTCGGCTGGTGGTGGGTTCTGCGCAAGCTGGTGCGGATCGGGCGTGTGCAGCGGGTGACCTCGATCGCCGATCTGATCTCGTCGCGCTATGGCAAGTCGAACCTGCTGGGCGTGATCGTCACGGTGATCTCGGTGGTTGCGGCGACGCCCTATATCGCGTTGCAGTTGCAATCGGTGACGCTGTCATTCGGCGTGTTCGCCAGCGAGACGCCCGATGGCTGGGCGCTGCCCGATCGGGCCTCGACCGCGCTTTGGGTGGCGGTGGGGCTGGCGCTGTTCACCGTGTTGTTCGGAACGCGCAACCTGGATGCCAATGAGCGTCACCATGGCGTGGTGACGGCGATCGCGGTGGAAGCGGTGGTCAAGCTGATCGCGCTTCTGGCGGTGGGCGTCTATGTGGTCTGGGGCCTGGGTGGCGGGCCGGTCGAGATGATGGCCCGGATCGACACCTCGCGCTTGCAGTCCTGGGATCTGCAGCCGGGCCGCTGGGCGGGATTGCTGTTCCTGTCGGGGGCGGCGGTGCTGTGCCTGCCGCGGATGTTTCAGGTGATGGTGGTCGAGAATGTCGACGAGCGGCATCTGGGCACGGCAAGCTGGGCGTTTCCGCTGTATCTGTTCCTGATGAGCCTTTTTGTCGTGCCGATCGCCGTGATGGGGTTGGAGCGGATGCCTGAAGGCACCAATCCCGATCTGTTCGTGTTGACGCTGCCGTTATCCGAGGGCCAGGGCGGGCTGGCGATGCTGGCCTTTCTGGGCGGATTTTCGTCAGCCACGTCGATGGTGATCGTGGCCTCGATCGCGTTGGCCACGATGGTGTCGAACCACATCGTGATGCCGGTCTGGTTGCGTCTGCGTCCGGCACGCGCGGTTTCGGGCGATTTGCGCCGGATCGTGCTGCGGGCGCGGCGGCTCTCGATCGCCGGCGTAGTGGCGCTGGGCTATGCCTATTTCCGGATGTCGGGTGGCATCGAGGCGCTGGCGGCCATCGGGCTGATCTCTTTCGTCGGTGCGGCGCAGGTGCTGCCGGCGATGCTGGGGGGGATCTTCTGGCGCGGGGCCACCAAGGCAGGGGCGACGGCCGGGCTGCTGGTCGGGGCGGCGGTCTGGGCCTTTGCGCTGTATCTGCCGTCATTCGGGCCGGATGCGGTGATCTCGTCGCGCGTCATGGCCGAGGGGCTGTGGCAGATCAGCTGGCTGCGGCCGCAGGCGCTGTTCGGGGTCGAGGCGATGGATCCGCTGATCCACGCGATGTTCTGGTCGCTGATCCTGAATGCGACGGCCTTTTTCATCGGCTCGATCCTGACCTTCCCCTCGCCGGTCGAGCGGATCCAGGGCGCGGCCTTTGTCAATGTGTTCGAAGAGGGCAGCGGGACGCGCGCGTGGGCGCGCGGCCGGGCCGAGGCCGAGGATCTGCTGATCCTGTCGCAGCGCATCCTGGGCGAGGATGAGGCGCTGGCGTTCTTTGAGGTGGCGGCGCGTGGACAGGGGCGCGCGGGCGTGCTGCCCGATCCAACGCCCGAGTTCTTCGATGCGCTGGAACGGCGTCTTTCGGGGTCGGTGGGCGCGGCGGCGGCCCATGCGATGATGTCGCAGGCGGTGGGCGGCGAGGCGGTATCGGTTGAGGATCTGATGGCCGTCGCGAACGAGACGGCGCAGATCATGGAGTATTCCGCGCGGCTTGAGGCGCAGTCCGAAGAGTTGACCCGCACCGCACGGCAATTGCGCGAGGTGAACGAAAAGCTGACCCAGCTTTCGGTGCAGAAGGATGCCTTCCTGAGCCAGATCAGTCATGAATTGCGCACGCCGATGACCTCGATCCGCGCGTTCTCGGAGATCCTGATGGAGGGCGACATGCCGCCCGAGACGACGCAGCGCTATGCAACGATCATCCATGAAGAGGCGATCCGGTTGACCCGGCTGCTGGATGACCTGCTGGACCTGAGCGTGCTGGAAAACGGGACGGTAAAGCTCGATCTTGGGTTGACCAGCCTGCATGACATGATCGAGCGGGCGTTGGCTGCGGCCGGAAATACGCGCCCGGAACGGTCGTTCGTGATCCACCGCGACCCGACGGCCGAGGCCCTGTTCGTGCTGACCGATGCCGATCGGCTGACGCAGGTTTTCATCAACCTGATCTCGAATGCCCGGAAATACTGCCAGTCCGACACGCCGGAACTGCGCATCGTCGTGCGCCAGAAGGGCGGCCGGGTGATGGTCGATTTCATCGACAACGGGCGCGGTATTCCGCAAGAGGCGCAGGCGCTGATCTTTGAGAAGTTCGCACGCCTGACGGACGAGACGCGGGCGGGTGGCGCGGGCCTGGGCCTGGCGATCTGCCGCGAGGTGATGGCCAATCTGGGCGGCACGATCACCTATCTGCCGGGGCAGGGCGGCACCGCGTTTCGCGTCACCTTCCCGTTGCGCCTGCAAAAGGTGGCCTGAAACCGTTTCTTAATCCGGCCATGTCTAGCTGCCTTTGGACAGGGGCCGCAGACGGAGTGGACGGTGGCAGGCGATGTAATCAGGCGCAAGGCTGCGGCAGGCCGGCTGGATGGGCGCGATGGCAGCCCGGGGGCGGATCGGGGTTGGCGGCTGGCGCTGGCGCGGGCTGCCAACGACATGCTTGCCCTGCCACTTGAGGTGGCACGGATGACGGTTGCCCGCCGCACGCTGGCCGAACTGCTGGATCTGGCCCCGGAACGCGCGCTGATCGCGGTTCTGGAAGGGCCGGGCGACGGGCTGGGCATCCTTGCGCTGTCGCCGCCGGTGCTGTCCGCGATGATCGAGATTCAGACCATGGGCCGGGTTGGCCCCGGCGCACCCCCCGTGCGCAAACCCACGCGCACCGATGCCAGCATGGTGGCCGGCGTGCTCGATCGCGCGCTTGAGGATCTGGAGGTGGGGTTGGATCATGATCCCGACCTGACCTGGGCGGGGGGCTTTCGCTATGCCTCGTTTCTGGATGATCCGCGACCGTTGGGCCTGCTGCTGGAAGAGGAAAGCTATCGTGTGCTGGCGGCCGAGGTGCGGCTGGCGGGCGGGGTCAAGACCGGTGAGGTCTTGCTGGCGCTGCCGGCCGAGGGGCGAGGCCGC
>JBGSQL010000341.1:0-1705 GCA_041738105.1 Rhodobacter sp. | reverse complement strand
GTCGCCCAGGGCTTCGGCCAGCCCGAGCGCGCCCTGGGCGGGCAGGGCAGGTGCGGGCATTGCCGGATAGTCCGCGAACTTTGCCATGAAGGCGCGGTCGATCCGGTCCTTCCAGCGCCACAACAGCGGCCCATCCAGCCGCAGCCCCCATTTGTCGGCGACCGCCCCCTTGCCGCCGGTCGAGACCAGCTTCAGGTAGTCGCGCTGCGGGCGGTAGGCGCGCAACGTCCCGCCCGAAAGTGCGGCCCGCAGGTTGTGATGCAGCACTGGCGCCTGGCGCACCGCAAAGACCCCGGCCTTCGGGCGCGGATCGGTCGTCATGTGGGCACAGTCACCCACGGCAAAGATCACGGGATCCGAGGTCTGCAAGGTCGCGCCCACCTCGACGAATCCGTTGGTCAACGCCAGCCCTGTCTGCCCAAGCCAGGGCTGCGCCCGTGCGCCGGCCACCGCCAGCGTCAGGTCCGAGGCGATCGTCCGGCCATCCGCCAGGGTCACCCCCCCAGGCGCCATCCGAGTCACATCGGCGCCGGTCTCCAACACCACGCCGAACCGGCCCAGATGTGCCAGAAGCGCGGCTTTCGCCCCCCGGCCGATGCCCGGCAACGGGGCGGCCGCGCGTTCCAGCAGCGTGATCTGCGGGGTGCGGCCAGCTTCGGTCAGCCGATGCGCGGTGGCCAGCGCCAGTTCCACCCCACCCAAACCGGCACCGATGATGACCACGCGCGGCGCCGGGTGATCTTCGGCCAGGAAGGCGTCCCAGCGCGCGGCATAGCTGCCCAGCGGCTTCACCGCCACACCCGCATCCACAAAACCGGGCAAGTCAGGCAAGTCCGAGGTGATGCCGATGTCGAGCGAGGCCACATCATAGGGGATCGGCGCGCGACCCGGCACGGTGATTTCGCGCGCCCCGCGATCAATCCCGGTCGCGCGGTCAAGGATCAGCCGCGCTCCGGCATGACGGGCCAGGCGCACAAGGTCGATCATCATCTCGGGCCGCCGGTAGTGCCCGGCGATACGCCCGGGCAACATCCCGGTATAGGGCGCCACCGGATCGGGATTGATCACTGTCAGCCGTGCGCCGGGCAACGGCGCCATGCCCCACATCCGCAAGACCAGCGCGTGCGCGTGGCCGCCACCGATCAGGACCAGGTCGCGCGTCAGGGGCAGAGGTGTCATCGGGCTCTCCGGGGGCCGGCGCGGCTCTGCCCCCCTCTTCTTCTGTTCTCAAATATCCCACGGGGGGTCCGGGGGGTGTGAAACCCCCCGGCGCGTGCCACCAGCGCGGCCGCAACCTATCGCCGGTGTGCGGAAATGGCGAGGGGAGCGCTGCGCTTCGCCCCGCCGTTTCCCCGGATCGTGATCGTTCGGTCCTGAACTGCGGCGAGGGTGGTTCTCAAAGGGCCGTGACACTACACTTCATCAGCTCGCCCGGTCTAGGATCGAGGCGGTCGAATGAGGGCTTGGATGGCACAGCAACGGATCGGCCTCAGTCAGACGCAGCGCTTGCAGCTCAACCCCGCGCTGCAGACCTCGCTGCAACTGTTGCGGATGGATGCTGGCGGTCTAACCCGATTTCTGGAAGAACAGGCCGAACGCAATCCCTTCGTGGTGCTGGAAGACGCGCCGATGAACACCGGCGCCTGGTTGCCGCGCTGGAGCGCGGCCCTGGCCGAGGCGCGCGGTGGTGGCGGCGAAGCGCCCG
>JBGSQL010000328.1:0-2331 GCA_041738105.1 Rhodobacter sp. | reverse complement strand
CTGGCGGCATCGACCACCACGCCGGCCCGGATCGAGGCGGCGCGGCCCAGCACCACAAGGTCGATCAGACTGTTCGCGCCCAACCGGTTGGCCCCGTGCAACGAGGCGCAGGCGGCTTCGCCGACCGCCATCAGGCCCGGCACCACCGCATCGGGATTGCCCGGCTGCGGGTTCAGCACTTCGCCCCAGTAGTTCGTCGGGATGCCGCCCATGTTGTAGTGAACTGTCGGCAGAACCGGGATCGGTTCCTTGTTCACATCGACGCCGGCAAAGATCTTGGCACTTTCGGAGATGCCGGGCAGACGCTCGGCCAGCATCTCGCGCGGCAGATGGTTCAGGTTCAGGTGGATGTGGTCCTTGTTCGGCCCGACACCCCGGCCTTCGCGGATCTCGATCGTCATGCAGCGCGATACCACATCGCGCGACGCCAGATCCTTGAAGGTGGGCGCGTAGCGTTCCATGAACCGCTCGCCGTTCGAGTTGGTCAGGTAACCGCCTTCGCCGCGCGCGCCTTCGGTGATCAGGCAGCCGGCCCCATAGATGCCGGTCGGGTGGAACTGCACGAACTCCATGTCCTGCAAGGGCAGCCCGGCGCGCGCCACCATGCCGCCACCATCGCCGGTGCAGGTATGCGCGCTGGTGGCGCTGAAAAAGGCCCGGCCATAGCCGCCCGTGCCCAGCACGACCATTTTCGCGTTGAACACATGCAGCGTGCCGTCGTCCAGCTTCCACGCCACCACGCCGGTGCAGACACCGTCCGTCATGATCAGATCGAGCGCGAAATACTCGATGTAGAACTCGGCGTTGTTCTTCAGCGATTGCCCGTAAAGCGTGTGCAGGATGGCATGACCCGTCCGGTCGGCGGCGGCGCAGACCCGCTGCACCGGAACGCCGTCACCGTATTCGGTGGTATGGCCGCCGAACGGGCGCTGATAGATCTTGCCCTCTTCGTTGCGGCTGAACGGCACACCGTAGTGTTCCAGTTCATAGACGGCCTTGGGCGCCTCGCGCGCGACGTATTCCATCGTGTCCATGTCGCCCAGCCAGTCCGACCCCTTGATGGTGTCGAACATGTGCCACTGCCAACTGTCGGGGCCCATGTTGCCAAGGCTGGCCGCGATACCGCCCTGGGCGGCGACCGTGTGGCTGCGGGTGGGGAACACCTTGGTCACGCAAGCGGTGCGCAACCCCTGCTCGGCCATGCCCAGCGTGGCACGCAGGCCCGCGCCCCCGGCACCGACCACCACCACGTCGTAATTGTGCGTCTCGTATTCGTAAGCCATTCGATTGTCCTTAAAGCGCCATCCGGATCAGCGCGAACAGGCCGACCGCGATACAGGCGTAGCTCAGGCAGGTAACGCCGACGATCAGGATCTTGCGCGTCGTGCCTTGCGCATAATCCTCGATCGCGACCGTCGCGCCATTCTTGAAGTGAACGAAGCCGACCACGATCGTCAGCGCCGCAACGATGGCCGGGAAGGGCCGCGCGAAGTAGGCCACCACCTCGGCATGGGTGCCCCCAACGATGCTGCCGAAGGTGAAGATGAACAGCGGCACCAGGATGGCCAGCGCGACGCTCGACATCTGCATGTGCCAGAAATGCTCGGTGCCCGTCTTGGCAGACCCCAATCCCTGCGTGCGCTTGCGGTCGGTGAGATAAGACATGTCCGCCCCTTTCACAGGATTGCCACGGTCAGCAGCGTCAGAACGACAGACCCGCCGATGACGCCCCAGCCCAGTTTCTCGGCCGTCGGGATGTCGAGGCCACGCCCGCTGTCGAACCACAGGTGCCGCAGCCCGGCCAGGAAGTGATACCAGACCGCCCAGATCGACCCGAGGAAGATCAGCTTGCCGAACCAGGACCGCACCACGCCGTCCACCATTGCAAAGTAGTCCGGCCCGGAGGCCGCCGCCAGCAGCCACCAGACGATCAGCACCCCCGCCACGATCAGCGCATTGCCGGTGATCCGCGTCAGGATCGAGGTGATCGAGGTCAGTTGCGGACGGTAGACCTGAAGGTGCGGCGATAGCGGGCGGTTGCCCCGGTTCACATCGGCCATGAACTCTCCCCTTGTCTTCCGCGCCCCAGTGCGGGTGGCAGGAGGGGCGCCGTTCCCCCTCTCATTACCGCAATTCGCGCCCATGTCACGCCGCGATTGCCCGAAAGACGACGATTCCGAGCAAGTTAGCGTTAAACGGAAGGTTTGTGATCACGTGAGAAAAGTTCGTGATCACAGTTTTCGGAATCGTACGGGATCGGGCGCTTGGGCGCCGGGAATCACCCGCTGCGCAACCTCGTCCGGCGGACGCGCGGGACAAGACGCCCGCCAT
>JBGSQL010000232.1:0-12824 GCA_041738105.1 Rhodobacter sp. | reverse complement strand
ATCGCCCGCGCTTCTTCCCGCGTCACCAGATCCGGCACCGTCGGCCCCGAGGCCACCTGCGCCGGATCATCCCCCGGCACGTCCGAAACCACCAGCGAGACCACCTTCGCCGGAAAACAGGCCGCCGCCAGCCGCCCGCCTTTGATCCCGCTCGCCTGCTTCCGGATCGCGTTCATCACCGAGATCGGCGCGCCCGAAGCCAGCAGCGCGCGGTTGAGCGCCTGCTCATCCGCCAGCGTCAGACCGTCAGGCGGCGCGGGCAACAGGGCCGAGCCGCCTCCACAGATCAGCGCTACCACCAGATCCTCGGGGCCAAGACCCGCCACCGCCTGAAACAGCGCGTCAGACGCGGCCAGACCAGCCGCATCGGGCACGGGATGCGCCGCCTCGATCACCTTGATCGTCCGGCACGGCGCCCCGTAGCCATAGCGCGTCACGACAACACCCGACAGTGGCCCCTCCCACAGCCGTTCGAAGGCTGCAGCCAGCTGCGCAGCGCCCTTGCCAGCCCCGACGACAACCGTGCGCCCCCTGGGCCGGGCGGGAAGGTGCGCGCGAAGCGCCGTTTCGGGATCGGCGGCCTGAACCGCGGCGCCAAAAAGGCGTGTCAGAAAAGCGCGATCAGCCGCGTCCATCACATGTCGACGTCAAGGACAAAGACGCCGTCCGCGCCGCCTTGCGTTTCTGCCACGATGCGGGCACCGATCTGCTTATGGATGGGATTGGCAAGGTAGGTATCCCGCACAGTGGCATCGCGGAAATCGAACCAGAAAAGGTCGTCAAAGCCGCGCACCAGGGGCAACTCGACACTGACATTGCGAAAGGATCGAAAATCGAGGATGCCATCGATATGCGCAGTTAGGCCGCGCAATGCCTGATAGATCTCTTCCTTGCGCGCGTCCGAGGTGCCGTCTTTGAACTTCAAGGCCACGATATGCCGGATCATTCCGTTTCTTCTCCATGCTTTGGGGTGTATCCGAAATGCGGCTTGCGCTTTTCTCCAAACGCAGCAAGGCCTTCACGCAATTCCGCCGATCCTGCAGCCAGCGCACCGGCCAGCGATTCCAGAACCCGCTCGCGGTCCTCGCCTTCGGCTGCATTGATCAGCATCTTGGTCAGTTCGGTCGCCCGCCCCCCCCGCCCCATGAGGCGGGCAACCAAGGCATCGGCAGCCGCAATTCCTTGCCCCGATGGCACGACCTGATCGACAAGGCCAAGGGCCAGACCCTGTTCGGCCGTGAACACCTCGCCGAAAAGGGCCATGCGGCGGACCGTCTGGGCCCCGAAACGACGCACGGCGCGCTGGGTACCGGACCAGCCGGGGATGATCCCCAGCCCGGTTTCGGGTTGGCCCAGTCGAACATGCGCCTCGGCAATCCGCAGGTCAGCGCAAGCAGCCAGTTCAAGCCCACCGCCAAGAGTATGGCCGTTCAAGACCGCGATGACCGGTTGACGCAAGCGGGCGAGGGCATCGAGGCTTGCATGGCCATCGCGAACCCAGTGATTGCCGAAGGCGTCGGGCGACCACCCGCTCCACGCCGCTATGTCGCCCCCCGAGGAAAACGCCTTGCCTCCTTCCCCGGTCAGGATCACCACGCGCGCATCGGATCGGTCGATCCGGCGGCAGAACACCCCAAGATCGTCGAGCATCGCAGCATCAAGTGCGTTCAGCTTTTCTGGCCGCCGGAGCGTCAGGCGTGCGATGCCTTGCGCAAAGTCGAGCGTGATCGCAGCCATCTAGCCAAGCCTCAGGCCGAAAGGGGCGGGGAGGAACAGCGCGGGATCCATCTGGCGCAGGTCCGGCGCAACCGCAAGCGGGGTCGCCGCCTGATCGAGTATGTCGCGTTGCAGGTCGATGCCGGGGGCGATTTCCGTCACGACAAGACCCTCGGGGGCCAGACGGATCACGCAACGTTCTGTCACATAGGTCACGTCCTGCCCCTGCATCACGGCGCGCCGGCCCGAGAAACTGATCTGATCGACCTTGTCCACGATTTTCGCCACCCCGCCTTCCTTGTCGATGTCCAACCGGCCATCGGCAACAGACAACTTCGCGCCTGCATTGAAATTGCCCGAGAACACGATCTTGCGCGCCCGTGCGGTTATATCGACAAAACCACCAGCCCCGGCTGTGCGGTGTGGTGTTGCAGCCAGGCGCGAGACGTTCACCGAACCTTCCTTGTCGATCTCAAGGAAAGACAGTAGCGAACAATCAAACCCGCCTCCTTGGAAATAGATGAACTGGTGTGGCGAGGCGACAAAGGCCTCGGCATTTGACGCGCAGCCAAACTTGAAATCCAGCAGCGGGATGCCGCCTACTGCGCCCTGTTCGATCACCCAGGTCACGGCACCATGCAGGCCCTCTTCCAGCAAGATGCGGGGCACGTTTGCGCTGATCCCGAAGCCGATGTTCACCGCCCAGCCGGACGTCAACTCTTGCGCGACGCGCCGGGCGATCACCTTGGCCACATTGAAATCAGGCAGACGAAAGCTGGCGAGAGGGCGGGACAGCTCGCCCGAAATGGCGGGGTCGTAGGGGGTGGCGGTGGTCTGCAACTGATCCGGCGCCTCGACGACAAGATCGACAAGGATGCCGGGAACGCGAACGGCCTGCGGATCGAGGGTGCCCCGCTGGGCGATACGCTTGACCTGCGCGATGACAATCCCGCCCGAGTTGCGCGCAGCGAGGGCCATTTCCATCGCACCAAGCGTAGCGCCTTCGTGTTCGAAGGTAAGATTGCCGTTCTCGTCGGCTGTGGTGGCACGGATGATCGCGACGTCGGGGTGAAGGGCGGGAAAGTGAAGCCACCCATCACCATCGAACTCTACCATCTTTACAATAGGTTGCGCCTTGGCCTTCGCATTCATCGCGCAACCCTCCTGCGCGGGGTCGACGAAGGTATCCATGCCGACCTTGGTCAGCACACCGGGGCGTTTGGCGGCCCCTTCGCGCAGCATGTCAAAGACGATACCCGAGGGCACGTTCCACGCCGCAACCTGTTCGGCGGCGATCAACTGCCAGATCAGGGGCGGCGCGGCCTTGGTCGGACCCGAGGGATAGGAGCCCGCGATGATGCGCGCCAGCAAGCCCGGTCGGGCGATGTGGTCGACCCCTTTGGTGCCGAACATGTCACCCGCCGCAATCGGATGGATCGAGGTCAGCCCGCGCGGGCTGCCGGTCTGATCGAAGCGCTCGCCCAGCGCCTTGAGCACGGCATCAGGGCAGCACAGGCCAGACGAGGAGTTCACAGCCACAATCGCCCCATCTGCGATCCGGGCTACGGCCGCCTCGGCGGTGCTGATCTTGGTCATGCCTTTTTCTTCCATCGACAGGTGCAGATTAAGTAACTAAACGGTTAACACGTTATGCTTGGCCCGCACGGGGATCAAGAGCTATCTCCTTGAGGGGTTGCCCCCCGCTGGACACGACGAAAGGCAAGGCACCATGAACATCTGCTTTCAGAAATCCCATCAGCGCGCCTTTGGCACCTATCCGTTGAAAGGCGATGTGCTGGCCGGCGCCATTTCGGCTGCCGTGGCGGCCGGGTATCGGGCGTTCGACACCGCGCAGATGTATGGCAACGAGGCGGATACAGGGGCCGCGCTGAAGGCGACCGGGCTTGCGCGGGGCGAAATGTGCGTTGCGACGAAGGTGCATCCGGACAACTTCAGCGAAGGTAAGTTCTTTGATTCCATTGAGAAAAGCCTGAAGGATCTGCAGGTCGACAAGGTCGATGTGCTGCTTCTGCACTGGCCGCCGGTGGGGGGAGATATCGGGCCGTCGTTGCGGCTGTTGCAGGAGGCCTTGGCACGGGGACTGACGGATAACATCGGGGTGTCGAACTATAATGTGAAGATGATGAAGGCCGCGGCGCACCTGATTGATGCGCCGCTGGTGACGAACCAGGTCGAGTTTCATCCGCTGCTGAACCAGGATGTGCTGTTGCGGGGGGCGGCCGAGGCGGGGATCCCGTTGTCGTCTTATTCCTCGGTTGCACGGGGCGAGGTGTTCAAGTACCCGATTTTCGCTGAAATCGGAAAGGGTTATGGCAAGTCCGCCGCACAGGTGGTGTTGCGCTGGATCTTGCAGAAGGGCGTGACGCTGAACACGATGTCCACCAATCCGGCGAATATCCGGGCGAACTTCGACATCATGGATTTCACCCTTTCCCACATCGACATGGCCCGGATCGAGGCGATGACACAGACCGGATACCGAATCGTGACACGGGGCCTGGTGCCTTGGGCTCCGGACTGGGACTGACGGTTTGGCGCTGTCTGGAAACCGTCTGGAATCCGTATGGCAATCGTATGTAGACAGATTGGGTCGGGAATTATCCCTGCGTTGGGTGGAAATCGTCCGGCCGACGCCTGAAAGGTGGACCGATCTGGTGTATCAGGCGTTGCCGCGGATCAGGTCGGCCGCGCGTTCACCGATCATCACGGTGGGCGCGTTGGTGTTCGATCCGATCAGGCTGGGCATGATCGAACTGTCGCAGATGCGCAGCCCGTCGAGGCCGTGGACCCGAAGCTGCGGATCGACCACGGCCATCGCATCGACGCCCATCTTGCAGGTGCCAACCGGGTGGTACGAGGTGCGGCCATACTGGCGCGCATAGGCCGCGAGCTGGTCCTGCGTGCTGACCTGATCGTCGGGGAAACGGATCGAGCGAATGTACTTCTGCAAGGACGGCTGGCGAAACATCTCGCGGCTGATCTTCACGCCTTCGATCGAGCAGCGCAGGTCTTCGGGATCAGCCAGGAAGTTGGGATCGACCACCGGCCTGTCGGCGGGATCGGCCGAGCGCAGCGTGACCGAGCCGCGTGATCTGGGGCGCAGCGTGTAGGAGTTGAGCGTGATGCCGGACGCCCCTTTGGTCACGCTGGGCACCCCGGCCTCGGCCCCGGCGCCGGCAAGGAAATGGAACTGCAGGTCCGGATAGGGCAGGCCCGGCCGCGAGTGCCAGAAGGCCCCGCCTTCGACCACGTTCGAGGTGATCGGGCCGGATCGAAAGAGCGCATACTGGATCCCGGCCCAGAGCGCCCAATGCGGCTTGTTGTATTTGTCGAGCGAGTCGTGGCTGGTAAGCTCGGCCACGATGTCGATCCCGAAATGGTCGGTCAGGTTCTGGCCGACGCCGGGCAGATCGTGGATCACCTCGATCCCGTGCCGGCGCAGGTGGTCGGCGGGACCGACGCCGGACAGCATCATCAGCTTGGGTGAGCCGATGGCGCCCGAGGTGACGATGACCTCGCGTTCGGCATGTGCGATCTGGCGGGTGCCGCGCACGACATATTCGACACCGGTGGCACGCTGCCCCTGAACGACGATCCGCACCACCCGTGCGCTGGTGACCACGGTAAGGTTCGGGCGCGAAAGGGCGGGCCGCAGATAACCGACAGCCGCCGAACAGCGCCGGGCGTTGCGGGTGGTGGTCTGATAGACGCCGGCCCCTTCCTGCACGGCGCCGTTGAAATCGGGATTGTAGGGGATACCCAGTTCCTGACACGAGCGCAGGAAAGCCCGCGTCATGGGCTGCGGGTCGGGCAGGTTCGAGACGCCAAGGGGGCCTTCGGTACCATGCCAGTCGCCCGACAGGATCGTGTTGCCTTCCGAGCGGAGGAAGTACTTGCGGATGTCCTGAAACCCCCAGCCAACCGCGCCTTCATCGACCCAGCGGTCGTAATCGGTGGGGTGGCCACGGGTGAAAATCTCGGCATTGATCGAGCTGCCGCCACCCAGAACGCGAGCCTGGGCATAGGGGATCTCGCGGTTGTTGGCGTGTTTTTGCGGCGCGGTCACAAGGCCCCAGGTCATCGGGCCGGTCGTCATTTTGGCAAAGCCCACGGGCATGTGGATGAGGGGATTGGTATCGCGCCCGCCCGCCTCAAGCAGGCAGACGCGCAGGCCAGGGTTTTCCGACAGACGCGCCGCAAGCACGCAACCGGCGGTGCCCCCGCCTGCGATCACATAGTCGAACCCCTGCGCCATTCCGCCCCCCTGCCCGTTCCGGATCACGCGATCCAGGGCGACCGTTTGCCGATCTCGATATGGACAGACTTGATCTGGGTGTATTCCTCAACCCCGTAGATGCCCGCCTCGCGGCCCCAACCGGACTGCTTGAAGCCCCCGATGGGCAGTTCTGGCCCGCCCGACAGCGTGGTGTTGACCCAGAAGCGGCCCGCGCGGACCCGGCGGGTGACGGTGAGGGCCTTGTCGATGTTCTTGGTCCAGACCGAAGCCGCGAGGCCATAGACGGTGTCATTGGCGATTGCGATGGCGTCTTCCAGCGTGTCGAAGGGAATGACGGTGAGGACGGGGCCAAAGATCTCATCCCGCGCGATGGACATCTCGCGCGTCACGTCGCCGAAGATCGTCGGGGCGATGAACTGGCCCTGGCCAAGATCCAGAGCCGTGCCGCCGGTGACGAGGCGCGCGCCTTCTGCCTGACCCCTGGCGATGAAGCCCAGGATGGTGTCGTTTTGCTGGGTGGTGGTGATGGCGCCGACCTGAGTGCGCTCATCCAGCGGATCCCCGACGCGGACCTTTGCAAGTTTGGCGGCGACGCGCTGTTCGAAATCGCGGGCAATGCTGCGTTCGACGATCAGGCGAGAGCCCGAGACGCAACACTGGCCGGTGTTGAAGGCGATGCCGAAGGCGACGCCATCGGCGGCATCGTCGAGATCCGCGTCGGCAAAGACGATCTGCGGGTTCTTGCCGCCAAGTTCCAGCCCGAGTTTCTTGAAGTTGCCGCCTGCCGCCTGCAGGCAGGACCGGCCCACGGCGGTGGAGCCGGTGAACGACAGCATGTCCACGTCCATGTGTTCGCTCAGCGCCTGACCGATTGTGCTGCCCGATCCGGTCACGACGTTGTAGCAGCCAGCCGGCAGGCCGGCCTCGGCCAGCACCTCGGCGAGGATCAGGGTTGTGGCCGAGGTGACCTCGGACGGCTTGGCAACGATGGTGCATCCCGAGGCAAGGATAAAGGGCACACGCTCGCACAGGATCAGGAACGGGAAGTTCCACGGCGTGATGAGGCCCACGACGCCGATCGGCTCGCGCGTGACGATGCCGAACATCGCGTCGCCCAGGTTGTTGAAGCTGTCGCCGTGCAGGCTGCGGGCGGACCCTGCGGCATGTTCGAAGCAGGCGATGCAGCCGTCGATCTCGGCCCGCGCCTGGGTGATCGGCTTGCCATTTTCCAGGGTTTCCCAATAGGCGATCTCGTTGCGGCGGTGGCGCAGGATCTCGGATGCACGCAACAGGACGGCGGCGCGGGCGGCGCCGTTCAGGCCGGACCAGCGGCGATCCTCGAAGGCGCGACGGGCGGCGGCGACGGCCGCATCCAGATCGTCGCCTGTGCATCGGGGGATCCGGCTGACGGGGGTGCCATGGGCGGGCGAAGTGCGCAGGAACGTCTTGCGCGGGCCTGCGGGAATGACCTTGCCATCGACGTAGAAACCGAACTCACGCGGCTGGGCGGGGGGCGAAAGGCGGGTGGCGGGCTGGTCCATGGCGGCTCCGGCAGGTCGGGAATCACGGGTTGCATCGTTACAATATTAGTAACCAAATGGTTATTACAAGCCGGATTGCGGGGAGCCTCATTCCTCGCTTGACGGGGAAACGCCGGATCACGCCTAATTGGCGCGACCCGGTGCGGGCCATGACAGGAAAAGCAGGCGTGGACAGGGCGACCCCGGACAAACCCCGGACACGGGATGCAGAGGCGACCAAGGCACGGATCCTTGCGGCGGCGAAACGCGAGTTCGCCAAGAACGGGCTGGGCGGCGCGCGCGTCGACGTGATCGCCGAGAAGGCGCGCGCCAACAAGCGGATGATCTACCACTACTTCGGCAGCAAGGAGGGGCTGTTCCAGACCGTGCTGGAAGCAGCCTACATGGATATCCGCAATGCCGAGCAGAAGCTGAACCTCGACCATCTGGAACCGCGCGCGGCGCTGGAGCGGCTGGTGCGGTTCACTTGGGAGTATTACCTGAAGAACCCCGAGTTCATCACGCTGGTGAACAGCGAAAACCTGCACCGCGCCAAGCATCTGAAGACATCCGAAGCGGTGAAGGTGATCAGCCGGCGCTTCGTGGCGATAGTGGCCGCGCTGCTGGACCGGGGCGTGGCGGCGGGCGTGTTCCGTCCCGGCATCGACCCGGTGCAGTTGAACATCACGATCGCGGCGATCGGCTACTATTACCTGACCAACCGCTTCACCGGGTCGATCGTGTTCGAGCGCGACCTGATGGACAAGGAAGCGCTGGAGGCGCGCCTGGCGTTCAACATCGACACGATCCTGCGTCTGGTCGCGGCCTGAGCGGCCAGACGCAGGGCGGGTTCAACCGCCGGTCTTGATCTGCGTCCAGGCGCGGTTGCGGGCGCTGTCGTATTCGGGGCTGACCGCCTCGGGCAGCCAGATGCGCTTTTTGACCGCCTCATCGGGATAGACGGCGGGGTTGTTCAGGATCTCGGCGCTGACGAAGGGGTTCGCATCCTTGTTGGCGTTGGCATAGGAGGTGAAGTTGGTGGCCTTGGCGATCACCTCGGGATCCATCATGAAGTTCAGGAATTCATGCGCCTCGGCCTTGTTCGGGGCATCAGGCGGAATGATGAACACATCGATCCACATCGTGCCGCCGGTTGCCGGGACGTCGTAGCGCAATGGCACGTCCAGCCCCGCCTCCTTGGCGCGGGCGGCCGAAACGGCGTAATCGCCTGCCCAGTTCGTGCTGACACAGATGTCCTGATTGGCGAGATTGGCGATGTAGCTGTTGTTGTCGAACGACCGGATGTAGGGGCGCACGCGGGAGAATGCCTCGACCACGACCTTGAGGTCTTCGGGATCCTGCGACATCGGGTCCTTGCCCAGATAGGCCAGCACCATCGGCACGACGGTGCCGGGGGAGTCGAGCATGTTGATGCCGCAGCCCTGAAGCTTCTCGGCAATTGCCGGATCGAAGATCAGGTCGAGCGAGGTCAGGTCGGTGCCCGAAGCCAGTTCTTCGATCATCGCCGTGTTCACGGTCACGCCGGTCGTGCCCCACATGTAGGGCAGCGCGTAGACATTGCCGGGGTCGAGCGGATCGAGGATCTGCATGATCGCCGGATCGAGATGCACGAGGTTCGGAAGTGCCGCCTTGTCGAGCGGTTCCATGACGCCGGCGGCCACGAACCTGGGCAAGCTGCGGCCGGCGGTCACGATGACATCATAGCCACTGGAGCCTGCCATCAGCTTGGCCTCGGCCGCTTCGGCGCTGTCGTAGACGTCATAAACGGGGGTGATGCCGGTTGCGGCCTCAAAATCGGCCAGAGTGGTTTCGCCGATATAGTCGGCCCAGTTGTAGACGTTGACCTGTCGTGATTGCGCCCGGGCGAGGCGCCCGAGGAAAGGGGTTGCAAGCCCCGCAGTGCCGACCGCGAGCATGGCACGCCGTGAAAGCTTCATGATCTGGTTCCTCTGTCCTGGCTTGATCGGCCCGTGCCGACTCGTGCTCCATCCTGCGCCAGTGGGTGCGGGGCCTGTCAAGCACACTTTACGAGGCGTTAAGCGCGCGGCGCAGACGATGCGCGCGGCGCAGGACCGTGAGTGCGGCGCCGAGACAGACGATCCACAAGGTCCAGTGCAAAACGCGGGCCTGATCGGACCAGAGCGGCTCGAAAATGGCGATACCCGCGCCCAGCGTCACGACGGCCATGCGCTGCGGCTTGCCCATCGGGCCGCTGAAATCGGCCGTCAGGCCCACGGCGCGGCCCAGTTCGCGGACATAGGCCGTCAGCACCGCCAGGCAGGCCGCCGCCCAGCCCAGCGCCGGGCTGGCCAGACCGAGGCCAAGGCCCACGAAGATTGCCGTATCCGAGAGCCGGTCCGGAAACTCGTTCCAGAAGGCACCGTCCGGGGTGCTTCGGCCTGCCTCGATCGCCAGCATCCCGTCAAGCAGGTTGCACACGAGACGCAGTTGGCACCCCAGCATGGCCACGACAAGGCAAAGGACGCGGATCGCCCCCCCGCCCTGCCCCGCGCCCCAGAGTGCCAAACCCGCAAGGCAGGCGCAGACAAGGCTGGCGGCAGAGATCTGGTTGGGCGTGATTGACGTACGCGACAGCACACGCACCAGCGCCCGCGCCCAGGCCGTATCGCGGCTGGCCAATGGGCGACGGGATGGCACGGTCATGTCAGCGACCACCAGTAGCGTGTCACATGGAAGAAGATCGGGGCCGAGAAGATCACCGAATCCAACCGGTCGATCACCCCGCCATGCCCCGCGATCAGATGGCCCCAGTCCTTGACGCCCCGGTCACGCTTGATCGCGGACATCACGAGGCCGCCCAGAAAGCCCAGCATGACGACGACAAAGGAAACCGCCCCTGCCTGAAGCGGCGTGAAGGGCGTGAGCCAGGACAGGCCCGCGCCGATCAGCATGGCGGCAAGACCGCCGCACACGAACCCCTCGACCGTCTTGGACGGTGAAACGGAGGGCGCGATCAGGGTGCGGCCGAACAGCTTGCCAAAGGTATATTGCAGCACGTCGCTGGCCTGCACGACGAGGATGAAGAACGCGATCAGCAGGATCGAGCGGCCCTCGTAGCCGGGTATCTCGAGCGACAGCAGCGCAGGCACGTGCGAAATGCAATAGACGCATATCATCAGCGCCCACTGCACGCCTGCGACGCGCGTCAGGAAACTGCCGGTATCGCCGCGCACCACAGCGATGATCGGCACCAGAAGGAAGGCATAGACCGGGATCAGGATGGCGTAGAGCCCGTACCATTCGATCCAGACCAGATAGTATTGCAACGGAAGCACGACAAAGAACACCGCGGCCACCGCCCAGTGATCGCCGCGCCGCGTCTCTGTCAGGGTCAGGAATTCGCGCAGCGCCGCGAAGGAGCAGAAGGCGAAAAGCAGCGTGACACCGGTCTGCCCGCCGATCAACGCGATCGCCATCAGCACGATCATGATCCACCAGGACCGGATCCGTTCGTTCAGGTTCTCGATGACCGGGCTTGATCCGTCCGGCGCATAGCGGTGCCGCAGGATCCAGCCCAGACCCGTCGCGGCCAGCATGAAGACGCCGAGGGCCGAGAGCAGAAGCGCCAGATCTTCGATCATGCCGCCTCCTTTACGGTCGGACCTGACAGCGCGAGCAGTGCTGTGCGGGCGCGGTCGAGAAAGGTGTCGCGGTCTTCGCCTTCACCAAGGTGAAGGGGCGCGCCGAACGTGACGGTACATATCAGCGGCAGGGGCAGGATCTCGCCCTTGGGCATGACGCGATTCAGGTTGGCGATCCAGACCGGCACCAGATCAATCTCGGGGCGCATCCGGGCCAGATGGTAAAGGCCGGTCTTGAAGGGTAAAAGCGGCACCTCGCCGCTGTTGCGCCGGCCTTCGGGAAAGAGAATGAGGGAGGATCCTTCGTCCAGCGCCTCGGCCATCTGATCGACCGGGTTCGCCACGCGTTCCTCGGCCACGCGGCTGATCAGCACGGCGTTGAATACATGACGCCCGATGTAGCTGCGCAACGGGGTCTTGAGCCAGTAGTCACTGGCCGCCACCGGCCGCGTCCGCTGACGCAAGGCGCGCGGCAAGACAGCCCAGATCAGCACGAAATCGCCGTTGCTGGTGTGGTTGGCAAAGTAGACGCGCTGCCGACGGTCGGGAGCCGACCCGTGCCAGATGCCGCGCGCTGCGGTGAGGAATTGGGCGAAGAGCACGATCGCCGTGCCGACAATGTCCGCGGCAAGATGGCGAAGCCCGCGCAACATCGGATCAGGGTCTGCTCAGGAAAGGCGAAAGGCGTTTCATGGCGACACCTTAAGCAGATGCCCCGGCGTCAGGCAACGCTGCTGGCGGCGGGAGGGCGTTCAGTCCCGGTCGGGGTGCGGATCGTTGCGTTGCGCGTCCAGCACGGCGGCCGGCAGGGGCGGCAGGCCACGGATCAGGTCGGCCGCCTTTTCGCCCACCATGATCGTGGGTGCATTGGTGTTGGATGATGGGATCAGCGGCATCACCGAGGCATCGCATATCCGCAGGCCGACAAGCCCGTGAACCCGCAAGTCGGGATCGACAACCGCGCGCGCGTCGCGGCCCATCCGGCAGGTGCCGACCGGGTGGTGATCGGTCTTGGCCATGCGGCAGGCGTAGTCAAAGAGCGCATCACGGCCGGTCACGTCGGGGCCGGGCAACACCTCTTGCCGCAGGAAGGGGCGCAGCGCGGGCTGGCGCAGGATCTCGCGCGCCATTTCAAGCCCGCGCAACGCGTGGTCGAGATCTGACGGCTCGGCCCAGTAGTTCGGGTCGATCAGTGGGGCCTCGGCAGGATCGGGTGAGGCAAGCCGCACGGTGCCGCGCGATTTCGGGCGCAGGTAGGCGCTGTTGAGCGTGATGCCCGCACCATTGATCCGGGCGATGCCCTTTTCGATCCCCGATCCCTGCCCCAGATGGAACTGGATGTCGGGCGTCCGGGCTTGCGGATCGGCATACCAGAAGCCGCCGGTTTCAAACAGGGACGAGGCGACGGGGCCGCTGCGCAAGAGCAGATATTGCAGACCGGCAAGGATCGTGCGGTCGAGGCGCTGGACACCGTCATAGCTGTGGGGGCCGGAACATTCGGCCAGCGCGCAGAGATTGACGTGATCCTGAAGGTTCTCGCCCACGCCCGGCAGATCGTGGGTCACGGCGATCCCGAGCGCGCTCAACTGATCCGCCGGGCCGATGCCCGACAGCAGCAAGAGCCGCGGGCTGCCGATTGCACCCGAGGTGACGATCACCTCGCGCGCGGCGCTGTAGCGGGTGATCTGGCGGCCCTGCGCCACCTCG
>JBGSQL010000227.1:0-3659 GCA_041738105.1 Rhodobacter sp. | reverse complement strand
CGCGTCGCCGGTCCAGCCGCCCCCGATGTCCGAGTCGCGCGACGGGCTAACGTCCGGCTGGCGGATCGCGATGTTGCCGCCGGTCGTGATGGGGGCGGATCCGGGGGTGCAGGTGGTTCAGGCGGGGGTTCAGCGCAGCCTTGTCAGGTCGCTGATGGAAACCGGTGATCTGTGCGTGATCGACCTGGCGCCCCTGCCATTCGGGGACGCGTCGGGCGGCCTGTTGGCGCGCCTGCCCGAGCAGGTGCATCTGAGCGCGCAGGTCAGGGTATTTGCCGACACCGCCCATATCCGCGCGGCAATCGTGCTGATGAGCCCGATCGACAACAGCCTGATCTGGGCTGACGAAGTGTCCAGCCTGCGGAGCGATGCCACCGACAGCACCTTTGCGCTGCCGCTGATCGTGCGGGCGACGGACGAGGCGCTGCGCCACTTTCTGCGGGCGGCAGGAACCGAGACGGCCGAGGCCGAGGGGCGGATTGCCGCCGCCGTCACCTCGATGTTCCGCCTGACGCGTGCCGATCTGGACCGTTCGGAGACGATCCTGCGCCGCCATCTGGCACAGAACCCGTCTGCGCAGGGTCTTGCCTGGCTGGCTTTCCTCATGACCTTCCGGATCGGGCAACGCTTCAGCCCCGAGGATGCGCCGCTGCTGGAGGAGACGCAGCATCTGGCCCGCAGCGCAATGGAAATGGATCCGACCAACGCGCTGGTTTCGGCGCTTGTCGGGCATGTCCATTCCTATCTGTTCGGCGAATTCGACTATGCGGCGGGGCTATTCGAACGCTCGTTGCGGGTGAACCCGGCGCAGACGCTGGCCTGGGATCTTTACGCGATGCTGCACGCCTACGCGGGGCAGCCGAAGAAGGCACTCGCCATGGCGAAATGGGCGCGGCATCTGGGCGCGTTCAGCCCGCACAGATACTATTTCGAGACGACCCGCGCGATCACCGGCAACTTCTCGGCCCAGCATCTGACGGCCATCGAGGCCGGAACGGCGGCCCTGGCAGAGCGACCGGATTTCAACTCGCTGCTGCGGGTGCTGGTGTCGAGCCATGCGCATCTGGATCGACCAGACGAGGCACGGGTTTTTCTGGATCGGCTGTTGCAGGTCGAGCCGAACTTCTCGATCGCCTCGCTGCGCGAGGCTGGCTATCCCGGCCTTGAGACCGAGGGCGGGCGACATTTCGTGGATGGCCTGCTGAAGGCCGGCGTACGCCGGCACTGACCCCCCAGAACCCCGGAGGACCGATGGAACCCCCACGCCCCGTCACGATCGCCACCTTTCTGGACAGCTATCCTTTCGAGGTTCACGCGGGGCGGGTGCAACCCGTCGGCGGCGGGCCCGGCCGCAGGATCGGCGGTGTTGGCGGGACCGAGGGCGGCGACAGCGGATCTGGCGGCGGTGCGCTGGGGGTACTGAACAAATCAGTCCAGAACAAATCGGTGCTGAACAAAAACAAGAATAAAAACAAGAACAAGAACAAGAACAAAAACAAGAACAAAAACAAGGCGAGCTTTGATGGAGCGCAGGCCGCCAGCGGTCTGATCCCGGCGCTGGAACTGCGGCGCCTGCATCAATTGCCCTCGGCCAACCCGTTCACGACAGCGGTGCGCTTCGCCTGGGAATGTCTGGACATCCTGCCGCCCCCCGGCCCGGACCATACGCGGCTGGAGACGGCCGTCCTGCTGGCCATGCAGGGACGCGACCGTGAACGGATGCGCCGCCTGCCCGATATCCTGGCACAGGCCGCGCTGAGCGTGGACGAGTTCCTGCGGCCGCTGGGGATCGAGGGGATCGCGGGATATGAAGCAACCGAGGGGCTGTTTCTGAACATCCTGACGGCGACGGAATATGTCGGGCTGATCTACAAGGCCAAGTTCGACCGGGATCGCCCCAGCATCGTGGAGCCGCGTCTGCGACCGCTGCTGGCGGTCCCCGCACACGAATCGCTGCCGTCGAACCACGCGTTCCAGTGCTTTTCCATCGCCTATGCCTTCAACACGATCCTGCCCGAACATCCCGCGACGGAAGAGTTGACGCGAATCGCACAGAACGTGGCCGAGAACCGCGAATGGGCGGGGCTGCACTATCCGTCCGATACCGAGGCCGGCAAGGAGCTTGCGCGCCGCTTTGCCCCCTATCTGCGCGATGCGTTCGGCGCGGCGTATCTCGCGGCCCAGGCCGAGTGGCACTAGGCCTGCATCCGCGGAAGGAGTGAGCAATGACCGATACCCTGCCCCCCCGCTACTTCTGGCTTTGGCATCTGGCCGCGATGAAGGTCATCGAGACGGATCTGCCGCTGCCCGGCCCGCCGCCTGCTGACCCATCCGTGTCGGGCCTTGTGCCGAGTGCCGGGATCCGGATCACCAACACGATCTGGGACAAGATCGGGACGGACCCGAAGAGCGCGGCAACCGTGGCCTTGATCGACACGGGGGTGAGCCGAAAGCACCCGAACCTGGCGACGCGGATCGACAGGGATCGGTCCATTGATCTGACAACGCACCGCTATGGGGCGCAATACCAGGGCCCCGGACCCGACACCACGCCCGCCACGCGCGAGGTCCGCAAGGCATTTTTCGGCGGGCTGAGTCTGACCGGCCTGCCGATTGCCAACCTGACCCCGCATGAGCAGGACTTTCTGGACGCTCTGGTGACAGAATATGCGGCCTCGGAGGGGGTCGTGCGCTGGCTGGCCGAGCCCGAGGAGGGATTCGCGGTGCATGGAACGGCCTGCGCGGGGCTGATGGTGGGGGAACCCGCTGCCGTGGCCGGCCCTGGCGAAACCGTGCCAAAACCGCCCGAGGCCGCATTGCCGGGCGGCACGATCAACCCGGATGCGAACCTGCTGCCCTATTTCGGGGTTGATCCGTTTTCGCGGCTGCTGTCGATCCGAACCTCGTTCGAGGAGGATCCCTATCAGTTCATCGCGGCCTTCCTTTACGCCTGGCGCTGCGGGGTCGATGCCATCGTTCTGCCGCGAGGTCTGCCGGACCCAACCCGGTCGCGACTGCAGCCGAAGGACTCGCTCAAGGCCAATCTGGAAACCTGGAGCAACCGCACTTTGGCCGACCTGTTCCAGCGGTTGCCCGTGGTGCCGCCAGAGATTGATCCGACCGCGCAACAGCCGGGCTTTCAGCCGGATCGGCCGTGGAAGATCCTGGAACAGCTGATCCTGGCCATTTCGCAGCGGATCCCGGTGTTCTGCGCGGCGGGCAACGATGGCGAGAGCCAGTTGATCTATCCTGCCAGCCTGGCGCGCCACGACAATGGCGTGATCGCCGTGGGGGCGGTGACACCGGCAGGCTTTCGGTCGGGCTATTCCAACTATGGCGATGGGCTGACCCTGGTGCTGCCCTCGGACGATTTCGAGATCCTGACGCGGCATCAGACGCGGCTTGATCGCACCGATCCACTTATCGACATGCATGACTTCAACCTGGGCCATGGGGCCGGGATTGCCTTTTGTCCGCTGGATCTGGTGACAACCGACCTGCCAGGTGTGTTCGGCTACGACAGCGGCGCCGCGCCGTGGTCTTCGGCGATGCCGGGAACGCCGGGTGTTGGCGGGGGGTATTACACCGCCTTCGGGGGAACCTCGGGCGCGACCTGTCTTGCGGGCGGGCTTGGCGTTCTGGCGCAGCGGGCGCGGCGG
>JBGSQL010000149.1:0-74810 GCA_041738105.1 Rhodobacter sp. | reverse complement strand
CGCCGCACCCCAGACGCCCATCCGGGTGCCCTCGCGGCCGCCACGCCCCTGCCCGGCCAAGGCCATCATCGCGCCAATGGCGCCCACCGCGAAGACGCCGTTGCAAAAACCCAGAACCACCGTCAGCGGCAGCAGCGACTGCACCCCGAGTGGCCCGACCACCGCGATCCCGAACAGCGCCAGCGCCGACCCCACGCAGCCCGCCGCGACCCAGGTCCGCAACGATCCGATGCCCAGCCCCGTCGCCATCACGCCGACCGTCAGCATCCCCGCAAAGACGCCCCCGTTCTGCGCCCCCGAAAGCGAGGTCGATTGCCCCGGCGTGAACCCGAAGACAAGCCCGGCATAGGGTTCGAGGATCAGATCCTGCAGGAAATAGGCCGTCATCGCCAGAAACACGAACTGCGTGAACTGCCGCGTCTGCGGCTCGGCCCAGACCTCGGCCAGCCCGGCGCGCAAGGGCTGGCGCGCCTCGGCGACGGCACCGATCCTATCCTGCTCCAGCCCCAGCATGGCCAGCGTCGTAACCACCAGCGTGCCCACGGCAAGTCCGCCGACGATCAGCATCAGGCGCGAGGCCGAGAACGGATCGAGCAACCGGCCCACCACGCCCGCCGTAATCGCAATGCCCGCGATCATCATCAGCCAGGTGATCGTCGCGGCAGCCGCGCGGCGATGCGGGGCCGTCGTGGCCGCCAGAAACGCCAGCACCGAGGTGCCCGTCACCGCCACCCCGGCACCGATCAGCAGATAGGCCAACACCGACAGAAGCAGCCCCGCAACCAGCGCCTCGGGGATCAGCGAAACGGCCAGCGCGGCCAGAAATCCGCCACAGCCCAGCACCGCCATGCCCCCGATGATCCAGGGTGTGCGCCGCCCCCGCGTGTCAGACCGGTGGCCCCAGCCCGGACGGGTCAGCTGCATCACGTAATGCACCCCCACCAGCAATCCCGGCACGATCGCAGGCAGCGCCAATTCGACCACCATGATCCGGTTCAGGGTCGAGGTCATCAACACGATGATCGCGCCGACGCACATCTGCACCAGACCCAGCCGCACGATGGCAAGCCAGGACAGCATCAGACTCCCCCCATCCCGCGCAGCGCGATCGCGGCCACCATCATGCCCGAGACATACAGCGCCACACCCGTGCCGTTGTACCACGGCGCCTTGCCCTTGGGATCGCGCAGCAGCACACGCATCGCCGCAAACTGCGCGATCAGCCCCGCCGCAATGATCGCCGCATGGATCGGACGACCCCAGATCATCAGCATCGAGATCACCACCAGTTGCGGAACCGTCATCATGATGCAGGCCAGCCGCGCCGCCGCCTCTGGTCCCATCGTGACAGGCAGCGAGCGCACGCCCAATTGGCGATCCCCTTCCAGCGCCTTGAAGTCGTTTAGGGTCATGATGCCATGCGCGCCAAGCGCATACATCGCGGCCACGATCACGATCTCCACCCCCGGCGCGCCGGCCGCGATCACCGCCGCCCCGGTGAACCAGGGCAGACCCTCATAGCACAGGCCCACCAGCCCCGGCCCCCACCAGCCCGATCGTTTCAGCCGGACCGGTTCCGCCGAATAGGCCCAGGCCGCGATCACGCCCGCGACGGTGGCGCCAAACCCCCAGGGGCCCAGCATCCAGCCCATCGCCAGGGCAAGACCGCTCATCGCCAGGGCAATCCACAATCCCCACCGCCCCGGCATCCGCCCCGACGGGATCGGGCGGTTCGGCTCGTTGATGGCATCGACATGCCGGTCACACCAGTCGTTCGCCGCCTGGCTCATCCCGCAGACCACCGGCCCGGCAAGAATAAGCCCCAACAGCACCAGCGGCCAGGATCCGGGCGGCAAGGGTCCGGCGGAAACCACACCGCACAGATAGGCCCACATCGGCGGGAACCAGGTGATCGGCTTCAACAGCTCCAACACCACCGAAGGGTGCGGAGCGCGGTCGCGGTGTATGCCAGAATTGACGATCATACTGTCAATTAAACATGACACATCGAGTCTGGCAAGCCTTGCCACGGCCCCTGCCTGCGACGATTTGGGATGGCCCGACCGCCGCAGCGGCAATTCCTGACAAGTTTTGTTGCCATACGAATGCCAAACGGAAACCAGACGGTTTCCAGACAGGCCCGGCAGCCCCGGAACCTACTCGCTGTCGTTCCCGACCAGCCCGTACTTGCGCAACTTGACGTAGAGCGACTGGCGCGACAGCCCAAGCATCTCGGCCGCGGCAACCCGGTTGTTGCGGGTCAGTTCCACCGCCGTCTCGATGCACATCTTCTCGACCACATCGGCCGTTTCAGCCACGATGTCCTTCAGCGTGGACGACCCCACCAGTTCCATGATCGAACGCCCGCCATCTTCGGTCACGTTCAGGCCAGGGCGGCGCAACGCCTCGGCCCGGCTCGTGTCGCGGACCACGAAGACGAAGAAGGGTTGCGGCCGATCGTTCAGATAGGTCGCTGATATCTCGACAGAAATCTGGCCTTCATAGGCGGCGTTGATCTTGGTTGCATACATCCGCATCTGGCCAACCCGCTTGGCATTGTCGGTCAACACCCGCAGGTCAACTGCGCCACGCGCCAGGAAATCCGCAAACGACCGGCCCGTCACGGCGGCCAGCGACGCCGCATCGCTCAGGTTCAGGAAGGCCTCGTTTGCATTGCGCACCATTCCGTCCGAATCGGTAAAGACAACACCATCGGCCCCCTCGTGGAACAGCCCGAACAGGTTCTCGGTCAACTCGTCCCGCGTCGCATCGCCAACGTCGGCCAGTTCCACCCGACACATCAGCAACCGCTCTCCAGCGGCCCGAAATACCGTCGGAACCACCAGCAACCGCTTGTGCGACCGCCGCGCCTGCAGCTCCAGCGGTGCTATGGCATCGGCCACCGCGAGGCTTGCCAGGTTCTCGAGAAACTCGCCGCGCCGCCGCCCCTCGAACTCTTGCGCAATCGCCGCGCCGATCAGATCCTGACGCGATCCGCCCAGCATCACGGCGGCCAGCGCATTGAGGTCGACGATCCGTCCCGTCGACATGGACACGACCAGGATCGCGTCGCGTGTCGTTTCCATCAGCACCCGATAGCGGGTGTCGATTTCGCGCTGCGCCTCATAGTCACGCTCCAGCGCAAGCTGCGCCTTGACAAGTTGCTGCTGCATCTCGGCAATCGGTCGCAGATCGCGTCCCAGCATCAGGACAGATCCATCTGCCTCGATCCGGTGAAGCGCATAACGCACTGGAAACTCTGGTGTTTGGTCGTCCACATGGTTCAACTCGACGGCCCGCGTTCCGCCTTGCGCGATCAGTTCCTGAACACGCGCCTCGAACTTTGCGATGCTTTCGGTTGTCAGGATGGACCGCAAGGGTTGCCCTTCCCAATGGGTCAGGCTGCCGAATGATCGGTGATGCGGATTGACCAGAACCGTTCCGATCACCCCCGCCTCCGAAATGATCAGCGCAATGTCGGAAGCAGTCGCGATGATCTGCCCCATCAGATCGGGGGGGATGGATGTGATCGATCCACCTTTCGTGCTGTTGCGATCCAGAGCTTTCACAAGATCATCTAACCCATGGCCATCGACCCAAAGCGGATCGTGGCGGCATCATCCACGCCGTCGCAACGGCGCCACACTTTCGGCACTGTCCTGTCCGACCCCGGCGAGACCACAAAAGGCAAGCGCCGCGCCCAAGTCCTGAGTCGCAAAGTCGGCCCCGGTTCCGGCCACCAGATCTGCGCCGGACGCGTCCGCCGAACCTCCAACCAGAATCGGCAACCCGCGCGGCCCGAAACACCGCAGCGTGTTAACCATTTTCCGCGGGGCTTCAAGCTGTTGCCCATGACCGATCGAAATCATTGCCGCATCGAAACTGCGCGTCCGCAGGATCTCCATCACCTCGGTGCGGCTGGGGCCAAGACGCAAACAGACGGACAGGCCCATCCGGCGCAACCGTCCGCTGGCGACGACCGCCCCGAGCGTGTGATCCTCGCCTTCAGGCACGACCATCAGGATCGATCGCCGCCCTGGGACATGCGTGGCGTCGCCGCCCCACCGCGTCCCGATCGCACGGACCAATGCCTGAAGGCGCGCAGTGGCGATCGTCACGTCGGAAAAGCCCATCCGGTCGGTCGCCCAATACGCCCCGAGAAGCGCGGCGGCTTCTGGAATGTAGGTATCCGCCATTGCCGATGGAGAAATGCAGGCCCGGCGAATTTCGCGCAGGGTTGCACCGATCCGCATCTCATCCTGCGCGACCATGCCTTCGGACAGCGCCACCACGAGGTCGCGCCGAAGGGCGCTGGTCGTTCTGCGATTGCGATCCACCAGAACATCAAGGACACCCGCCGCGAATGCCGAAATCGGGTCGCTCCCATCTGGAAAGCAAGCCTTGCTGTCTCGGACCTGAGTGTCACTCATGATGACCCCCTTCGTGACGGGCGCGACGGGCTCAGCCATCGCAAAGGCCCGCCGTTTTTGCGCGCTGATTTACAGTCCGATATCGTATGACCGTTGTCAAAGCAAATTGACACATGCAAGTTCCGCGGATCGAACTACTTCGTAAAACGGACCGCCAGCAGAGATTTCTTCTTATAATTCACCAAACTTTCTGAGCGGCGCCGTTCACCGATCACCCGGAAGTGTCCAGTTTTCGAGTGTAAGATTTAGTTGACACCTTTCCTGTGACAGAGCAAAGTCGATGCAAGTTGGACGCTGCAGGGGGGCGCCAGATGACGGAAGCCACGCACGTCAGACCGCAGACCGGGCTCTATTCTCCGACCGAGCGGGCCCGGCGCGACGCATCGCGCTGGACGTTGGTGCAAGGCATCCTCGCGCCTGTCCAGTTCCTGGCTTTCGCAGTTTCGCTGGTGCTGGTCTTGCGCTGCCTGGCAACCGGCGAAGGCTATGCCGCAGCCACGGTCTCCATCGTGATCAAGACGGGCCTGCTCTACACGATCATGATCACCGGCGCGATCTGGGAGAAGGAAGTCTTCGGTCGCTATCTCTTCGCACCGGCCTTCTTCTGGGAAGACGTTTTCAGCTTTGTCGTGATCGGCCTGCACACCGCCTACTTGATGGCGCTCTGGGCAGGATCGCTTGCTCCACAGGCTTTGCTCGGGATCGCGCTTGCGGCCTATGCCGCCTACGTGGTGAACGCCGGTCAGTTTCTGTGGAAGCTGCGCATGGCCCGGCTTGAAGGGGGGATGACCGCATGACCGCGCCATCCGCCCCTGGCCCGACCGGCTGCCGGGACTTGCCTGTCTTGCGCGAGCGTGGCCAGCGCGAGGTGTTTTGCGGGCTGACGGGAATCATCTGGCTACACCGCAAGATGCAAGATGCGTTCTTTCTGGTGGTGGGCAGCCGGACATGCGCGCATCTGCTGCAATCTGCCGCCGGGGTGATGATCTTTGCAGAACCCCGATTCGGCACGGCGATCCTGGAAGAGAAGGATCTCGCAGGCCTTGCCGATGCCCAGGTCGAACTCGACCGTGAAGTCGACCGGCTGCTCGCGCGCCGCCCCGATATCCGGCAGCTTTTCCTCGTCGGCTCTTGTCCGTCCGAAGTCATCAAGCTGGATCTCGCCAAGGCCGCCGAACGGCTGAGCGTAAAACATGCCCCCCATGTGCGCATCCTGAACTTCTCGGGGTCAGGCATCGAGACCACCTTTACGCAGGGCGAAGATGCCTGCCTTGCCTCGATGGTCCCGGTGCTGCCGCAAACCGACGCGCGGGAATTGCTGCTTGTCGGCGCCCTGCCCGACGTGGTCGAGGATCAGGCGCTTGCGCTGCTTGCGGCAATGGGCATCGGTCCAGTCCGCGTCCTGCCGGCCCGCCGTTCGGGCGACATTCCCGCCGTGGGGCCGAACACGGTGTTCGCGCTGACCCAACCATTCCTCGGCGACACCCGTGACGCCCTGATCCGTCGCGGCGCCCGCGCGCTGCCTGCCCCCTTCCCCTTCGGCGAAGAAGGCACAACCCTCTGGCTTCGGGCAGTGGCGGATGAATTCGGCGTTTCCGATGAGGTATTCGAGGCTGCAACCGCCGCCCCCCGTGCGCGGGCGCGCAAGGCTGTGGCCGCCCATGCCGAAACCTTGCGCGATCGCACGCTTTTCTTCTTTCCTGACAGCCAACTCGAGGTGCCGCTCGCCCGCTTCCTTGCCCGGGAATGTGGCATGCGCCCGCTTGAGGTCGGCACACCTTACCTGCACCGGGACATCCTCGGCCCCGAGCTTGATTTGCTGCCGGCTGTCCCGACGCTGTCCGAAGGTCAGGATGTCGATCTGCAACTGGCCCGCGCCCGCGCCGCACGCCCGGATCTCACGGTGTGTGGGCTCGGCCTTGCCAACCCGCTCGAAGCGGAAGGGCTGACCACCAAATGGGCGATCGAACTGGTTTTCACACCGGTTCATTTCTACGAACAGGCGGGCGATCTTGCCGCGCTCTTCTCGCGCCCGCTGCGCCGCCGCGCGCTGCTTGGAGCCGGTCAGCGGCTGGAGGCGGCCGAATGACCCGCTCTGGCTTCTTCTTGGGCAAGATATCCGCGACGGGTCCGGGGGGCGATGCGCCCTGGGTCAGGTGGCAGCCATGAAGCTTACCGTATGGACCTATGAGGGCCCGCCCCACGTCGGGGCGATGCGGGTCGCAACCGGGATGGAGGGGCTGCACTATGTGCTGCACGCGCCTCAGGGCGATACCTATGCCGATCTGCTTTTCACGATGATCGAACGGCGCGGCAAGCGCCCGCCGGTAACCTACACCACGTTTCAGGCGCGCGACCTTGGTTCCGACACCGCCAACCTCTTCCGGGGCGCGGCACAGGCGGCCTATGACCGTTTCAAGCCCGAGGCGATCCTGGTTGGCGCCTCCTGCACCGCAGAACTGATCCAGGACGATCCCGGCGGTCTCGCCGAGGCGCTTGGGCTGCCAGTACCGGTGATCCCGCTCGAGTTGCCGTCCTATCAACGCAAAGAGAACTTCGGCGCGGACGAGACTTTCCTGCAGATCGTTCGGCATCTGGCCCGGCCGATGCCCCGGACTGCCCGGGTCAGCTGCAACATCCTCGGACCCACCGCGCTCGGGTTCCGCCATCGCGACGACTTGATCGAGATCACCGCGCTGCTCGAGGAAATGGGGATCGACGTGAACGTGGCCGCACCGATGGGCGCACGGCCGACCGACATCGCCCGGATGGGTGCCGCACATTTCAACGTGCTGCTTTACCCGGAAACAGCCGAATCCGCGGCGCGCTACTGCGAAAAGACCTTCGGCCAGCCCTGGACCCGCACCATTCCGATCGGTGTCGCCGCAACCCGCGCCTTTGTGGAAGAGGTTGCGACCCTGGCCGGAACAGCGCTTCGGCCGGATGAAAGTCGCCTGCGCCAGCCCTGGTGGGCGGCCTCGGTCGACTCGACCTACCTGACCGGCAAGCGTGTGTTCCTGTTTGGCGACGCGACCCACGTCATCGCTGCCGCCCGCATCGCCGCCCATGAAATCGGCTTCGAGGTGGTCGGCATGGGGTGTTACAACCGCGAACAGGCCCGCGCGCTGCGGGCCGCCGCGCGCGACTACGGGGTCGAGCCGCTGGTCAGCGACGACTATCTCGAGGTCGAGGCGGCAATCGCGGCGCTGCAGCCCGAACTCATCCTGGGCACGCAGATGGAACGCCACATCGGCAAGCGCCTGGGCATCCCCTGCGCGGTGATCTCGGCGCCGGTCCACGTGCAGGATTTTCCGGCGCGGCACTCGCCTCAGATGGGGTTCGAGGGCGCAAACGTCATCTTCGATACGTGGATCCACCCGCTTGTGATGGGGCTTGAAGAGCACCTTCTGCACATGTTCCGCGACGATTTCGAGTTCCATGACGCCGCCGGCCCGTCGCATCACGGCGGCCATGCGCCGCGTCCGTCCGACGAGCCGGCAGTTTCACCCTCGGACCGCCTGAGCAGTGCTGCCGAGAATCAACCCGTGGCGTTTGACGGCGGAGCCGCCCGTGCGGCTGCGGATGCGGCGGGCTCGATGCCCGGCGCATCCGCGCTTCCAGATACGATCGTGTGGCTGTCCGACGCCGAACGAGAACTCAAGAAGATCCCTTTCTTCGTGCGCGGCAAGGCGCGGCGCAACACCGAGGCGTTCGCCCTTGCGCGTGGCCTGCAGCAAATCAGCATCGACACGCTTTATGAGGCAAAGGCCCACTATGCGCGATGATCGGATGATCCAGGGCTATCGGGTGGTTATCGTCACCCTCGACCGTCATGCGGCAGGCCCTGCGGCGCGCGTGACGCCGAAATTGCAACAGGACTTCCCCGGGATATCGGTCGAGATCTTTGCCGCAGCCGAATGGGGCACCAACCCGGCGGCGCGCGCCGAATGTCAGGCCGCCCTGCGCGACGCAGACATCGTTATCGCCAATCTTCTTTTCCTCGAGGAGCACATTGCCCCGATCCTGCCGGATCTGACGGCGGCGCGTGCGCGTTGCGATGCCTTCGTCGGCATCATCGCCGATGGGCAGATCGTGCGCCTGACGAAGATGGGCGACCTCGACATGACGAAGCCGGCCTCGGCCGCGATGCAACTGATGAAGAAACTGCGCGGCTCGAAGGGGCCCTCTGCCGCCTCGGGCGAAAAACAGATGCGGCTGTTGCGCCGTCTGCCGAAGATCCTGCGTTTCCTGCCGGGCAAGGCGCAGGACATGCGCGCGTGGTTCCTGTCGATGCAGTATTGGCTGGGCGGATCGGACGACAACATCGAGGAGATGTTGCGCTATCTCGTCTCGCGCTATGCCACGAACCGCGATTTCGCTCGGGTCACGGCCAAGGCCCCGATCGACTACCCCGAAGTCGGGCTTTATCACCCCGCCCTGCCCGATCGCATCACAACGCGCCTGTCCGACCTGCCGCGCCCGGCGGGTGCAAAGGCGACGGTCGGTCTACTCATCCTGCGATCCTATGTGCTGGCGGATGATCGGGCACACTACGATGCCGTCATCGCGGCCTTCGAGGCACAGGGGCTGGCTGTGGTTCCCGCATTCGCGGGCGGCTTGGACGGGCGCCCTGCGATAGACGCCTTTTTCACTGGCCCGCACGGCAGCACGATCGACGCGCTCGTGTCGCTGACCGGCTTCAGCCTTGTTGGAGGGCCTGCCTATAACGACAGCCCGGCCGCGGTGACGACATTGTCGGCCCTCGACGTGCCCTATGTCGCGGCCCATCCGCTCGAGTTTCAGACCCTGGCGCAATGGGCAGCTTCGGCGGGAGGGCTGGGGCCGGTCGAAACGACAATGCTGATCGCACTGCCAGAGATCGACGGTGCGACGAACCCGACGGTTTTTGCCGGACGCCATGGCGTCGAGCCTTGCGCGGGTTGCGCCAAAGGTTGCACGGGCAGTTCCGAGGTGCGCGCCATGGCGCCTTGCGGCGAACGGATCGCCGCACTGACCAACAAGGTTGCGCGTCTTGCACGGCTGCGCCGTTCCGACGTGGCCATACGCAAGGTCGCGATCGTTCTCTACGGATTTCCGCCGAACGCCGGGGCAGTCGGGACCGCAGCCTACCTCAGCGTCTTTGAATCCTTGCACAACACGCTTCATGCGATGGCCGCCGAGGGCTATGACCTCGTGCCCCCTGCAACCGTCGATGACCTGCGGGAAGTGGTTCTCCATGGCAATGCCGCGCAGTTCGGTCAGGCCGCAAACGTGATGGCGCATGTCCCCGCCGACGATATCGTGGCCCGCACACCGTGGCTTGCCGAGATCGAGGCCGTGTGGGGGCCCGCGCCGGGGCGCCTGCAATCCGACGGACGCGGCGTGTTCGTGTTGGGCGCGCGGTTCGGCAATGTCACGGTCGGCATCCAGCCGGTCTTTGGCTACGAAGGCGACCCGATGCGCCTGTTGTTCGAACATGGCTTCGCCCCGACCCATGCGTTCACAACCTTCTATCGCTGGCTGCGCGAGGATTTTGGCGCTGACGCGTTGCTGCATTTCGGGATGCATGGCGCGCTTGAGTTCATGCCAGGCAAGCAGGCCGGGATGGGTGCGGGCTGCTGGCCCGACCGGTTGATCGGGGGTCTTCCGAACATTTACCTTTACGCCGCGAACAACCCGTCGGAAGCCTCGCTCGCCAAGCGTCGGTCGAACGCGATCACCGTGACCCATCTGACACCGCCGCTTGCGCAAGCGGGCCTCTACAAGGGCCTGCTGGAGTTGAAGGATAGCCTCAAGCGGTGGCGCACGACCGAACCCGAGGCGCCGGAACTGCCCGAGCTTGAGCTTCTGATCGCAGAGCAGGCGATGGCCGTCGATCTGGGTGGCCATGCGCCGGAAGCGCTGTGGATCAAGCTGCTGGAAACCGAAGAGGCCCTGATCCCCGACGGTTTGCACGTGTTGGGCCGCCCGCTGAGCGACGCCGCAATGACGGAGTATCTTTCGATCCTTGCGGACGGCAATGCTGAAACGCGTGCAAATTACGCAGAGAAGCTTGCGCAAAACACTGAAATACCTGCGCTTCTTCGCGCCCTGTCGGGCCGGTTCATTGCACCTGTGCCAGGCGGCGATCTGATCCGCAGCCCCGAGATCCTGCCCACGGGGCGCAACATCCATGCCTTCGACCCGTTCCGGATGCCAACCGAGTTCGCCCTGCGCGATGGGGCAAAGCAGGCGCAGCGCCTGCTGGAGGCGCATCCGACGCTGCCGCGTTCGATCGCGCTGGTTCTCTGGGGTTCGGACAATATCAAGTCAGACGGTGGACCCATCGGGCAGGCGCTGGCCCTGATGGGCGCGCGCCCGCGTTTTGACAGCTTTGGTCGTCTGGCGGGGGCCGATCTGATCCCGCTGGAAGATCTGGGGAGACCGCGCATCGACGTGGTGATGACGCTTTCGGGCATCTTCCGCGATCTTCTGCCGTTGCAGACACGGATGCTGGCCGAGGCAGCGTGGAAGGCCGCAACTGCGGACGAACCCGAGGCGCAGAACTTTATCCGTGCACATGCCCTTGCCTATGCATCGCAGATGGGTGTCGACATGGAAACGGCGAGCTTGCGGGTCTTCTCGAACGCCGAAGGCGCCTATGGATCCAACGTCAACACCCTCGTCGGATCTTCAGCCTTTGGCGAAGAGGATGAACTGGCCGACGCCTATGAGGCGCGCAAATCCTTCGCCTATGGTCGCGACGGGCAGGCGGTGAAGAACGCCGCCCTGCTGCAAAAGGCGCTGAAGAACGTCGACATCGCTTACCAGAACCTCGAGTCGGTGGAACTGGGCGTCACCTCGGTCGATCACTACTTCGACACGCTGGGCGGTATTGCCCGCGCGGTACGACGGGCGCGTGGAGGCGGTGCAGAGACGCCGGTCTACATCGGCGACCAGACCCGGGGCACGGGCAAAGTGCGGACGCTGCGCGATCAGATCGCGCTGGAAAGCCGTGCCCGCGCGCTGAACCCGAAGTTCTACGAGGGGATGCTGAAGCATGGCCCCGAGGGCGTCCGGCAGATCGAGGCCCATGTGACCAACACCCTTGGCTGGTCGGCCACGACGAAGGCTGTCGACCCTTGGGTCTACCAACGCCTGTCGGAAACCTTTGTGCTGGACGACACAATGCGCCGGCGCCTGGCGGACTTGAACCCGCAGGCGAGCGCGCGGATGGCGAACCGTCTGCTGGAGGCAAGCGACCGGAACTACTGGCATCCTGATGCGGCAATGCTGGCGGCCCTGCAGGGGGCGGCGGATGAGCTCGAGGATCGGTTGGAAGGGATTGCGGCGGAATGACAGAAGGTTTCGCCCATGTCGTCTGGCGGAGCGGGGGCCAGCCCCCGCACCCCCGGGATATTTGTGAACAGAAGAAGGGGCATGCCAGCCACTTCGCCGCCGAGGAGGCACGCCTATGAGCCCGCGCGACGAGATCCCCAACCTGCGGGGGCTGGATGGAGACGGCTCTGTCCAGGTCCACCAGGACGACAGCATGAAGATCGAGGGTGCCAAGGTCTTTGCCGTGTACGGCAAGGGCGGCATCGGGAAATCGACGACCTCGTCGAATTTGTCGGCCGCCTTCAGCATGCTGGGCAAGCGCGTGCTGCAGATCGGGTGTGATCCGAAGCACGATTCGACCTTCACCCTGACCGGGCGGTTGGTGCCGACCGTGATCGACATCCTCAAGGACGTCGACTTTCATGCCGAGGAACTGCGCCCTGAGGACTTCGTCTTCGATGGCTGGAATGGCGTGAAATGCGTTGAGGCGGGGGGGCCGCCGGCAGGTACGGGCTGTGGCGGCTATGTCGTGGGCCAGACAGTCAAGTTGCTGAAGCAGCATCATCTGCTGGATGATACCGATGTGGTGATCTTTGACGTGCTGGGCGATGTGGTCTGCGGTGGTTTCGCCGCGCCGTTGCAACACGCCGACCGGGCGGTGATCGTCACGGCCAACGATTTCGACTCGATCTACGCAATGAACCGGATCATCGCGGCGGTGCAGGCCAAATCGGGTAGCTACAAGGTTCGGCTTGCCGGTTGCATCGCCAACCGCAGTCGCGAGACGAACGAAGTGGATCGTTACTGCGACCGTGTAGGCTTCAACCGGATTGCCCACATGCCTGATCTGGACGCCATTCGCCGGTCACGTCTGAAGAAGAAGACCCTGTTCGAGATGGATGCAGACGACGACATCATGGCGTGCCGTGCCGAGTATGTCCGGTTGGCGGAAACGCTGTGGCAGGGGACCGAACCACTGGCCCCCGCGCCGCTGCCGGACCGCGAAATCTTCGAGTTGCTGGGGTTCGACTGATGTCCGACTACGCGACCACACTAACCCGCGTCGAGCACTACTTCGACCGGAGCGCCACTCACGTTTGGGCGCGCCTGACCTCGGATGCGCCGGTCAGTCGGATCCGCCAGACAGTGCGCGAAGGCCGTGACCGGATGCGCGCTGCAATGCTGGCGCGCCTGCCTGATGATCTGCGGGGCGCGCGGATCCTGGATGCAGGCTGTGGCGCAGGACAGATGACTGCGGAGTTGGCCGCGCGTGGCGCACAGGTGGTGGCGGTCGATATCTCGCCCGGTCTGATCGAGATCGCACGCGCGCGCTTGCCCGAGGCGCACGCGGCGCAGGTCAGTTTTCATAGCGGTGACATGCTTGGCGACGGGCTTGGCCAGTTCGACCACGTCATGGCGATGGACAGCATGATCTACTACGCGTCCACCGATATCGCCCGGGCGCTGGACCGGCTGGGCGCGCGGACCGCTGGAAGCGTGGTCTTCACCGTCGCGCCCCGGACGCCGCTGCTGATGGCCTTGTGGTCGGTGGGTCGGCTGTTCCCCAGGACAGACCGCTCGCCCACAATGGTGCCGCAGGATTTCGATCGCCTTTCGCGCGCAACCGGCCACCGTTTGACCCACGTGGCCCGCATCTCGCGGGGCTTCTACATTTCCGACTGTCTGGAGTTCAGGCCGTGATCCTTCGCAAGAAGCACATCAAGTCGCTTTCCCTTTCGATGCTGCCGTTCGCGGATGCGGCATCCGAAGGGCTGCCGCTTGGCCAGCTTTTGCGACTGTCGCTGTTCCAGATCTCGGTCGGCATGGCGAGCGTGCTTTTGCTTGGTACGCTGAACCGGGTGATGATCGTCGAGCTTTCGGTGCCTGCGACCATCGTGGCCTTGATGATCGCGCTGCCGGTTCTGGTCGCGCCCTTCCGGACAATCCTGGGGTTCCATTCCGACACTTACCGGAGCGCGATCGGATGGAAGCGCATCCCCTATCTGTGGTTCGGATCGCTCTGGCAGATGGGCGGACTTGCCGTCATGCCGTTTGCACTGATCGTGCTGTCGGGCGATCAGGTGCATGGCCCGCTGTGGGCGGGCGAAGTTCTGGCGGCACTGGCGTTTCTGATGACAGGGCTAGGGCTGCACATGACGCAGACAGCCGGGCTTGCGCTGGCCGCCGATCGGGCCACCGACGAGACGCGGCCGAGGGTTGTGGCGTTGCTGTATGTAATGTTCCTGATCGGGATGGGCATCTCGTCATTGATCGTCGGTTGGCTGCTGCGCGACTATGATCCGATCACGCTGGTGCGCGTGGTGCAGGGCTGTGGAGCGGCCACGCTGATCCTGAACCTGATCGCGCTCTGGAAGCAGGAGAAGGTGCGGCCGATGTCGGAGGCCGAGCGCACGGCACCCCGACCGAAATTCGGCGCGGCGTGGGCAGATCTGAAATCGGTGCCCGATGCCAAGCGTCTGATGGCCGTGGTGGCGCTGGGCGCGCTGGCCTTCAACATGCAGGACGTTCTGCTGGAGCCTTATGGTGGCGAGATACTGGGGCTGTCGGTTTCCGCCACGACGCTCTTGACCGCGACCTGGGCGGGCGGCGCGCTGATCGGGTTTGCTCTGGCCGCACGCTGGTTGGGACGCGGGATGGACACCTTCCGGATGGCCGCGCGCGGCATCCTTGCCGGGATTACCGCGTTCTCGGCGGTGGTTTTTGCTGCCCCGGTGGACTCAATGGCACTGTTCTACATCGGCGCGGCCGGCATCGGACTGGGGGGCGGGTTGTTTTCGGTTGCCACGCTGACGGCTGCGATGAACCTGCCCGAGCGCGGTCTTGCCGGGCGCGGTCTGGTGCTGGGCGCCTGGGGCGCGGCACAGGCCACGGCGGCGGGACTTGCCGTCGCCTTTGGTGGGTTCTTGCGCGACGCAGTCGGTCACCTTGCGATGTCGGGCCGTCTGGGCGAGGCGCTGGCAACCCCGGCCTCTGGCTACAGCTTTGTCTATCACCTTGAAATCGGACTTCTCTTCGTCACCCTCGTCGCGCTCGGGCCGCTTGTCCGCACGCGGATCCTGCACCCCCAACCAGAACAAGGCAACACCCGCATCGGGCTTGCCGAATTCCCCACCTGACCCCGGAGGACCCTCACATGGTAGGTGTAAACTTCTTTGGCAGCTTCGACCTGGCAAGCCTTGCGATCTGGCTTTTCTGGGGCTTCTTTGCCGCCCTCATCTATTATCTTCAGACCGAAAACATGCGCGAAGGTTATCCGCTGGAGACCGAAGATGGCGCGGCCGCACCAAACCAGGGGCCATTTCCGTTGCCAAAGCAGAAGACCTTTCTGCTGCGCGACGGGCGTGGTGAGGTGACCGTTCCCAACGGCGAGCGTGAAGCACGCGAAGTGGCGCTAGCCCGCACAGCGGTGTCCGAGGGCTTTCCCCATGCCCCGACGGGCGATCCGATGCTCGATGGCGTTGGTCCTGCGTCCTGGGCGCCCCGGCGCAATGTACCGGAGCTTGACGGTCACGGGCACAACAAGATCGTACCGCTTTCGATTTCCGAAGGCTTTGCTGTGTCCGCCGGGCGCGATCCACGAGGACTTCCCGTCCAGGCGTCGGATCACCTCTACGTCGGAACCATTTCGGACTTGTGGGTGGATGCCCCGGAACAGCTGGTCCGCTATCTGGAGGTCACGCTCGACAGTGGTGGCAAGCGCCTGATCCCGATGCCGATGTCAAAGATCAAGTCTGATCGCGTGAAGATCGACTCGATCCCGTCAGACCTGTTCGGGTCGGTGCCCACGACACGCTCCAGCACCGAGGTCACGCTTCTGGAGGAAGACAAGATCAGCGCCTTCTATGGCGGTGGTACGCTCTTTGCCGCCGACCGCAAGAGAAGCCGCTGGGATTCGCTTTGATCCACCCATGACAAGGGCCACCCCCGGCGCGAAAGACCGGGGGGGCCGGATCACCACCACGCCAGGAGACCCTGCTCATGTCACAACATGAAAGCGACTTTGATTTCGAACCCATTCCCGGCTTGCCCGAACGGCCGCCTGCAGGCGAGACCGTGCTCTGGCAGGGCCGGCCAGATGCGCTGGCCCTGGCGCGCGAGGCGATGGGTCTGACCTGGGTCGCAGGCTATTTTGTCCTGATCGCCATTTGGCGCGGGGGGGCGGCGGCGGCTGAACTGCCACCGCTGACGGCGTTCGCGATCGCCCTGCCCTACCTCGGGCTTGGCCTTGCCGCCTGCCTGGTAATCTACGCAATTGCCTGGGTGCAGGCGCGCACGACGCTTTACACAATCACGACCGCCCGCGTGGCGATGCGGATTGGTGCCGCGCTGACCATCACGCTCAACCTGCCGCACACCCAGATCAAGGCTGCCAGCCTGGATCTGCGGCGCAGCGGAACGGGTACGATCGCGCTTGCCACGCCCGAAGAAACGCGTCTTTCTTATCTGGTCTGCTGGCCGCACGTGCGGCCTTGGCGGATGCGCCATACGGAACCGGCGCTTCGTTGCATTCCCGAGGCCGCCCAGGTGGCCCGGATCCTGGCTGAAGCCGCCGAAGCGCGGCAGGCCCTGCCCGTCCTGACGCGGAAAACCGTGCAGGAAGCGGGTTTCGACCGTGACTATGCCCTCGCCACAGGATGACCAAAATGACCAACGCATCGCACGAAGTTCTGCGCGAGCGTGACCGGGAAATGATCCCGACCCCGCTTGTGCGGCTGATGCTGGCACTTGTGATCGCCAGCCTCCTGCTTGTCTCCTACGCTGTTCTGACCGGGCGAGAACCGACCGGCCAGCCAAAGGACAGCGCTGTCATTGCAGATCGGCAACTGATCGTCAGAACCGGCGGCGCCAAGGCCGTGACGCTGTACGAGCCTGACGGCACGCTTTTGATGCATCTTGATCACGGCGGCTTCGTGACCGTCATCGGAAGCGGCCTCGACCGCGCGCGCACCGTTTCGCGCGTGTCCGAAGATGCGCCGGTCACGCTCGCCCGCCATCAGAATGGCCGCCTGACGCTGACCGACCCCGCCTCGGGGTGGAGCGTCGAGTTGACGGCCTTTGGATCGGACAATGAAGCGGCCTTTGCGGCCTTGCTTCCCAGCGAATGAAAGGAGCCTTTGATATGCCGCTATTTGCCCGCCGCACGGAAGAGGTGCCCTGCACCGTGGAGGTCAGCCACCGCTTCGAGGCGCTTCATGCCCATGTCCGGTTCAACAACGGCGCCGTGGTCTATCCCGGCGACGAGGTTCTGGTACATGGCAAGCCGGTCCTGGCTGCCTATGGCGAGTTGATTGTCGAGGACCGTACCGCCACTATCACCCGCGCAACGCCGCTCGAACGGCTATGGACCCGTCTGACCGGTGATTTCGGTTTCATGGAGCTGTGCGAGTTCTCGTTTTCCGAAGAGGTTACGCTATGAACGCCACCCCGATGGATCTTTATCCCGACCACGCGGAAATCCTGCCCGAGACCACCGATACCACAGCGATGGCCACGGAAACGACGCTGCTCAATCCCCGTTTCTACACGACCGATTTCGACGAGATGGACCGCATCGACGTGACCCCCGTCCGCAAGGACTGGGACAAGTTGATCGCACAGATGAAATCCGACCCGAACAAGGGGCACTTCAAGAAGAACGAGCTTTGGGACACGATCGACTGGGCGGGCATGGAGCCCAAACTGAAGCGAGAGTTCATCGACTTCCTGGTGTCTTCCTGCACGGCCGAGTTCTCGGGTTGCGTGCTCTACAAGGAAATGAAGCGGCGCGGGAAGAATCCTGATATCTGTGAGTTGTTCAGCTACATGAGCCGCGACGAGGCCCGGCACGCAGGCTTCATAAACGATGCGCTGCGCGAGGCGGGTGTGGCCGTCAACCTGGGCTTCCTGACGAAGGCCAAGAAGTACACCTACTTCCGGCCCAAATTCATCTACTACGCGACCTATCTGTCCGAGAAGATCGGCTATGCGCGCTACATCACCATCTACCGCCACCTCGAGGCACATCCCGAGCACCGCTTCCACCCGATCTTCAAATGGTTCAAGGAATGGTGCAATGACGAGTTCAGCCATGGCGAGGCCTTCGCGCTGCTGATGAAGACGGATCCCAAGCTGACGACATCGTTCGTCAACACGCTCTGGATCAAGTTCTTCCTGACGGCCGTTTACTCGACCATGTGGGTGCGTGACCATGCCCGGCCCGAGTTTCACAAGGCACTTGGCGTCGATATCGCGTGGTATGATCAGGAGGTGTTCCGCAAGACCTCGACCATAGCGCGCCAGATCTTCCCGATCGAGCTTGATATTGATCACCGCCGCTGGATCCCGAACCTCGAACGCATGAACAAGGCCTTCATCGCAATGGATGCAGCGAAGAGAAAGGGCGGTCTCGGCGGGAAGCTGGCGGGCTGGGCCGCGGGCACCAGAGCGCTGGCGGCATTCGTGGCGCTCTACACGATCCCGACACTCCGGCATGACCTGCCGGCGAACGTTCGGCTGGAGCCGTCCTATTGATCGGGACGCAGGCATATGACGTGGCCTGCCCGGCGGTGTCCGCACCTGTCGGGAGGCCGCGATGACAGGCAATCCCTGGCTTGCCGCACTTGCGGCCCTGTTCCTGTGGTGGTTCTCGACCGGGATCATCCTGATGCGCGTGCGTCGCGCGGACAACGGGGGGCCGGACGATCACCTATGGTCGGTTCTGCTGGGCTTGCCGCTGCTTGGCGCGGGAATCCTGGGGCTCAACCATACGCTTGAGGATGCGTCCCCTTGGGGTGTCTACATCGCATTCCTGTCAGCCCTGGCAATCTGGGGCTGGATCGAGCTCGCGTTCCTGTCAGGCATCATCACTGGTCCGAACGCGCGCCCCTGCCCCGCCAATACGCCAGAGTGGGAACGCTTCCTGCGCGCCTTCGGCACCATCGCCTATCACGAGATCCTGTTGGCTGTGGCCACGATACTGATGGGCGCCGTTGCGTGGAACGCGACGAACCACTTCGGTTTTCTCACATTTGCAGTCCTTTTCGCGGCCCGCATCTCGGCCAAGCTCAACCTCTTTTTCGGCGTGGCCAACATCAATACCGAGTTTCTACCAACCCCGCTTGCCCATCTTCCCAGCCATTTTCGCCACCGCCCGATGAACGGCTTCTTCCCGGTTTCGGTCACGGCACTGTGCTTTGCAGCCGGATGCTGGCTGGAACGACTGATCACCGCCGAAAGCCCGGGTCTGGAGGCAGGCTTTGCCCTGCTGACCGCGCTTACCCTTCTCGCCCTGCTGGAGCACTGGTTCATGGTGCTGCCGCTGCCTGACCAGAAACTCTGGCGCTGGATGATCGATCCGCCAGCGTCCAAGACCCAGACCCCGCCGACGGCGGGGCTCAAGGAGAATACGCATGGACTTTGATCGGATTTTCACCGAGCAGCTGGAAACGCTGAAGGCTGAGGGCAACTATCGCATTTATGCAAATCTGCAGCGCCAGTGTGGCACGCAGACCCGTGCGGTGAACCATCGGGGCGAGCCGCGCGAAGTCACGGTCTGGTGCTCGAACGACTATCTCGGGATGGCACATCACCCGGCAGTGGTCGGCGCCATGATCGAAGCCGTGCAGGCCTGCGGGACCGGTGCGGGTGGAACGCGCAACATCTCGGGCAACGCCGTGCATCACCTGGCGCTTGAGGCCGAGCTTGCGGATCTGCACGGCAAGGAGGCGGCGCTTCTGTTCACCTCGGGCTATGTGTCGAACTGGTCATCCCTTTCAACCCTGGGCGCGCGCATTCCCAATGCCGTGATCCTGTCTGACGCCGGCAATCATGCGAGCATGATCGAAGGCGTTCGTCATTCGCGTGCCGACAAGGTGATCTGGAAGCACAACGACTGGCGCGATCTTGACCGCAAGTTGCGGGCCGTGGGCGACAGGCCCAAGATCGTGGCGTTCGAGTCCGTCTATTCGATGGATGGCGACATCAGCCCGATCCGCGAGATCGTCGAGGTCGCCGAGGCAAACGGCGCGATGACCTACATCGACGAGGTGCATGCGGTCGGGATGTATGGCCCCCGCGGTGGCGGCGTCACAGAGCGCGAGGGGCTGGCCGATCGGGTCACCCTGATCGAGGGCACGCTGGGCAAGGCCTTTGGTGTGGTGGGTGGCTATGTCACCGGTTCGGCCGCGTTGTGTGATTTCATCCGTTCTTTCGCATCGGGATTCATCTTTACCACGGCGCTGCCGCCGGCGGTCGCGGCGGCAGCCACGGCCTCGATCCAGCACCTGAAGCGCAGCGACGTCGAGCGCGCCCGGCACCGCCAGCAGGTCGCGCGGCTGCGCGCGGCCCTGGACCACCACGGGATTCCACATATGGCCAATGACAGCCATATCGTGCCGGTCCTGATTGCCGATCCGGTCAAGTGCCGGATGATCTCGGACATCCTGATGGAGGACTGGGGTATCTATGTGCAGCCGATAAACTACCCTACTGTTCCTAAAGGGACCGAACGGTTGCGCCTGACGCCGGGCCCGCATCACTCGGATGCGGATATTGACCACCTTGTGACAGCACTTGCGTCACTTTGGCGGCAATGCGCCCTTGCCCATGCCGTGGCATGAACCATAATGTGTGCAACCGATGCTGTGTGCCGCAGCATGCAATCGGCGTAACGGGAGGCTTTTGATGAAATATGCGATAACTGTACTGTCCATGCTGGCTGCGTCCTCTGGCATGGCCCTTGCCGCCGGCGATGCCGAGGCGGGCAAGAAAGTGTTCAACCAGTGCCAGACCTGCCATGTGGTTGCCGATGCCGACGGCAACGTTCTGGCTGGGAAGAACGCCAAGACCGGGCCGAACCTTTATGGCATCATCGGTCGTCCTGCCGCGTCGTACGAGGGATTCAAGTACGGCGAAGGAATCCTAGAGGCAGGCGCCGCTGGCCTTGTCTGGGACGAGGAAAAGATTGCGACCTATGTGCAGGATCCGACAGCTTTCATCAAGGAAGCCTCTGGCGACAGCAAGGCCAAGAGCAAGATGGTCTTCAAGGTGAAGAAAGAAGCCGACGCCGCGAATGTTGCGGCTTTCCTTGCAAGCTTCTCTGCCGCGCCAGTCGATGCCGAAGCCGCGCCTGCCGAAGGCGAGGCCCCCGCAGCAACCAACTGACGCGATAAGGTGCTCTTGAACAGGGGCCGTCCTTCGGGGCGGCCCTTTTCACATGGTCGTGCGGGCGTCGCGTGGCATCATCCGAACGACGCGCCCGCTGCGACGCGCCAGCGCCTCTTGGGCTGTCCGCACGATGTCGGCACGGCTGAGGCCCGCCGCGCGATACATGACGTCAGGGCTGGCATGGTCGATGAACCTGTCCGGCAGGGTAAGCGTCCGCAGGCTGACCCCGCCTTCCAGGATCCCCGCGTTTGCCAGATGGTGCAGCACCTGCGCACCAAACCCGCCTTGGGCGCCCTGCTCGACCGTCATAACCACGCCATGATGGTGCACCAGTTGCTCGATCAGCCCCGTATCCAGAGGCTTGGCGAAACGCGCATCTGCAACCGTCACGCTGATCCCTGCAGCATCCAGCTCTTCTGCTGCGGCAAGACACTCGGACAAATGGGCGCCTAGCGACAACAGCGCGACATCCGTTCCCTCGCGCACCACCCTGCCCTTGCCGATCTCCAGGATGCGTCCACGCTGGGGCATGTCCACCCCAACGCCATCGCCGCGCGGATAGCGAAAGGCGATCGGCCCCGCATCGTGGGCTGCTGCCGTAGCCACCATATCCATCAGCTCGGCCTCGTCGGCTGCAGCCATCACTGTGAAACCCGGCAGGTTCGACAGATAGGCAAGGTCGAACGCCCCGGCATGCGTCGCGCCATCCGCCCCAACCAGCCCCGCCCGGTCTATTGCGAAACGCACCGGCAGACCTTGCAAGGCGACGTCATGCACCACCTGGTCATAGGCGCGCTGAAGAAAGGTCGAGTAGATCGCGCAGAACGGCCTCAGCCCCGCAGCGGCCATACCAGCCGCAAACGTCACGGCGTGCTGTTCGGCAATGCCGACATCGAAGACACGGTTTGGCAACTGCCGCGCAAGAATGTCCACCCCGGTGCCCGACGGCATGGCCGCGGTTACGGCGACGATGCGGCTGTCATGCAAAGCCTCTTGCGCGAGGGCCTGTCCGAACACCTTGGTATAAGACGGTGCATTAGATGCCGTGGCCTTCTGCGTGCCCGATGCCACGTCGAACGTCGACACGCCGTGATACTTGTCTGCCGCCGTTTCAGCCGGGGCATAGCCCTTGCCCTTGACGGTGATCGCGTGGATCAGCACTGGGCCCGACGCGCGCACCTTGGCGGCGCGCAATACCGACAGCAGCTCTGCCATGTTGTGACCGTCGACCGGCCCGATGTAGCTGAAACCCAGTTCCTCGAACAGCGTCCCGCGATCCGGCTGCCCCGTAACCAACGCGCGTGCGCGCCGCGCACCTTCGCGCAATGGGCCCGGCAGGGCGGCCTCCATCCCTTCGGCGAACTTCGCCAGCGGCATCAAGGGGTTCAATCCGCTGAGGTATTTAGACATGGCCCCGACAGGCGGCGCGATGCTCATCTCATTGTCGTTCAGGATCACGAACAGGCGCTTGCCCAGATCGCCCGCGTGGTTCATCGCCTCATAGGCCATACCCGCACTGATGGCTCCATCGCCGATCACGGCAATCGCATCGCCTGTGGGCATTCCCATTTCGCGCCCGATGGCAAAGCCGAGCGCCGCTGAAATCGAGGTTGAGGAATGTGCGGCACCGAACGGATCGAACGCACTTTCCGAGCGTTTGGTGAAACCCGAAAGCCCACCCTCCTTGCGCAAGGTACGGATCCTGTCGCGCCGCCCCGTCAGCACCTTGTGCGGGTAGCATTGGTGGCCGACATCGAAGATCAGCTTGTCTGCGGGCGTGTTGAAGACCGCGTGGAGCGCCACGGTCAATTCGACGACGCCAAGCGACGACCCCAGATGTCCCCCGGTTTCAGACACTGCAGAAATGATTTCGGACCGCAGTTCGTCGGCAAGCGTTGCCAGATCGCCATCGCTCAGGGCCTTCATATCGGCAGGACCCGAGATACGGTCGAGAAGCGGGGTTACGGGGCGTGTCATTTGGGCAGCCTCCGAAGGGGAAAAGGGGTGTCGTGCGGCCTTACACACGACACCAGTCACCTGTCGCCAGCAGGAACAAGACCGGGCCGGTTCGGTGGCCGCGGGATCGGACCAATCAGCACGGTCCGAAAGGCGAAGGGCGGTCCCTTGCGGGGCCGCCCGAGCGTCAGGCGATCCGGGTCACCCCAAGCGGTTGCTCGATCGCGCTTTGCGGCATAGGCGCCGGAGCCTGCTTGCTTTCTTCGGGAAGAAGCAGGCTGAAGAGGTAAAGCGCATAAAGAGCCACCCCGATTGCCACGACAAACAACGCCGCCTTGCCGGCACCCGAAAGCATTTCGGACAGGATCCAGGATCGCAGGCGCTGCGTTTCAGTCTGGTTGATGTAGGACTTGTCGGCCATCACATTCTCCTCTCGGGTCAGTTCAACGGCGCGTAGCCGTGGTCCTGTGCCCAGACGTACCAGTTGTCGACAACCGTGCCCGTCAGCAGGATACCGATGCCGCCGGTCAGCGTCGTCAGCACCGCAAACCACCAGGCCCAGCGGTGAATGCCCTCCATCGTGGCGTTGAACCCCATCGTCCAGCGCCAGAACAGCGCAGCACGTTCGCTGGCAGTCCCCCGGTCCACGATCTGCTCGATCTCGCGATCACCGCCAAAGCGGCTGACGGCCAGGATCGTCGCCCCGTGCATCGCGAAAAGCAGCGCAGATCCATAGAGGAAGGCGATGCTCAGCGCATGGAACGGATTGTAGAACAGGTTGCCATAGGTCAGCGAGAACAGGTTCGTCCAGTCAAGGTGCGGGAAGATCCCGTAGGGCACCGCTTCGGACCAGCTGCCCATCAGTACAGGGCGGAACAGCCCGAGCACCAGAAACAGCCAGATCGCACTTGCAAAGGCATAGGACACATGCTTGCCCATCCCCAGCGCCTCGGCCCGCAGATAAGTACGCACCCACCAGGTGAGGACCGAGATCAGCAGGAAGAAGCTGGCGATCAGCCACAACCCGCCCTCGGCCAGCGGCGCAAAGCCCAGGCCATACTCCGGTGCTGGCGGCTCAAGCGACATGTAGAACAGATCGCGCAAGAACACCGCCGGGTTGAACCCCGCGACATACCAGAACCATGCCCCGCAGAGCATGAACCAGATCGCCCCGGTCGCCAGCGAGATCACACCGAAGGTGCCGAGGTAGATCGGCCCCAATTGCGCGTTTCCGAACCATCCGGCGAGGTTCGAGAAGCTCGCGCCCCTGGTCCGATTGCCAAGGTCGACATCCTCGACCATCCCCATTTCAGGCGCGGCGCGCACCTGAACCTGGGTGAAGATGTTCTGATACTCAGCCATTGACGCCTCCTGCGATGTCGGCCCACCAAGGCAGTTGCAGATACCAATCCCACCAGGTGACCCATTCGTCGAACCAGATGGTTCCCGAGATCACGATACAGACCGCGCTCCAGAAGCCGGCGTTCAACGCCAGCAGCAGACCAAGGCGATGGATCCCGAGCGTGCCGATGGAATATCCGATCAGGTCGCGAAAGAAGGTATCCTCGTGATCAGGACTGCGCACTTCCTTGCCTTTGCTGGGGTTCACGGCAGACAGGATCAGCGAGCCGTGCAGCGCCAGCGCCAGACAGGTGGTGAAGAAGAAACTCACCGCAAGCATGTGCGCCGGATTGTAGTGGAAGTTGCCGTAGGTGTAGCCCGTGTTGCTGACCCAATCGAGGTGACTGAAGATCCCGTAGGGAAAGGCGTAGCCCCAGGCCCCCATCAGGATTGGTCGGATCACCACCAGTGTCAGATAGGCGAAGATCGCGACACCGAAGGCAAAGGGCACATGCAGCCCCATCCCCAGCTTTCGTGCGATCTCGACTTCGCGCAGGGCCCAACTGACAAAGGCGCCGATGGCGCAGATCGTGATCAGTTGCCAAAGCCCGCCTTCCATCAGCGGGGCCGGTGCAAGGCCGTTTTCTATGTTTGGCGGATCTATCGAGATCAGCCAGGGGTTCCAGACCCCTTCCATGGCCGTGCCATAGAAGATCAGGATCGTGCCCAGGGCCGCGAAGAAGAAGGTCGTGACCCCAAAGAAACCGACGTAGAAAGGGCCGACCCAGAAGTCGAACAGGTTCCCGCCGATCAGCGTGCCGCCGGGCACGCGATATTTTCGTTCGAAGCTAAGCAGTGCCATGCTTCCCTCTCCGCTCACGGGGCCGGCACCTGGCGCATTTGCGTCGGGCCGTTGTTCCCGGGTGTGATTCCATGGTGGTTGCGGGCGGCCCGGAAGCCGCCCGCAACATCGGGCGGGCCCGTTACTCGGTTGCAGCAGCCACGCGGCCGTACTTCTCGGCCGCGATATTCAGCCAATTGTAGCTGGGCGTGCTGAGCAGCACGAGGTGGATCATCGCAGCCAGGAGGAACAGGAATACGCCCTGTGCCACAAAGACGCGACGCGGATCGAAGATCAGCCAGATCTTGTAGAACTTGCTCATTGCTTGATCCTCCTCAGAACCACGGACGCCAGATGTAGACCGCCAGGTGAGCGACGACGGCAATGGCTGTGAACAGCCAGAGCCCGCTCATGTAGACGGAATGCAGTTCCTGCGCCTGCTGGTCGGTAAGACCTGTAAAGCTCAGGTCGGATTTATCAGCCATACTATCCTCCGGATCGTCAGACTGACGCAGCGCTCCCCGCTGCGGGGTTCCGAACGGGCTGACGGGCCCGCCCGACCGACTGTCGTCCCGTCACGGGGCGGCAGACGTTTTTCCTCGGCCCGATTTCCCGGACCGAAGCTCGGCTCCGGCCCTTTCAGGCCGAAAAGATGTGGGGCGTGATCGCCCGTGCCTCGGCCAGCGCGCGGCGGACCGGATCCTTGGTGTCGCGTCCTGTGGCAAGATCCGCCACCGTGGCCACGAAGGTAAAGGGCAGCGCCGCGACGAAGATTGCAGCGAAATAAATGCGATACTCGAGCCTTGGCACCTTGTGGTGCCGCTGCTGGGGGCCATTCACCATCTGGTCGCTCATGCCTGCTCTCCCTTGTCAAACGCGGCGTCGAGCCCCGACAGGGCCTCAACGGTTTCCTTCACGACACGCTCTTGCCCGGCATCGAGCGCGGCCTTTTCGGCCGCGTCGCGCAGGGTGCGCGCCGCACTGATGCGGGTCAGCACCGGATGCCGGTTCACGATCCGGTCCAGGGCCGCCTGCGCCTCGGCATCCCAGGGGAAGTCGCGGCGCAGCGTGGTGGGGGTGGCCGCTGCGCTGTCCATCTCGGACCCCAGCGGCAGAATGTGGAACAGCGCGTCGAACAGCCCGTTGCACACTTCCTGCAACAGCCAGACGCATCCGGAATAGCCCATGACCGGCGTGCCCACCGCCCGACGGATCGCGGCGCCGGGAAAACTGGCCGCAATGAAAGCAGGCTGTGGTCCGTGCCCGCCCTTCATCTCGGCAAGATACATTTTCTCGTTGATCGAGCCCATGATGATCAACGGGCGGTGTTGGCGCATCAGGCCACGCACCTTTTCACCATCCGTTTTCTGTCCCGGTTTGCGGGCCACCGCGAAAGCGCAGGGCAGGCCAAGATCGTCTTCCAGATACTTCCGGATGCCGCGCGCATAGGTCTCGTTCGCGACAATGGCAAAGTTCGCGGTGGCGAAGAAATCCTGCGTCACCGACCGCCACAAATCCCACACCGGCTTGAGCGTCGAATGCTTCTCACGTTCAATGAACGGCTCGGGGTCCAGACCCAGCAGCTCGCCCAGTTTGCGCAAGAACAATGTCGTGCTTTCCAGCCCGATCGGAGCCTGGAGGTAGGGCTTGCCCAGAACCTCGGCCAGTCCGCGCCCGAACTCGCGGTACATGACCACGTTCGCGTCCGCATTCACCAGGTTGCGCATCTCGGCCAAGTGACTGCCCAGCGGCAAGACCATGTGAACTTCGGCCCCGATCCCTTCGATAAGTCTGCGCATTTCGTGCAGGTCCGAGGCCATGTTGAACACGCCGTACATCGGCCCAAGGATATTGACGCGTGGCCGCGATCCTTCGGGCCGCGCCGTCTCAGGCGGCATCCGCCCCTTGGTCATCCCGAATTCGGTAAAGATCCAGGTCATCGCCCGGTCCGCCGCTTGCCATTGATCCTCGTCGATCGTGCGCGGCAGGAACCGCTGGATGTTCGTTCCCATCGGTGTGACACCGCCGCCGATCATCTCGGCAATCGAGCCGGTAACGACGACCGCCGGCAGTGCCGGATCGAGTGTCTGCCAAGCGCGCCGCATCGCACCTTCGGTGCCGTCCCGGCCAAGTTCTTCCTCGCCCAGCCCCGTCACAACGATCGGAAGCTCATGGGGCGGCAGCGCATCGGTATAGTGCAGAACACTCGTCACCGGCAGGTTCTCGCAGCCGACGGGCCCATCAATCACAACCTGCAAGCCCTTGACGGCACAGAAGGCGTAAACCGCCCCCCAGTAGCCACCGGCCCGGTCATGATCCTGGATCAGCATCAGATCATCTCCTCGGCTTTGGCGGCTTTGGCGGCCTTGTCGAGCTTTTTCTGGTGCGCGGCGCGGAAGTCTGGCCGCAGGTTGGGCGACCCCTCCCATATCCCGGCCGTATCGCCACTTCCGACGCCCTCAAAGAACGCCTTCATCCCCTCCATCCGGTCCCGGCCCGCGATGGCGGCATTCACCACCTGTGCCAGGCTTCCCGCACCGGCAGGCCCCACAAGAGGCCGCGCTGATATGAGGTTCGTGAAGTAAAGTGCCGGAATTGCCTTCTCTTTCGCCTTTTGGACAACGGGTGTGGTGCCGATGGCCAAATCGGGCTGAATCGCCTCCATCGCTGAAAGATCATCCTCCAGCGAGGCGCGGAACTTTACCTTGACGCCCTTCGCCTCGAGCCATTCGCGATCCGCATCCGACCATTTCGTGCGCGCACATGCCGTGCCAACGTAGGGAACCTCTGCGCCGCTTTCGATCAGAAGGCGCGCCACGAGCAGTTCCGACCCTTCATAGCCCGATAGCGTGATCGTGCCCTTGATCGGCGTGGCCGCCAGTGCCGCGCGGATTGCTGGAAGAAATGCGTTCTGCGCTGCAGCTATCTTTTCAGCAGATATTCCATAGGCCTCGCCGATGTTCCGAAGCCAGAGCGCGGTTCCCTCTTGCCCCACCGGGGCAGAGCCGACCACAGGCCGCCCCGCCGCCTGGAATTCGCGCACGGCTGCGGTGTAGAATGGGTGGATCGCGGCGCAAACACCTGAATCCAGCGCGGCATAAAGCTCTCGCCACTCGCGGCACGGCACCACCGGCCCGGCCGCCAATCCCATCGGAGCCAGCATCGCGCCAATCATCATCGGATCTGCAGGAAACATCTCGCCCAGCAATGCGACCGTCGGTCGATCCGACCGTCCGCGCTCGGGCGCCTGCACTGGGCCTGCCTCGATCTCGCGCCGGGCATAGTTCAGCATCGCACCGGCCAGCACGTCCTTTGCCTCGGCATGTGTCGGGATGCCAAAGCCAGGCACATCTATCCCGACGATCCGCACGCCATTGATCTCGCTTGGCAGCAGCTTCAGCGGGACACCCGAAGCGGTAGGGACGCAGAGATTGGTCACCACCACAGCATCGTAGCGATCCGGATCGGCGAGTTCATGCACCGCGTCACGAATGTCTTCGAAGAGCTTGCCAGTAACCAATGTTTCGGAATTGAAAGGGACATAACCTACGCTGCGGCGCGCGCCGTAGAAATGAGAAACGAACGTCAGCCCATAAACGCAGCAGGCAGAGCCTGACAGCACCGTTGCCACCCGGCGCATCCGCAACCCGACCCGCAAGCTGCCAAAAGCCGGACACATCGATTGCGGCTTGTCATGCGGCCCCTGTGGATAGTCGGCCGCATACCGATCCAAGATCTCCGACTTGCCGGCGGCGCGCGCAGCCCGCTCCATTTCGCCCGCAGGTGCATGGCATCCCATACCGTCGCCCCCCGCAAGACCAGCCACCGACGCACCATCGGCCGATGCATCGGTCAAGGGCGCCGCAGAGGCGGCCTCATAGGTGGCCTCGGCGCTCATTTGCCCCCCTGACGGGACGCCAGGCGCGCCAGTTCGCGGTCCAACCGCGCAAGTCCTTCAAGATCAAGCATTGTCGTACACCACTTCAAGCGACTTCTTCTCGACCGCGTCCTTGCCACGCATGTCCGCATCGGTCGCGGGTGTGAGGACAAAGTCCTTACCCGTTGTTTCGGCAGAGAAAAGGTTCAGCAGCCCATCCTGGCTGAGCGGAGCCGGGCGCACGGGTGGCGCGACGGCGACCGCTTCGGCGAGCTCCGCGAACAGCGGGCCCCACTGGCTGTCCCAACTGCCGACGATCTGATAGTTCGCCGATTTCTTACGCAGGTCGTCATCCTGCGGGATCGCAGCAAGTACAGGAATGTTCACCGCCTGGGCGAAGGCTGCCGCCTCGCCCGTTCCGTCATCCTTGTTGATGACAAGGCCTGCGATGCCAACGTTTCCACCCAGTTTGCGGAAATACTCGACCGCCGAGCAGACATTGTTCGCGACATAAAGCGACTGAAGGTCGTTGGAACCGACGAGGATCACCTTCTGCGCCATATCCCGCGCGATCGGCAGACCGAACCCGCCGCACACCACGTCGCCCAGGAAGTCGAGCAGAACATAGTCGAAATCCCAGTCGTGGAAGCCCAACTTCTCCAGCAGCTCAAAACCATGGATGATCCCGCGCCCACCACAGCCCCGGCCCACTTCAGGCCCGCCGAGTTCCATCGCAAATACGCCGCCACGCTTGAAGCACACGTCGCCGATCTTGACCTCTTCGCCGGCAAGCTTCTTGCGGGTCGATGTTTCGATGATCGTGGGGCAGGCCTTGCCGCCGAACAGCAGCGATGTCGTGTCCGACTTCGGATCGCAGCCGATCAGCAAGACACGTTTGCCCATCTCGGCCATCATGTGACTGAGGTTGGCAAGGGTGAACGACTTTCCGATGCCCCCCTTGCCATAGATCGCAATGATCTGGGTTTTCTTGGTGGGGGGCGCTTGCGGCACCTCCAGCGTCGGCTCTTCATGCGCCTCTTCGCGCAGACGCGCGTCGAAGGCTTTGAGGTTCGGAATGTCGAGCGTCATGCTTGGGCCTTCCAGTCCAGGATCATCTTCAGGCAGTTCGGATCGGTGAATGCTGTGTCATATGCTGACGGCGCATCGGCAGCCGCCGCGCGATGGGTGATCAGGCCAGACATCGAGAGGGCCCCCTGCTCGATCAGCCCTTTCGTCGCGGCCATATCGGCCGCGTTCCATTCCGCCGCGACCCGCAAACGCACTTCCTTGAGAAAGGCCATGGTGAAACCAAAGCTGATCGGTTGGGTATAGAATCCCGCCAACACGATCTCGCCGCCCTTTCGGATCCGACCGATAAGCGTGTCGATCAGCGCAGCATCGCCCGAAGCGTCGAAAACAGCATCATAATCGCGCCGGGGGTCATCGTCGGGGTGCAGCACCTGGTAGTCCGCTGCTCCGCCCACACGCCGCGGATTTGTCTCCCACACGGTCGGCGCGGGCGCCCCGGCGGCGATCGTCAAACGCGCAAGCAACCGGCCCAGGACGCCGTGCCCGACGATCAGATCCGGCAAGGCATGGCCTGGTACGGCAAGAGCATGGCGTGCGGTGGCTGCCAAAGCCAGCAGAGCGCCCTCGGCGCCCAAGGCCGGATCGATCTTCGTCACACGCGTGGCAGGTGTGACCAGATGCCGTGCTGCGGCACCAAACAATCCCCGGACCGGCCCAAAGCAAGTGGCGCCCGGCACAAAGACCCGATCCCCCGGCTTCAGATCCGATCCGGCTGGCGCCTCGACAATCTCACCCGCGGCCTCATAGCCCGGCACCAGAGGATATCCCATGCCCGGAAACGGCGGCATCCGCCCTTCCCAGAACAGCTTCTCGGTTCCAGTGGAGATGCCGGAATGATCAATCTCGACCACCACATCACCCGCTACCGGCGCCACAAGATCGAGGGTGTCGATCGAAAGCGCCCGAGGTCCGGACAGGATGACAGCTGCGGTCTGCAAGGGCCCCTCCTCTGCGTCCGCCCCGCCAAGCCCGTGATGGGACTCGGGGAAGTTGCGGTCGACATTCTTGAAGTGTAGAGGGGGATGCATTTATGTCAATCTAAATTGACAGTTTGAGTGTCATTCAAAATGGACAGAGCCCTAGGCCTCAGCACAAACCACACTTGTGATGTAGGGCCGGGGTCCGGTGATCTCGCGGATGCTTGAAAAACCCGACTCACCCAAGAGACGCCCGATCTGCGCGGCCGAACGGGTACGCCCGGTTCCCATGGCAAGCGTGTAGAAGGCAAAGTAGGTGTCGGTTATCGGATCGGGACGCGCCCCGCCCGACATCGGCTCGGACACGATAAGGCGACCACCCTTCGGCAAGGCGCGATGTACCGCCTGCAGGAGTGCGGCCACGGTTTCGTCTGAATGATCGTAGAGGACGCGGACGAGGCTGATGGCGTCTGCGCCGTGCGGCAGCGGGTTGTCCCGAAAGCTGCCTGGAACGATGGTCACCCGCCCGGACAGCCCCGCCTGCCCGAGCTGTTCCCGGGCTGCCGCGACCACCGCGGGCAGATCGAACAGCGTCAGGTGCAGTTTGGGCGATACGGCCGCGACCGCAGCCAGGAACGTGCCTGTGCCGCCACCTACATCCATCAGATGGGTGATACCGGACAGATCGACACAGCGTAGCGTATCTTCGGCAACCATCGCCTGGGTATCCGCCATCAGCCCGGAATAAGTTTCGGCAACGCCGGGATCGATCGGGCCAGAGGCACCAAAGACATAGGGCCAGAAGCCGGCCAGTTCGGTTTCCACTTCACCCCGCAGCAATGCCACCGGATCAGCCAGATCACGATAGAAGACCGCGTGATGGCGGATCATCCCGGTCAAACCCGGCACGCCCAGCAAGACCGCCGCCCGTCGCGCAAGCGCAAATTGACCGTCACGGCGCCGTTTCAGCAGCCCCAGCGCGGCGCCCGCCTGGAGCAAAATCGCCATGCGGTCGTCCGACACCCCAGCCATCCGCGCAAGCGCTCCGACAGGCAGAGGCCCATCGACCAGTGCCTCGAGCACCTTGAGCTCTACCAGCGCCAAAAGGACCTGTGCATTGACGAAGCCGCCTATCAGGCCGAACATCGCAGCGCCCTCGGATCTTGCGATCCGACCGATCAGAGGCATCCGGGCAAAGGCCGATTGCAATTTCGGGTTCATCCAGAGGCGTGTCATTCCCCATGATCGCGCCTTTCGCGTCAGGGGGATGCCACGCTCCGGCATGTCGGTCATGTCAGACACGCACCGGGGCAACGGGCGTCATCCGCTCGGCCGTGCGGCGCACAAGATCGGCAAGCTTCGCTTCGCCCGGACAGGACGGGATCGACGCTATTGCACCACCCAGGATGTCGCTCAGCCTGCGGATGGCGCCTTGCACGCCCAGTTCCGCAACAGCGGACGGGCGCGCATGGATGGCATCCTGGCCCGAAGGCTTGCCCAGCGTAGTCTCGTCATACAGGGTATCGCGCAGGTCGTCGGCGACCTGAAATGCCTCGCCGATCCGTGCGCCCAGTTCGAACCATGGCTCGGCCTCTTGCCCCGCGGCAACCGCACCCATCTGCGTTGCCGCGATGAACAGCGCACCGGTCTTGGCCTGATGATAGGCAGAGAGATCGACCTTGGCCTCGCTTTCCCAACCCTGCCCGGCGCAGATCCCGAACGGCATTCCGGCTTGACGGGTCAGCAGTTGCAACAGTTCCAGCGCCCGTGCGGGCTTGTCACCAGCCGCCTGCGACAGGATCTCGAAGGCAAGAATGATCAGGCTGTCACCGGTCAGAACCGCAAGCGGCTCGGAGTAGGCCAGATGCACCGTCGGCTTTCCCCGGCGCAACGGCGCATCATCGAAACAAGGCAGATCGTCATGCACGAGGCTGGCGCAGTGAATAAGTTCGATTGCCGCCGCCGCCGCATCCGCCAGACCTGGACGATCGTCACCGCAGGCGAGCGCGACCGACAGCAAGATCGTCGGCCTGATCCGCGCCCCGCCCGGGGTCACGGCATATTCCAGCGCACCCGCCAATCGGGGCGGAGCCACCCCGCCTTGCGCCTTGGAGATTGCCATCCTGATGGCAGCTTCAATGCGTGCGTCCAGCTTCATGGCGCTCCTCCAGCAAAAGACTGTCAGCTCAAAGTGACACGATAGTGTAAATCATACTGGACAGATGCGTGGCCCAAGTCAACAATCGTGGACATGCGAAAGAGCACGGTCAGCAATTCGGACAAGGTGGTGGTGATCGGGGCCGGTATGGGTGGGCTCGCCGCAACAATTCGGCTGGCGCACGCAGGCTTTGACGTGACACTGGTCGAGGCGTCATCTGAGACGGGCGGGAAGATGCGCACGGTTGCCTCGGGCGCGGGGCCGATCGATGCCGGGCCGACCGTCATGACCTTGCGCGCCGTCTTCGATGATCTTTTCGCTGCTGCGGGCACCCGGATCGAGGATCACCTGCGGCTGATCCCGTTGCCCATCCTTGCTCGGCACTGGTGGCCCGACGGGTCGACGCTCGATCTTCATGCGGATCCGGATGCAAGCGCCGCCGCGATCCGTGCCTTTGCGGGGCCGACCGCCGAAAATCAGTTCCGTCGGTTCTCAAGGATCGCCGCGACGCTTTTTTCGGCGTTCGATGCGCCCGTGATGCAACGACCGAAGCCGAATGTGCCAGGCATCCTTGCCGCACTGGCGGCAAAACCGGCCGCGATCCCCTGGGTCTTGCCGGGCGTCACGCTGGCCCGCGCGCTGGCAGACTGCTTTTCCGACCCCCGCCTGCGACAGCTTTTCGGGCGCTATGCAACCTACGTCGGGGGTGCACCAACACAGTCGCCAGCCGTTCTGGCCCTGATATGGGAGGCCGAGGCAAAGGGTGTCTGGGCGGTCGCGGGGGGGATGCACCGGCTTGCCGAAACGCTCGAAGTTCTGGCCTGCATGGGGGGCGCCACCATCAGACGGGACACGTCTGTACAACGAATCACGCTGACATCGGGCCACGTCTCTGGCGTCGTCCTTGAAGATGGCGAGGTGTTGGCCTGTGCGCAGGTGGTGCATGCAGGTGATCCGGCCGCGCTGGCAGGCGGGCTGCTTGGTGCGGACGCGCGCCCTGCTGTGCCGCGTCGCGCCGTGCATCCGCGCAGCCATTCGGCCTGGGTCTGGACCTTCGCGGCCACGCCGCGGGGGCGGCAGCTGTCTTATCACAACGTGATGTTCGCAGCCGACCCCGCGCTCGAGTTCAACGAGATTGCACAAGGTCGGATGCCGACTGATCCGACGCTCTATATCTGTGCGCAGGATCGGGCCTTGGCTGACCCGAATGGATCCGAGCGGTTCGAGATCATCCTGAACGCCCCCCCGACGACCGGCGAGGGGGCAAAGACCACCGAAGAAGAGGAACGCTCATGTCGCGACCGCACCTTCCAGACGCTCGGGCGCTTCGGGCTGACTTTCGATCCGATGCCACAGCCGGAAGCGCTGACCGGGCCGAACGATCTAGCCGGGATGTTTCCGGCCAGCCGGGGCTCGATCTACGGGCTGAGCCCGCACGGGCTGACCGCAGCCTTTCGTCGCCCCGGCGCTCGGACAGCGCTGCCGGGCCTCTACCTGGCGGGTGGCGGGGTGCATCCGGGGGCGGGCATCCCGATGGCGACGTTGTCCGGCCGGCACGCGGCAGAGGCGATCATGGCGGACCACGCTTCGACATCCAGGTCGGCCCTGACGGCTATGCCTGGTGGTACATCGATGGCGTCTCCGACGATGGCACCCGGGCGATCTCGATCATCGCCTTCATAGGGTCGGTGTTTTCGCCCTGGTATCGCTGGTCAGGCCGTCGCGATCCCGAGAACCATGTCTGCCTGAACGTCGCCACCTACGGCCCCGGTGGACGCTTCACCATGACCGACCGGGGACGCCCGGCCCTGCAGCGCGATGCCACAACACTGCGCATCGGCCCCTCCGGCTTGCGCTGGACAGGGGACGCGCTGGTAATCGACATCGACGAAATAGGTGCGCTTCCTCTGGTCGGGCGGGTGCGAGGAACCGTCCGCCTGATCCCGGCGGCAGTCACCGACATTGAGGTGGCCCTGACACCGGACAACCGTCATCTCTGGCGGCCTTTTGCACCGACCGCCCGGATTGAGGTCTCGCTGAACAAGGGCGTCACGTGGCACGGGCACGGTTACTTCGACGCAAACTTCGGCACCCGCGCACTCGAGACGGATTTCAGCACCTGGACCTGGGGGCGCTTCCCCGTGTCGGATGGCGCGATCTGCCTTTATGATGCGCGCCGCCGCGATGGAACGGAACTGTCGCTGGGCCTGCATATCGCCACCGATGGCACGCCGAGGATTGTGCAGCCCCCTCCCCTGACCCGATTGGCAAGAACGCCCTTTCTGCTGGCACGCGAAACGCGCGCCGATCCGGGCTACCGCCCGCATCAGGCCATGCGGCTGTTCGAAGCCCCGTTTTACAACCGCAGCCTGGTGCGTACCCGGCTTTTCGGGGAAGAAACGGTAGGGATGCACGAAGCGCTCGACCTGAGGCGATTTCGTCTGGCCGTGATGAAGCCGCTGCTTGCAGTTCGTGTGCCCCGGCGCCGCGACTGGGTGGGGCAGGACTGATCTGCATAGGGCCAACGGCTGGAGGCGTCTCTGGCGCCTATCCAGGGCGGGCAAGGCTACGCCTGACGATGCAAGGTTGCGACGCAACGCGCACGATCTGTTGCCGACGACAGTCCTAACAGATGCTTCGGTTTCACTGGCCTGCTGTGGTTCGCAAATGAGCCTTCACTTCTGATATGGTGCCTCCGATTCTGACCGTCGTGCAGACGGGTACAGCAACGATCGACTTCCAGACCAAGCCACCCACTGCTGCTCTGCACCATCATTCTGCTCTTTCCCGCAACTGGGGGCACCACCAGGACTTGCCTTGCCCGCTCGGCCTCGTTAAACCACGCTTCGCGTTGGTTTTCAGAACCGATGTTTTGCGGGTGTAGCTCAATGGCAGAGCAGCAGCTTCCCAAGCTGAATACGAGGGTTCGATTCCCTTCACCCGCTCCACTCCCTCTTCCCTTCAAGCCGTCGAAGCGTTACCGGTGCCGCTGAATTGCAACGAGGGAACGATCTCATGTCAGCCATAAATCGCCTTGAAACTGGCGCGCGTATGTCGAAAGCCGTTATCCACAACGGCACGATCTATCTGGCGGGGCAGGTCGGCACGCCCGGTGATGGAGTTGCGGCGCAGACCCGCACGATCCTGGCCGAGATCGACCGCCTTCTCGCATTGGCAGGTTCGGACAAGACGCGCATCCTGTCGACGCAGATATGGCTGGCCGATATGGCAACCTTTGGCGAAATGAACGCCGTCTGGGACGGCTGGGTTGCACCGGGTCATGCCCCGGCGCGCGCAACGGGAGAGTCGGCGCTGGCAGGACCAGAGTATCTGGTCGAGATCATCGTGACCGCCGCGCAAATGTGACGGACAGAGCGGGGGGCCGTCTGCCCCCCGCACCCCCCGAGAATATTTGAGAACAGAAGAAAGCGGGTAGGATCAGGCTGTCAGATAGGCAACCAGCGCCCGGGTCGAGCCGTCCTTTGCCGCGGCGCTCTCTTTGCCCTCGAGAATGGGCTGGAGGGCCAGCGCCAGTTCCTTGCCCAGTTCGACCCCCCATTGATCGAAGCTGTTGATCCCGAGGATCACCCCCTCGACGAAAACCCGATGCTCGTAGAGCGCGATGATGCGACCCAGGGTGAAGGGATCGAGCCGATGATAGGCCAAGGTGGTCGACGGCCGGTTGCCGGGAAACACGCGGTGGCGGGCCTGCCGGTCCCGCTCGGATCCCTCTAGTCCCCTCGCCGCCATGATCGCTGTTGCCTCGGCCAGCGAACGGCCGCGCATCAAGGCCTCGGACTGGGCAAGGCAGTTTGCAACCAGAAGTCGATGCTGATGGCGCAGGGCTGGTTCATGGCCCTCTTTCGCAACAAGGAACTCGCACGGGACAACCCGCGTGCCCTGATGGATCAACTGGTAAAAGGCGTGCTGTCCATTCGTGCCCGGTTCGCCCCAGACGACGGGGCCCGAATGCATCGCAAGGGTTGTGCCATCCATCGCCACGCGCTTGCCGTTGCTTTCCATTTCGAGTTGCTGAAGGTAGGCAGGCAAGCGGGCGAGGCGTTGGTCATACGGCAAGACGGCGCGGGTCGCATGGCCGCAGACCTGATTGTGCCAGATCCCGACCAGCGCCAGAAGGACGGGCAGATTGGCTTCGGGAGGCGCCTCGCGGAAATGGCGATCCATCGCCGCCCCGCCCGCCAGGAATCGCTCGAAGTCCTCGGGTCCGATCGAGAGCATCAGGCTGAGCCCGACCGGACCCCAGACCGAATAGCGCCCCCCGACCCAATCCTCGAAACCGAACACGCGCGACGCCTCGATGCCATAGGCGCCCGTCCTGTCGGCGGCCGTCGAGACGGCTGCAAACTGGGCCGCAGGGTTGGCCACCTTGGCCGCCATCCAGCGCTTTGCCGTCTCGGCATTGGTCATCGTCTCAATCGTGGTGAAGGTCTTGGAGGCAACGATCACCAGGGTCGTTTCAGAGTTCAGCCCGGCCAGAACGTCATGCACATGCGCGCCGTCGATGTTCGACACGAAATGCAGGCGCGGCCCATCGGCGTAGGGCGCAAGCGCGAGGCAAGCCATAGCCGGCCCAAGATCGGAACCGCCGATGCCAATATTCACCACATCGGTGATCGACCCACCCTGCCCACGAAAGCGGCCGGTCCGCACGTCTGAGGCAAAAAGCTTCATCCGTTCATGCGTGGCGCGCACCGGGGCCATCACGTCCATACCGTCGACCAGGACCGGCTGATCAAGGTTGCGCAGCGCGGTATGCAACGCCGCGCGCCCTTCGGTTTCATTTATCTTCGCGCCGGCGAACATCGCCTCTCGCTTTGCCTCCAGATCCGCCGCCTGCGTCAGTTTCAGCAGCAGATCCAAGCTCTTGGCATCTATGTTCGTTTTTGAGAAATCAAAAAGCATGTCGTCAAGCCGGGCAGAAAAGGACGCCGCTCGATCCTCATCGAACAGATCGAGGATCCGGCGCTTTGCCACGGCTGCTGCGTGATCTGCCAGTTCGGCCCAGATCGCTTTCATCCCCTGCTCCTATTGCGCCCAATGAACCGTAGCATTCGCCAGTACCGCGCGAACTGGGGCCTCGAGTGTTGGCAGGCCCTGCGCCCGTTCGAGGGCCGCGCGTTTCTCATCCCCCTTGATGACAAGGTGAATGGACATCGCCCCTTTCAGAACCGGTGCGGTCAGTGTCAGACGCGGCTCTCCTGCTGCGTCCGCGCGCATCGGCAGCAGGATCGGCGCCTGATCGGACAGAGCCTCGGCCAACCTGTCGGCACCAGGAAAGAGCGACGCCACATGCATGTCCTCGCCCATCCCCAGAAGCAGCACCGAGATCGGCAGATGCGGCGCGATCCCTTCGGACAATTCTTCAAGCCGCTCTTCGGGTGTTGCCGCCTCGGCGTAGAGCGGAACGAGGCGCGCGGCCGCCGCGCGCCCAACCAGAAGCCTTTGCCGCAGCAGGCGCGTGTTCGACCGGGGATGATCTTCGGGAACCCAACGTTCGTCGTTCAGGAAAACCGCGACCCTGGACCAATCCAGATCGACGCCCGAGAGCGTGTCGAAGATCGGCCCTGGCGTGGTGCCGCCTGGAACGCAAAGGCTCGCCTGATCCTCACGCCGCAGGAAATCCGCAAGCTCGCTCGCAATCGTGTTGGCGAGCGACAACATCATCAGTTCGCGGTCGGGGTACTCGACAAGTTTCATTCCCGCAACTCGCGCCAGCGCCGCCCGTCGCGATGCAGCAGCATCAGCGCATCCTCCGGCCCGCTCGATCCCGGATCATACTCTCGCGGGCGATCCCCCGCCGCGTCCCAGGCCGCGATGATCGGGTCCGTCCAGGCCCAGGCAGCCTCAACCTCGTCGCCACGCATGAACAACGTCTGATTGCCCCGAATCACGTCCATGATGAGCCTCTCATAGGCATCGGGAATGTCGGCGCCATCTTCCCCCAAAGCTTCGGCGAAAGACATGTCGAGCGGAACCTGCGCCAATCGCATCCCCCCCGGGCCGGGCTCTTTGATCATCACCATCAGGTTCATGCCCTCGTTCGGTTGCAACCGGATCACGAGCACATTTTCGCGCCAACCCGGCGCATCGTCAAAGATGGAATGAGGCGGTTCCTTGAAGGTAATCGCAATCTCGCTGGTTCGCGCGCGCAACTTCTTGCCGGTGCGCAGGTAAAAGGGCGTACCCTTCCACCGCCAGTTCGAGATGGCGACCTTCATCGCAATGTAGCTTTCCGTCAGCGACTGCGGGTTTTCGCTGTCTTCGACATAGCCGGGCTGGCCCTTTGTGGCAGCGTACTGGCCGCGCACGATATCCTCGGGCCGGACCGGATCCAGCGCACGGATCACCTTGAGCTTTTCATCGCGCACTGCGTTGGGATCGAAGTGATACGGTGGCTCCATCGCGATCAGGCAGAGCAACTGCATCATGTGGTTTTGCACCATGTCGCGCATCGCGCCCGACTTGTCGTAGTAACTGCCGCGCCCGCCCACGCCGACCGTTTCGGCCACCGTGATCTGGACATGGTCGATGTACTGCGCCTTCCAGATCGGCTCGAACAGGATGTTGGCAAACCGCACAGCCATCAGGTTCTGGACGGTTTCCTTCCCAAGATAGTGATCGATCCGGTAGATCTGGCTTTCGTGGAAGTGCTCGGCCAGCGTCGCGTTTAGCGCACGGGCCGATGCCAGATCGCGGCCGAAGGGCTTTTCGACAACAATTCGGCTTTCCGGCGTCGCGATTTCGTGCTGGTGCAGCCGCTCGGCCAGATCGCCGAACAATCCGGGCGCGACAGAAAAGTAAAACGCCGCGATCGTGTCAGACCGCATCTCGGATTTGAGGGCCGCCCAGCCCGCCGTGCCCGTTGCATCAATCGGCACGTAGCAAATACGGGACAGGAACCCCGCAATCATCGCATCGTCGCGCTTGTCCGCGCCGACAAATTCGGCGATCGCGGCACCGATCTGTGCCCTGAACTCGGCAACCGTCATGTCACTGCGTGCAGCGCCGATGATCCGGCTGTCAGACGTCATCTGCCCAGCCCAGAAACGACGATAGAGACCGGGAAAGATCTTGCGCCGGGCAAGATCGCCCGTAGCCCCGAAGATGACGAGGTCGAACGTATCGACCGGGATGACGCGCGATACCATAGGCTCTCCTCGCACTGGCATCCCGAAGGACGTGTTAGCGCTAACGTGGCGCGTTCTACCCGCTGGATTGGCGCAAGTCTAGCATCTCGTGCGGGTCGAACAAGGCGGATAGCACGAGGGGTGCCTTCAGCCCTCTTCCATCTCATGCCACTCGGCATGGCTCACACCTTGCTCGACGGCCAGCAACGCCACTGCCTGCTGCAACACCTCATCGGCAACGCCTTCGCCGATCAGGTTCGCCACCACCTCGACATTTCGGTCATCCGTGGCAGTGCGCGTGTCGACGTCGGCAAGACGAAGCCCGCCCGCCAACAGAGTTTTCACCATGAGCATACGCACCTCTGCCTCGCGCGCCCGCAGGCACGTCAGACTGACACGAAACCGCCGCCGCCGTCCGCGCCCCGACAGGATCGTCACATCCAGCCAGTTCACGACCGGGCGCAGGAACAGGTTCAACACCAGCACGATCGCGGTCAATACGCCGGCGAGTGGAAGGGCCCCCACCCCGGCCATCATCCCGACCGCCGCCGAGCACCACAGTGTTGCCGCCGTATTGATGCCATGGACATTGACGCCATCTCGAAAGATCAGGCCCGCCCCAAGAAACCCGATCCCCGAGACGATCTGGGCCGCGACTCGCGTCGGGCTGGCATCCTGTGCAAAGAGCGCCGAGAAGGTCACGAAGCCTGCCGCGGCAAGCGCCACGAGCGCATTCGTGCGGATCCCGGCCATCCGCTGGCGGGCCTGTCGCTCGGTGCCGATCAGCGCACCCAGGATCACTGCGACGACCATGTGCAGCGCTGCAGCTTCCAGTTCGACGCCCATGATCCCCACTTTCTTCTGCAACGAGGCAAGGAAAGGCCGACGGCCCGGCGAAGGTCAAGGGCAATTGCCAGCCCAAGCAGTAGAGTCAGACTGCAAGAACCTGAAATCATTGCGTCCTTCGCACAAGGTTCCCTGGACCCGATGCCAGCGCCCGTATTGTTTGCCCCGACCAGCGCAACCTGATTTCGACACGCGATCCTTGATCCTTGCGGTCCGCCGCCAGGCGACTTGGCAAAGTGGCTTGCACATCGCCGTGCCTTCGGGTGCGATGGCGGACAAGCCGGGAGGTCGAATGACACAACAGACACCACCTATTCCGCCTGCCCTGACACCGCCTGTGCTGCCGGGTGCAGCGCGAGCCGGATTGTGTACGGACTGTGGCGTGTCGCGGCTTGGCGATGGCAAGGCCTGCGGCAGGGCCTGCCAGTTCATCCAACCGGATTACCCTGGTCTGGAAGCCCAGGTTCACGGCCGCGTCGCCGACCCGAACCGTGGCGACGAGCGCTTCTTCGGCGCGTATCAGGCGATGCACCGGGCCCGACTTGTGCCTGCCTTGCCCGATGCCCAATGGACCGGGATCGCAACGAGCCTTGCTGCCCGTCTGCTTGAAACAGGCGCCGTCGATGCGGTCTTGACCGTCATGCCGGATCCTGACGACAGGTGGAAGCCGAGGCCTGTTATCGTCACCGACCCGGCATCGTTGGCCCAGTGTCGCGGAATGCGCATGGGTTTCGCACCAACGCTGGCGCTGCTGGAGCCGGCGCGCCGAGCCGGCCACCGCCGGATCGCGCTGATCGGGATCCCCTGCCAGGTTTATGCCCTGCGCGCGCTTGAACGGGATCTGGATTTTGAACGCGTGTATGTGATCGGCACCCCTTGTTCCGACAACACCACCACCGAGGCATTTCACGATTTTCTCGATCTGCTCGATCCACATCCTGAAACGATCAGCTATCTCGAGTTCCGGGCGGATTATCGGGTGGAATTGCGCTTTGACGACGGCCGCCCGACCCGGACCGTGCCGTTCCTGCAGCTTCCAATCTCGCAACTTGCGCCAGACTTCTTTCCGATGACGTGCAAGACCTGCGTCGATTATACGAATCGTCTGGCCGATATTACCGTTGGCTACATGGCCGGCGACGGAGATCAGTGGATTATCGTGCGCAATCAGCGTGGCGCAGAACTGTTGTCGCTTCTGAACGGACAATTGCAATTGCGTCCGCTGACCGACAGGGGCAAGCGGCGCGGCGCCGTGCAGGGATTCCTGGCGAATACGGCAAGGGCTGCGGGCGGTTTGCCTTTGCGACGGATGCCCAACTGGCTGCGGCCGCTCGTGTCGTTCCTTCAGCCCCGATTTGGCCCCCGCGGCCTGGAGTTTGCCCGCGCCCGGGTCGAAATGAAGGCCGTCGAGACGGTCCTTCACCTCCGCCGTAGTTTCCCTGCACGGGTGAAAAACATGGTGCCGGGGCACGTGTGGGGTTTGGTGAAGGATTATGGGTTGGAGGATACTGACGACGAGCGCAGGTCCAACGACAGACAGAAGTCATGAAGAAAGCCCGCTGGAACACTGCATTCAGCGGGCTTTCTTGGACCAATCCTCAGCTACACCCGCTCGTCCCACCGCAGGTGTTGCACTTCATGCAGGTGCCGTTGCGGACCAGCGTGTAGTTGCCGCACTCGCCGCAGGGATCACCCTCGTAGCCCTGCATCTTGGCTTTGGTCCGGGCGTCCAGACCGACGGTGCCGGTGCTGATGGCGGTTATGCTTCGATCTTCCGACACCAGCATGTTCAGCGCGCCCATCCCGTCCGTCGCAAAGCTGGACGAGGACATGCCGCCTTGCAGCACCACCAGTTCCTGCGGTAGCCGTTTGCGCAGATACCCGGTCGAGCTGATCTGCCTCAACACTTCCAGGCCGCGTGAGGTTGCCTGGTCCGAAAGCTCGGAAATGTTGCGCTTACCCTCTTCATCGCCCCTGCCAAGATCGTCAAACGAGGCGCCTTGCGGCTTCACATGGGCAAGGTCCGTCCGGTCGAGATAGGAAACGGCCAACTCGCGGAAGATGTAGTCCAGGATCGACGTGGCATTCTTGATGCTGTCGTTGCCCTGCACCATGCCCGCCGGCTCGAACCGGGTAAAGGTGAAGGCTTCGACGAATTCCTCAAGCGGAACACCGTATTGCAGACCGACACTGACGGCGATTGCGAAGTTGTTCATCATCGCGCGGAAGCCGGCCCCCTCCTTGTGCATGTCGATGAAGATCTCGCCAAGGCTGCCGTCCTGATACTCGCCGGTGCGCAGGTACACCTTGTGACCGCCGACAATGGCCTTTTGGGTGTAGCCTTTGCGCCGTTCGGGCAGTTTTTCCCGGTGCGAGCGCACGATCTCCTTTATGATGACTTTCTCGATGATCTTCTCGGCAATCACCTGCGCCTTTTCCGTGGGAGTACCAGAGGCCAGGATTTCTTCGGCCTCTTCATCGTCCTCGACAAGCGCCGAGGCCAGTGGTTGCGACAGTTTGGAGCCGTCACGATAGAGGGCGTTGGCCTTCACACCCAACTTCCAAGACAGCTCGTATGCGGCAAGTGTATCCTCGATACTTGCCGAGTTCGGCATGTTGATCGTCTTGGAGATCGCACCGGAAATGAAGCTCTGTGCCGCAGCCATCATGTGGATGTGGCTTTCAACCGAGAGATAGCGCTTGCCGGTCTTGCCACAGGGGTTGGCGCAGTCGAAGACATGGTAGTGCTCGGGTTTCAGGAACGGCGCACCCTCGAGCGTCATGGTCCCGCAGACATGATCGTTGGCGACCGCGATCTGCGCCCTGCTGAACCCGAGATGGGCCAACAGATCGAAGGTCGGGTCTGCCAGCTTGTCGGCAGGAATACCGAGCGTGCCCTTGCAGAAATCCTCACCCAACGTCCATTGATTGAACACGAAGCGAATATCGAAGGCCGAAGGCAGGGCCGCCTCGATCTTCTCGATCTCCTTCATGCCAAAACCGTGGCCGATCAGGGCCGTGGTATTGATCCCGGCGCAGTTTCCGATGCTGCCATGACCAACAGCATAGGCAACGATTTCGGCAATCTGCGCCGGTGCGTATCCAAGCGTTTCCAGAGCCGCCGGAACACTTTGATTGATGATCTTGAAGTAACCGCCCCCGGCAAGCTTCTTGAACTTCACCAAGGCGAAATCCGGCTCGATCCCGGTCGTATCGCAATCCATTACCAGCCCGATTGTCCCTGTCGGGGCAATCACCGTAGTCTGCGCATTGCGGAACCCATGCCGTTCGCCCAGGCCAAGCGCCATGTCCCAGGCCCCTTGCGCCAGGGCCACAAGCGTATCATTCGGGCAGTTGGAGGCATCCAGCGCCACCGGATTGACGTTCACCGCTTCATAACCGGTGGTCTCGCCCATCGCCGCCCGGCGGTGATTGCGGATTACGCGCAGCATGTGTGCCGCGTTGCGCGCATACCCGGGGAACGGCCCCAGTTCGCCCGCCATCTCTGCCGATGTGGCATAGGCGACGCCCGTCATCAGCGCTGTCAGTGCACCGCATAGCGCCCTGCCTTCGACCGAGTCGTATCCCAGCCCCATGTTCATCAGCAGGCCGCCGATATTGGCATACCCCAATCCCAGCGTGCGGAAGTCGTAGGACAGTTGCGCGATTTCCTTCGACGGAAATTGCGCCATCATCACAGAGACTTCCAGCGTGATTGTCCACAGCCGAGTCGCGTGCATGTAGCCTTCGGCGTCGAACCTGCCATTCGTGTGGAATGTCAGCAGGTTCATCGACGCCAGGTTGCACGCCGTATCATCGAGGAACATGTATTCCGAACACGGGTTCGATCCGCGGATCGGCCCATCTTCTGGGCAGGTGTGCCAGGCGTTCACCGTATCGTGGAACTGGATGCCAGGGTCGGCACAGGCCCAGGCGGCGTGGCCGACCTGATCCCACAGCTCGCGCGCCTTGACCGATTTCGCGACCTTGCCGTCGGTGCGCCGGATCAGCGCCCAGTCGGCATCGTCCCTTACCGCCTGCAGGAACGCATCCGTCACCCGGACCGAATTGTTCGAGTTCTGGCCCGAAACCGTGATGTAGGCCTCTGAATCCCAATCGGTGTCATAGGTTGGAAACTCGATGCTCGAGTAACCCTGCTTGGCATATTGCAGGATGCGCCCAACATAGGTTTCCGGGATCATCGCCTTTTTGGCCGACCGGATCGCCGCCTTCAGCGCGACGTTCTTTACCGGATCGACAGCATCCGCCGCGGCACCGTCCCAGGCACGGATTGCCGCGAAGATCTCGTTCAGCTTGGTTTCGTGGATCTTCGAGCCTGCCACAAGGCTCGCGACCTTCTGTTCCTCGATCACCTTCCAGTTGATGAACGCCTCGATGTCCGGGTGATCCATGTCGCAGATCACCATCTTGGCCGCGCGGCGGGTCGTACCACCCGACTTGATGGCACCCGCCGCCCGGTCACCGATCTTCAGGAAACCCATCAGACCTGACGACTTGCCGCCACCAGACAGGCTTTCACCCTCGCCCCGCAGCGAGGAAAAGTTCGTGCCGGTGCCCGAGCCATACTTGAACAGGCGCGCCTCACGCACCCACAAATCCATGATCCCGCCTTCATTCACCAGGTCATCGCTGACTGACTGGATGAAGCAGGCATGGGGCTGGGGGTGTTCATAGGCGCTTTCGGATTTCGTCAGCTTGCCGGTCTTGTAGTCCACGTAGAAGTGGCCTTGCGACGGACCGTCGATTCCGTAGGCCCAGTGCAGGCCGGTGTTGAACCACTGGGGGCTGTTCGGGGCCGCCATCTGCCGCGCGAGCATATAGCGCATTTCGTCGTGGTAGGCGCGCGCATCCGACTCGGTGGTGAAGTAGCCGCCCTTCCAGCCCCAATAAGCCCAAGCCCCTGCAAGGCGATCGAAGACCTGCCGGGCAGACGTTTCGCCCACATTGCGCTCGGCTTCGGGCAGTTTGGCAAGCGCATCTTCATCGGGCACCGAGCGCCAGAGAAAATCCGGCACGCCCTTTTCCCGAACGCGCTTCAGGCGTGCGGGCACGCCCGCCTTGCGAAAATACTTCTGCGCAAGAACGTCAGATGCAACCTGGCTCCAGCCCTCGGGCACTTCGACCGCTTCGTTGCGGAAGACGATCTTGCCATCGGGATTGCGGATCTCCGAGGTTGTAAGGTTGAACGCAATACCGCCGTAAGCGCCGGTTTCGCTGGACGTAAACTTCCGCTCGATTTTCATCTGCCCCAAACTCCCGTTTCTGTTCCGGCAGGGCTTGGCGCCCCGTCCGTTTGCCACTGTGCCTACCGGGACATCAACGCAGGAAGAACTGGTGACCCATGGCTTGGCGAACCCCTTTTGCCAAACCCGCACGCCGTATCGGACGCGCCTTTTGTGTGATCCACAGTTCTTCCGGGCGCCACCACATCTAGTGTGTCTTCCGGCCGTTTCGTCAAACTGTCGTATTCCGACCCATCTCGCAATCCAGAAATTTGCCGAACCTGCCTATCTTTCGTCTTGACCCGGCAAGGATGCCACAGGTCGGTCTGGCGTCGCGTGATTCACGCGGTACCGTCAAGCAACATGGTCGCTGGTGCAGGCGGCCGTTGGAACGACAGGGCTTGAACAGAAATCCGCCGTCACAACCGGTCTTTGGCCGAGGGAAGTAATCATCCCTCTCAAGGCAGATCACGCAACGGATAGAGGTGGCAGCCGGCACAAGGTGTGGTGCCGCGCCCCTCGGCCGATGCTGACCAAGAATCAGGCAGATCGCTGAACCGACGCGGGTCGGCGGTTCACAAGAATCAATCCGACAGCAACAAGGGCCACCGCGCCGATGATTCCGGGGCCAATTGGTTCATTCAGCAAGAGCCAGCCAAGCGTCACCCCGAAGATCGGCGTCAGGAACGAAAAGCTTGCAACCGAGGCTGGCGGATAGATCGACAGAAGCCAGAGCCAGAAAATGAAGCCCGCAGACACGACCACCACCGCCTGAAACAGAAGGCCAGCCACATGGATCGGTTGCAGATCCCGGATCAATGGCCCGAACAGCGGCGAAACCAGCAGCAAGAGCGGGCCCGAGACCAGAACCATCCAGAACAGCTGCATCTCGGGTCGTTCGCGCACCATTGCCGTACCACGCGCCATAAAAGCTGTCGCGGCCCAGCTGATCGCCGCCGCAAGCGCGCAGAGATCCCCTACCAGGCTTGCCTCGCCCCGTGCGCTGCCCCGATCGGCGATCGCCCAGGCCGTTCCGGTGAAGGCAAGCGCCAGTCCGATCGCCTTGTTGCGGGTAATCCTCTCGCCGGGCAGGCCAAGATGCGCCATCAACGCCAGCCAGACGGGCATGGAGTAGAAGATGATCGAGGTGCGCACCACGGTGGTCAGGTCCAGCGCCAGGAAGAGGAAAAGGAACTCGGCCGCGAAGATCGTCCCGATCAACAATCCGGCGCCGATCGAGCCTTTCGCAAATCGCAAAGGACGTCCGCGCCACCGCATCCACGCATAGATGCAGAACACCGCGATCACGGACCGTAGTCCGGCAAAGAACACGGGCTGCAAGCCGGCATTGACGAACTTGATCGAGACCTGGTTGATCGCCAGCAGCAGGGCAAACGCGATCAGACCGGTCGCCCCTGCCGCGTCAATCCTGTCCTTGCGCGGCATCGACCACCCCCGTTTGTGTTGCGCAGACTTGGCGCGCAAGCCAGGGAAGGTCAAGCTGCGGACAAGGTTTGCGTCATGTGGTCTTTCGCGCTGCGATCGAATCCCTTAAACGGCATACGAGACCGTTCCGGGACAACGCCAATGACCATAAGCATCATCGCGCGCTGCGAGGCAAAGGGCCTCCGCATGACCGATCAACGCCGCATCGTCGCGCGCGTCATCGGCGCCGCCGAGGATCACCCTGATGTGGAAGAGCTTTACAATCGCGCCAGCAAGATCGACCCCAAGATTTCGATCGCGACGGTCTATCGCACGGTCAAGCTGTTCGAAGAGGCCGGGATTCTCGATCGTCTCGAATTTGGCGACGGGCGCGCACGCTATGAGGATGCCGAGCGCGATCACCACGACCACCTCATCGACATGAACTCGGGCGAGGTGATCGAGTTTGTCGACCCCGAGATCGAGGCGCTTCAGGTGAAGATCGCAGGCCGCCTCGGCTACAGACTGATCGGGCATCGTCTGGAACTCTACGGGGTTCCGACCAAGAAAGCCTGATTGTGTAGGCCGGTTCTGGTGGCCCTGCCCCAGCGCACCTCAGCAAAGCCTAGCCAGACCCGGCGCCACGGGCTAAACAGCCGCAACCAACGTCATGCCCGCGCCAGGAGGCCCCTACCATGAGCACCATCATCGACATCCACGCCCGCGAGATCCTCGACAGCCGGGGAAACCCGACGGTCGAGGTCGACGTGCACCTTGAAAGCGGTGCGATGGGCCGTGCCGCGGTTCCGTCGGGCGCCTCGACGGGAGCGCACGAAGCGGTCGAGCGGCGTGACGGTGACAAGTCGCGCTACCTTGGAAAGGGTGTGCTGGAAGCCGTCGCCGCCGTGAATGGCGAGATCGCAGAAGAGCTTGTGGGCTACGACGCAACTGAGCAGGTTGGCATCGACCGCACCATGATCGAGATGGACGGAACACCGAACAAGTCGCGACTCGGCGCAAACGCGATTCTCGGGGTGTCCCTGGCGGTCGCGAAAGCGGCGGCAAGCTATACCGATCAACCGCTGTTCCGCTATGTCGGGGGAACGTCGGCGCGTGTCTTGCCGGTTCCGATGATGAACATCATCAACGGCGGTGAACATGCTGACAATCCTATCGATATTCAAGAATTCATGATCATGCCAGTGGCGGCCACGGATATCCGTGAAGCGGTCCGGATGGGATCCGAGGTGTTTCACACCCTCAAGAAAGAGCTCTCTGCAGCCAGCCTTGCAACCGGCATCGGGGATGAAGGCGGCTTTGCGCCGAACCTCAGCTCAACGCGTGATGCACTTGATTTCATTCTGAAAGCCATCGAAAAGGCTGGCTACCGGCCGGGCGAGGACATCTATCTGGCGCTCGACTGTGCTGCGACCGAATATTTCCGGGGCGGCAAGTACGAGATGAAGGGCGAAGGGCGCACGCTAAGTTCGGAAGAAAATGTCGAATGGCTTGCCAAGCTTGTGACCGACTATCCGATCATCTCGATCGAGGATGGGATGGCCGAAGATGACTGGGCAGGGTGGAAACTGCTGACCGAGCGTCTGGGGGACACCGTACAACTGGTGGGAGACGATCTGTTCGTCACCAACCCCAAACGTCTGGCCCAAGGCATCGCGCAGGGCTGCGCCAATTCGATGCTGGTAAAGGTCAACCAGATCGGAACCCTGACCGAAACCTTCTCAGCCGTGGATATGGCTCATCGGGCCGGCTATACCAATGTGATGAGCCATCGGTCCGGCGAGACCGAAGACGCCACGATCGCGGATCTTGCGGTTGCCTCGAACTGCGGCCAGATCAAGACCGGGTCACTGTCCCGTTCAGACCGGCTGGCTAAGTACAACCAGTTGATTCGGATCGAAGAACTGCTTGGCGAAACGGCCGAGTTCGCGGGCCGCTCGATCCTGAAGGGCGCACGCTAGCAGATCAAGCCAGGCATCGGGCGGCACTGTCCGGCCGATGCCTGCAAGGCGCAACGCGGATGAAGTGGCCGACCCAAAGAAGCCATACCCCTTGGCAGTCCCACTCGCTCGATGTTCCGGTTCCAAGCGTGTGGCCTGCGCTTGCAAAGCGTGGCACATCGCGCGGGACTGCGAGGCAGCTCAGCCTCTTTCGCGCCGCCAGACGTCATCGAACAGCGGCCGTCAGGTTCCGCCCGCCGCGCGAACGATTGGGTTGGTGTCGATCGTAAAGGTCCGATAGTCCCCTCGGCGGAACATATCCCGGATAAACCATGGCAAGCCCCAATCCTCAAAGCCCCGACAGCCTTCGCGGGTTCTTCTTTGCCTTGGCGGCCTATGTCTCATGGGGCTTCCTGCCGCTTTACATGAAGGCAATGGCGCATATCTCTCCCGCCGAGGTGATCGCCCATCGGGTCATCTGGTCGATCCCTGTCGCCGGTGCCGTCCTGATCTGGCTGGGAAGAACGGCAGACATACGCGCGGCGCTTGGCAACCCGCGCATGCTGATGATGGCTGCCGCAACGGCGGCTCTGATTTCGGTCAACTGGGGGATCTACGTCTGGTCCATCGGCGCGGGCCATGCACTCGATGCGGCGCTTGGATACTACATCAATCCCTTGTTCAGTGTCTTTCTCGGGGCGGTGTTGCTGGGTGAAAGGTTGCGCAGGGCGCAGATCGTGGCAATTGCGCTGGCGGCGTTTGCCGTTGTGATCCTGACGCTCGAGTCCCGGACGATTCCCTATGCGGCGCTGGGTCTGACGCTGACGTGGGGCATCTATGCCTATCTGAAAAAGTCATTGCCGATCGGCCCCAATCAGGGGTTCTTTCTGGAGGTTCTCTTGCTGCTCTTGCCAGCCTTGGGCTACACGATCTGGTTGCAAACATGGAACAATAGCCATTTCCTGGCAGGCGACGCGGGCGATACCTGGCTGCTGTTGGGCTGCGGCGTGGTCACGGCCCTGCCCCTGCTATTCTATGCAAATGGCGCGAAACTGCTGCGTCTCTCGACGATTGCCATGATGCAATACATCGCCCCGACGATGATCTTTCTGACAGCGGTGTTCGTCTTTGGCGAACCCTTCGGGCGCGCGCGGATGATCGCCTTTCCGATGATCTGGACAGCACTGGCGATCTACACTTGGTCCATGGTGCAGCAAGCCCGGGCGGTCACGCGCCCGGCCGGCTGATCTTGCCCCCGCCGATCGCGCCTGCAACGCCGGTCGTTGCTGGACAGGACGTGGGCAGACCGCGCGCCACGCGCACCGCAAGAAAGGCGAACGCCTGCGCCTCGAGCATGTCGCCGTTCAGGCCAGCGGCCTCGGCAGGCTGCACGTCTGCGACCAGATGGCGAGACAGAATCTGCATCAAGGTCGCGTTGTGGCGGCCCCCCCCCGCTACGAGAAGGCGCGTGATGGGGGTGGGGAAATGCTCGGTGCCCCGCGCCACCGCCAGCGCTGCGGCCGCCGTCAAAGTGGCTGCGGCATCTTCCGGGTTCAGGTGCGCAACAGCGGGCGGAAGTTCCGGGAAAGCATTTCTGTCCAGAGACTTGGGCGGCATCTTGAAGAAGTAGGGATGGTTCAGGAACTGCTCCAGAACCTGCGGATCCGGCGTGCCACGGGCAGCAACCCTGCCGCCCTCATCTTGCGCCAGGCCAAGGCGGGCCTGCATCAGATCGTTTACCGGAGCATTCGCCGGGCCGGTATCGAACGCAAGGCAGGCACCCGGGTGTTCCGGCGCAGTCTGGCGTGGATCGACCCAGGTCAGATTGCCAACGCCACCCAGGTTCAGAAACGCCAAGGGTTGTTCCGCTCCGATCCAGCGGGCGCAGGCAAAGTGATAGAAGGGGGCCAGCGGCGCGCCCTGCCCGCCCATCTGCACATCGGCTGAACGGAAATCCCAGACCACGGGGATGCCCAGCACCTCGGCCAGGATTGCGCCAGAGCCGACCTGATGCGTGCCTCGGCCTTGCGGGTCATGGGCAAGCGTCTGGCCATGGAAACCGGCAAGATCAATGCCCGAAAACTCGGACATGATCTCGGCATGGGCTGTTTCAACCACTTCGGCCGCGGCCTCGACGCCGGGGTCACCGGGCCAGAGGCCAAGTGCCGCGCGCAGGATGGATCGTTCTTCGTCCGTGTAGGGGCGATAGGCGGTTTCACCAAAGTCGAGGATGCGTTCGCCATCCGTAAGGATCACTGCGGCATCGACCCCGTCGAGCGAGGTGCCGGACATCGCGCCAAGTGCCCAGATTGGCCCTGCTTTCAACATGCCCTTTCCCTCGCCCCCCCGCATCGGTATATCCGCCCTGCGCATAAAAGCACGAGTGCCCGATGACCTACCATCCAAAATCCGATTTCATGCACGTGATGATGACGCGCGGCTATCTTGCCGACTGCACCGATTATCAGGGGCTGGACGAGGCTTTGGTCAAGGGGATCGTGCCCGCCTACATCGGGTATGATGCAACGGCGGCCAGCCTGCATGTCGGGCATCTGCTGAACATCATGATGCTGCGCTGGTTCCAGAAAACCGGACACAAGCCGATCACGCTGATGGGCGGGGGAACGACAAAGGTGGGGGATCCGTCCTTCCGGGCCGAAGAACGGCCGTTGCTGACACCTGTACAGATCGACGCGAATATTGCTGGAATGAACCGGGTTTTCGCACGCTACCTGGACTACGGGCCTGGGCCGACCGACGCGATGATGCTGAACAATGCGGCCTGGCTGGACAATCTGAATTACCTCGATTTCCTGCGGGATATCGGGCGCCACTTCAGTGTCAACAGGATGCTCAGCTTTGAAAGCGTGAAGTCACGGCTGGACCGCGAGCAATCGCTTTCCTTCCTTGAATTCAACTACATGATCCTGCAAGCGTATGACTTTCTTGAACTGAACCGTCGCCATGGTTGCCTGCTGCAGATGGGCGGCAGCGATCAGTGGGGCAACATCATCAACGGGATAGACCTGACCCGCCGGGTGCTGGACCGTGAGCTCTTTGGCCTGACCTCGCCCCTGCTGACGACCAGTGACGGACGCAAGATGGGCAAGTCCCAAGGCGGGGCGGTATGGCTGTCTGGCGACATGCTGTCCCCCTACGAGTTCTGGCAGTTCTGGCGCAATACGACGGATGCCGACGTTGGTCGTTTCCTGAAGCTTTACAGCGAGTTGCCGATCGAAGATTGTGACCGGCTGGGCGCCTTGGGCGGCGCCGAGATCAACGCGGCCAAGATCGTGCTCGCGAACGCCGTGACGGGGCTTTTGCATGGCGAAGCGGCGGCAGCGGCCGCCGAAGCGACCGCGCGCGAGGTCTTCGAGAGGGGGGGCGTGGGCGAGGATCTGCCGACGCTGGCGCTGGAACCGGAAGATGTGGCGACAGGCATTTCTGTGGCGCAGCTTTTCGTGCGGGCGGGTTTGGCAAAATCAGGCAAGGATGCAAAGCGGCTGATCGCGGAAGGCGGGGCACGATTGAATGACGAGATCGTGCTGGATGCCGGTCAGATGATCGGCGCCGGGGAACTGGCGGAACCGATGAAGCTGACCGCCGGGAAGAAGCGACACGCGCTGGTCACGCTGGGCTGAAAAGGTACGGATCAGCCGGCGATCGGGAATCAGGGCTTAACGCGCTGATTTTCCATCCAGACTTGTGTCTGGTTTGCATACAGAACCTGTATGGCTTTCATACATACGATTTGCCGCCCGCCCGGGATTTACCGGGCGCGCGGCAGGCGGGATGTGCCTAGTTCTGGACTGTCATCTTTGCCATGAAGTCAGGCTGATCGACCGCGCCATTCGCAGCTTCATTGCCCTTCTTGATCGCATCGACCACGTCCATGCCCTGCACGACCTGACCGACGACGGTGTACTGGCCGTCGAGATGCGGGGCCGGTGCAAACATGATGAAGAACTGGCTGTTGGCCGAGTCCGGGTCCGACGACCGGGCCATGCCGACCGTGCCGCGCTCGAACGAGACTGACGAGAATTCGGCGGGCAGGTCCGGCAGATCTGACCCGCCCGTGCCGGCCTGGCCCAGCGTGGCGGCGTCCTTGCCGTATTGCACATCACCGGTCTGCGCCATGAAACCGTCGATGACGCGATGGAACACGACGCCATCATAGGCGCCCGAAGCCGCAAGCGCGGTGATCTGGGCCACATGCTTTGGCGCCACATCAGGCAGCAGGTCGATCACGATGGTCCCGGTGGTGCTGCCCGCAACCTCGATCACGATGTTGGGGCCCGGCCCGTCAGCGGCGGCATTGGCGGGCGAGGACGACGAATAGATCGCCCACCCCCCGATAAAGGCGAGACCTGTCGCAAACAGCGCGCCGGCAAGAAACCGTCCGTCAGACATCGGCCGCCACCTTCACGCTGATCATGCGATCCGGCGATGCCGGGGGTTCGCCCCGTGCGATCTTGTCGACATGCGCCATGCCCTCGATCACCCGGCCGTAGACGGTGTATTGGCCGTTCAGGAAGTGGTTGTCAGAGAAATTGATGAAGAACTGGCTGTTGGCCGAATTCGGGTTCGACGACCGCGCGGCCCCCAGCGTTCCGCGATCATGCGGCAGTTTCGAGAACTCGGCCGGAAGATCGGGCAGATCGGACCCGCCCGTCCCGGCGCGGCGCAGGTTGAAGTCCTTGTCCGCATTGCCGTTCGCCACATCGCCCGTCTGGGCCATGAAGCCCTCGATGACCCTGTGGAACACGACGTTGTCATAGGCCCCGGCGCGGGCCAGCGTCTTCATCCGCTCGGCGTGTTTCGGGGCGACATCTGCCAGCAGTTCGATCACCACGCGGCCGTCTTTCAGCTCGACTATGATGGTGTTTTCGGGATCCTTGATCTCGGCCATGCCGGTTCTCCTTTGGTTATTTGCGACGCAACCTAGTGACGACCGGCAGCCAGGGGAAGGGGAAAGCTGCAGGATCGGTTGACGAAGCCGCGCCGATGGAGTGCAACAGGGCAAACGAAATGGGAGCGGAAGATGGCCTGGAAGACACTCGATGACCTCGACATGGCGGGCAAGGTTGTGCTCGTGCGGGTCGATGTGAACGTCCCTATGGAAGATGGCCGTGTGACCGACCCGACGCGGATCGAAAAGATCGTCCCAACGATCCGGGACATCCTGGCGAAGGGTGGCAAACCCGTGCTGCTGGCCCATTTCGGCCGCCCCAAGGGGCAGAGGGTGGACGAGATGAGCCTTCGCCACATCCTGCCTGCGCTGCAAGCCGCCCTGCCCGGCCATCGCGTCACCTTTGCAGAGGATTGCATTGGCGGACCTGCAAAGGTCGCGGTTGCCGGCATGGCTGCCGGCGATGTGGTCTTGCTTGAAAACACGCGCTTTCATCCTGGTGAGGAAAAGAATGATGCCCAGCTGGCGGCGGGCATGGCTGCGCTGGGGGACATTTACGTGAACGACGCGTTCTCGGCATCGCATCGCGCGCACGCCTCGACCGAGGGCATAACGCGGCTGCTGCCCCACGCTGCGGGGCGGTTGATGGAGGCAGAATTGCGCGCGCTGGAGGCCGCTCTGGGCAAGCCGAAGCCGCCGGTCGTGGCGGTTGTCGGCGGGGCCAAGGTCTCGACGAAGCTGGAGCTTCTGGGCAACCTGGTGCGCAAGGTCGATCATCTGGTGATTGGCGGCGGAATGGCCAACACCTTCCTTGTCGCGCAAGGGATCGAGGTGGGAAAATCGCTGGCCGAACGCGACATGGCGCCGATGGCCCGCGATATCCTGGAACGCGCGCAAGCCGAGGGCTGCAATATCCACTTGCCGGTCGATGTTGTGGTGGCCCGCGAATTCGCGGCGGGGGCGGCGCATGAAACCGTGCCAGTGGCGAGTTGTCCACCGGATGCGATGATCCTGGACGCGGGGCCGGCCACGATCGCTGCGTTGCAGGCCCTGTTCGCAACCGCAAACACGCTGATCTGGAACGGACCGCTGGGGGCATTCGAGCTGAAACCGTTCGACGCGGCGACCACGGCAGCGGCCAGGGCCGTGGCGGATCTGACAAAGGCGGGACAGCTGGTGTCTGTCGCGGGGGGCGGTGATACGGTTTCGGCGCTGCATCAGGCTGGTGTGGCCGAAGATTTCACCTTCCTGTCCACCGCTGGCGGTGCATTTCTGGAGTGGATGGAGGGCAAGGATCTGCCGGGCGTGGTCGCGTTGGGCTGACCGAAACGCAAAACGCGTGAACGTCGCTGGTGTTAGCGCCACCATGATTGCACGAGGGAAAAAGGCCTTCTAGACGCTGCGTCAGGGGCAAGATGGAAAAGGACCGCTCGACATGCGCGCGACCAAGACAGTTCAGAAGATCCTGAGCAACTATGAAGGCGAGACGCCCGGCGTGAAGGCAAACCTGTGCCGGATGCTGATGGAGGGCAAGCTTGGCGGCACGGGCAAGATGATCATCCTGCCGGTGGACCAGGGCTTTGAACATGGCCCCGCCCGGACCTTTGCGCCCAACCCGCCCGCCTATGACCCACACTATCACTATCAGCTGGCGATCGACGCGGGTCTGAACGCCTATGCCGCGCCCCTGGGGATGCTCGAGGCGGGGGCCGACACCTTTGCCGGACAGATCCCGACGATCCTCAAAGCCAACTCGGCGAACTCGCTGATGTCGGAGACCGCCGGCAAGAACCAGGCGATCACCGCCTCGGTGGACGACGCGCTGCGGTTGGGATGTGCGGCCATCGGCTTCACCATCTATCCGGGCAGCGACATGGCGCTGGAGATGTATGAAGAGATCAGCGCGCTGCGCCAGGAAGCGGCAGCCAAGGGCGTGGCTACGGTGATCTGGTCCTATCCGCGTGGCGAAGCGATTACCAAGGATGGCGAGACGGCCATCGACGTGGCCGCCTATGCGGCCCAGATCGCGGCCCTGCTCGGGGCGCATGTCATCAAGATCAAGCTTTCGACCGATCACCTGATGCTGGGTGAGGCGAAGAAGGTCTATGAGGCGCAGAAGATCGACATCGCCACCCAGGCGGCGCGGGTGCGCCACTGCATGGAAAGCAGCTTCAACGGCCGCCGTATCGTGGTGTTTTCCGGCGGTGCGAAGAAGGGCGAGGATTCGGTCTACGACGACGCCCGTGCGATCCGCGACGGGGGTGGCAACGGCTCGATCATCGGGCGCAACAGCTTTCAGCGCGACCGGGCCGACGCCTTGGCGATGCTGGGCAAGCTGGTCGATATCTACAAGGGGCGCGCCTGACGCTGGCGGCGCGCCTTGCTGTCAGACGGGGCGCGCTTTTTTCCGAATAAGGATTCACAACCAGCTGAACTTGTGACATGATTCGCGCAGGCACCTCCGATGAACGAGAGGCGGTCGCATGAGGCAAGACGATGAGCAGGCAAAGACCGGCGGTCGGGGCGGTGATTTATCTTCTGATCACCTTTACGCTCGGATCCTATTTCACCTTTGCCGCCGTTCAGGGTGATTTCGGTGTATTCCGCCGCGTGCAGATCGAGGCCGAGGCCGACATGCTGCGCTTGGAGCGCGATCGTCTGGCGGATGAACTTGCGCTGATCACCAACAAGACCCGGCGCCTTTCGGATGATTTCCTCGATGTGGATCTGCTGGATGAACAGGCGCGCGACGTGCTGGGCCTTGTGCGTGCCGACGAGATCGTGATCCGCTAGATCGGACGCGGGGCGCAGGATGCGGATCACGCGCCCGCCGTCACGGCAAGGATTGCCGAAATGACTATCCAGAGGGGGTGCTCAAGCGGCGGCGCTTGGCATCTTGCCCACAGACAAAGCGGCAATCGCTGATGGCTGCTTGAAACCAGTGTAGTCACGACATCGTAGCGTGGGGCAGAACAGATTGCAGACACGCCCTGCAAGCGCAGGCCCCGCCGGACACTCCCCCGTGGGGTCCGGATCGACATGATTCACCCTAGGGCTTTGCCTGATCGAATTTTTTCCGATAGACTCCAGATAGTTTAAAGCTGAACTATCGCCTTTCGAGAGCAGAGGACGCAACGATGGCAACCAGGAAAACGCCCGAAAAATCAAATGTCTCAAAAGACGAACTGCTGGATTTCTACCGTGAGATGCTGCTGATCAGGCGATTCGAGGAAAAGGCAGGTCAGTTGTACGGCATGGGGCTGATCGGCGGGTTTTGCCACCTGTACATCGGGCAAGAGGCGGTTGTGGTCGGCATTGAGGCGGCGGCGAAGGACGGTGACAAGCGGGTCACGTCCTACCGCGATCATGGCCACATGCTGGCCTGCGGCATGGATCCGAAGGGCGTCATGGCCGAGCTGACGGGCCGCGCAGGTGGCTATTCGCGCGGCAAGGGCGGCTCGATGCACATGTTCTCGAAAGAGAAGCACTTTTATGGTGGCCATGGCATTGTCGGCGCTCAGGTTCCGATCGGGGCAGGTCTGGCTTTCAGCGACAAGTATCTTGGCAATGACAATGTGACCTTCGCCTATTTCGGCGATGGCGCAGCCAACCAGGGGCAGGTCTACGAGACCTACAACATGGCAGAGCTATGGGACCTGCCCGTGATCTTCGTGATCGAGAACAACCAGTACGCGATGGGCACCAGCATGAAGCGCTCGACCAAGTCGGTCACGCTGCACGGCCGTGGCACCGCGTACGGGATTCCGGGCGAGTCCGTGGATGGCATGGATGTGTTGGCCGTCAAGGCTGCCGCCGAAAAGGCCGTCGCACATTGTCGCGCCGGCAAGGGTCCGTACATCCTCGAGATGATGACTTATCGCTACAGGGGCCACTCGATGTCGGATCCCGCGAAGTACCGCACCCGCGAGGAAGTGCAGAAAATGCGCGAGGAAAAAGACGCCATCGAGCATGTCCGGGAACTTCTCTTGCAAGGCGGACATGCCAGTGACGAGGATCTGAAAGCGATCGACCGCGATATCAAGCTGCGGGTGAACGACGCGGCAGAATTCGCCAAGGAAAGCCCCGAGCCGGATGCCGCCGAGCTCTGGACAGACATCTACGCCTGAGAGGGAAGCAAGACATGGCAACCGAAATCCTGATGCCCGCCCTCTCGCCCACGATGGAAGAGGGCACGCTGGCGAAATGGCTGGTGAAGGAAGGCGATCCGGTCAAATCCGGCCAGATCATCGCCGAGATCGAGACAGACAAGGCCACGATGGAATTCGAGGCTGTCGATGAAGGCGTGATCAGCAAACTGCTGATCGCCGAGGGCACGGCCGGTGTAAAGGTCAACACCCCGATTGCCGTGCTGCAAGGTGAAGGCGAAAGTGCGGATACAGCGCCGCGTGCTGCCGTTGCGGCACCGGCTGTGGCTGCGCCTGCTGCCGCACCCGCTGCGACTGCCGCGCCGACACCCGCCGCCGTGGCGCAAACGCCCGATTGGCCCGAGGGCACGGCGATGAAGACCATGACAGTGCGCGAGGCGCTGCGTGAGGCGATGGCCGAAGAGATGCGTGCCAACCCCAAGGTCTTCCTGATGGGCGAAGAGGTGGGCGAATATCAGGGCGCCTACAAGATCAGCCAGGGCCTGCTGGATGAGTTCGGCCCGAAGCGCGTGATCGACACGCCGATCACCGAGCATGGCTTTGCCGGCCTTGCGGTAGGTGCCGCGTTCGGGGGCCTGAACCCGATCGTCGAGTTCATGACATTCAACTTTTCGATGCAGGCGATCGACCACATCATCAACTCGGCCGCCAAGACGCTGTACATGTCTGGGGGCCAGATGGGTTGCCCCATCGTGTTCCGCGGCCCGAACGGCGCAGCAGCCCGCGTGGGCGCCCAGCACAGCCAGGATTATGCCGCGTGGTATGCCCAGGTTCCGGGCCTGAAAGTGGTGATGCCATTCTCTGCGGCGGATGCCAAAGGCCTTCTGAAGACCGCGATCCGGGATCCGAACCCGGTGATCTTCCTTGAGAACGAGATCCTTTACGGACGGTCGTTCGACGTGCCGGTGCTCGAGGATTTCACCGTGCCGTTCGGCAAGGCACGGATCTGGCGCGAGGGGACGGATGTGACGATCGTCTCGTTCGGGATCGGCATGACCTATGCGCTGGAGGCCGCAGAGCGACTTGCGGCCGACGGGATCAACGCCGAAGTGATTGATCTGCGGACGCTTCGCCCGATCGACTACGACACCGTTCTTGCATCGGTCATGAAGACCAACCGCTGCGTGACTGTCGAGGAAGGCTGGCCGGTCGGCGCGATCGGCAACCATCTGTCGGCCACGATCATGACGCGCGCCTTCGACTATCTCGATGCCCCGGTGCTGAATTGCACCGGCAAGGACGTGCCGATGCCCTATGCCGCGAACCTTGAAAAGTTCGCACTGACCACGACGGCCGAAGTCGTCGAGGCGGTCAAATCCGTCTGTTACCGATAAGGAGGGCTGTCATGGCAACCGAAATCCTCATGCCCGCGCTCTCGCCCACGATGGAAGAGGGCACGCTGGCAAAATGGCTGGTGAAGGAAGGCGATCAGGTCAAATCCGGCCAGATCATCGCCGAGATCGAGACAGACAAGGCCACGATGGAATTCGAGGCTGTCGATGAGGGGACTATGGGGCGGCTGCTGATCGCGGAAGGCACGTCCGGCGTCAAAGTCAACACGCCGATCGCCGTGTTGGTCGAGGAGGGTGAAAGCGTGGCTGCGCCGACGGCGAGTGCGCCAAAGGCCGCTGCACCTGCGACAGCGACTGCACCAGAACGGGCCGCTGTCGCCAGTCCCTCCCCCGCAACAGCGCCCGCCGAGCGGGCTGCCGGTCCGCGTGTGTTTGCTTCGCCCCTCGCCCGCCGCATTGCCGCAGAACGCGGGCTGGATCTGACGCAGCTAAAGGGCAGTGGGCCGCACGGACGGATCGTGAAGGCCGATCTGGAGGGCCAGTCGATCGCGGCGGCATCCGCGCCGGCAACAGCCGCGCCCGAAGTCGCAGCCAAGCCGACTCCGGTTGCTGCGGCTGGACCCTCTGCGGATGTCATCGCCAAAATCTATGCCGATCGCAGCTACGAAGAAGTGCCGCTTGACGGAATGCGCAAGACGATTGCCGCCCGCCTGACTGAAGCGAAGCAGACGATCCCGCATTTCTATCTGCGCCGATCGGTAAACCTCGACCCGTTGCTGGCCTTCCGTGAAACGCTCAACCAACAACTTGAAAAGCGGAAGGTAAAGCTGTCGGTCAATGATTTCATAATCAAGGCCGTGGCATTGGCACTGCAACAGGTTCCGGATGCAAACGCGGTCTGGGCCGGGGACCGGATGTTCAGAATGAAATCGTCCGATGTTGCCGTCGCTGTCGCGATCGAGGGTGGGTTATTCACACCCGTCCTGCGGGATGCGCAGCAGAAATCTCTTTCGGCTCTGTCAGCCGAGATGAAAGACTTGGCTGCGCGCGCGCGTTCAAGAAAACTCGCGCCACAAGAGTATCTCGGGGGCAGTTGTGCAATCTCGAACCTAGGGATGTTCGGGATCGAGAACTTCGATGCGGTCATCAACCCGCCACACGGGTCCATCTTGGCAGTCGGAGCAGGCATCAAGACCCCTGTCGTGAACAGCGAAGGGGCAATTGTGGTCGCCACGATGATGTCGATGACCTTGTCTGTCGATCACCGTGTCATAGACGGCGCATTGGGGGCATCGTTTCTGAAGGCTATCATCGAGAACCTCGAAGACCCGATTACAATGCTTGCCTGAGGCCGCGCGCCCTTCCGACCAGGATCGGTGGGGCGACTAGAGATCAACCTGCTCGTGGATCAGCTGGTCCATCGTGACGGAAGGCTGCGCACAACCAGCCTCCCCGACGACCCGGGCAGGAACCCCTGCAACGGTGGAACAGGGCGGCACGTCCTGCAGGACGACCGATCCTGCAGCGATCCGGCTGCAATGGCCGATGTGGATATTGCCGAGCACTTTTGCACCGGCGCCGATCATTACCCCATTGTCGATCTTCGGATGGCGGTCACCATCTTCCTTGCCTGTGCCGCCAAGCGTAACCGAATGCAGCATCGACACATTGTCACCAACAACGGCCGTCTCACCAATCACGATCGAATGGGCGTGGTCGATCATGATCCCACGCCCCACACGGGCGGCCGGATGGATGTCCACACCAAAAACTTCGGAAACCCGCATCTGCACAAAATAGGCAAGATCGATCCGACCATTCCGCCACAGCCAGTGACCAACACGATAGGCCTGGACCGCCTGATAGCCCTTGAAGAAAAGAATCGGCTGAAGGAATCGATGGCAGGCGGGGTCACGATCAAAGACAGCAACCAGGTCCGCACGCGCGGCCTGCCCCAGCTCGGGATCCATCTCATAGGCTTCATCTGCAATCTCTCGCAGGATCTGTTCGCTCATCTCGCCCGAGGCAAGCTTCAGCGAAAACCTGTAGGCAAGCGCCCGTTCCATGGTTGCATGGTGCAAAAGGCTCGAATGAATCAGACCACCTAGAAGCGGCTCTGATCGGATTGCCTCGACAGCCTCTTGGCCGATTCGCTGCCAGACGGGATCAACCGCTGCAACCTTCGTCTTGATCTCAGCCATTGCTGTCCGCTCCGTCATTTCTCACCCCATTATATAGACCGACCTTTCCCGAGACAAAGGAAAGCTTCTCTTGCAGCAGGCCCTCAATGATGCACCGCAACGCGCGCAAGTAGCGGGTATCGTCCAGGAATGGTTCTCGAACCATTGGACAGGTCGCGGCCAGGCTCATCAGGCTGCCATCGCCCCACTTCACGTGCGCACGCCGATACCTGATCCTGTAGGTCTCGGCCTGCTTTGCCTGACGGATCATGCGCGCGATGATCTCAGTCCATTGCGCCTCGGGCTGCGCCAGAAGGACCCGTGCGCAGGCAATCAGATCCCCGATCAGCACCGGGCGCATGGTGCCGTGATTGCTAAGCGGCAAAGTCGATCAACGCGAACGGACCAGGCCCGAAGCGATCCGATACCTGGGCAACCTCGAGACGCCAGCCACTGCCGATCCCATCGATCGCCTGCAAGGCAGCCGGATAGATCCATCGCGGCTCGACGACGGCGACCTCGCGCACAACGGTCCCCGCCACCCGCACCCGCAAGACGTAGCTTTCGCGATCTTCCCCAAGGGGCACGTCCCCGATCTGCCAGCCGTCGCCATCGATCCGGGTGCGCCGGATCCAGCCCAGTTGCAGATCTCCACCGTCCTTTCTTCCTGCGCGCAGATGGACGGGGCGGTAGGGGCGCAGGCCAATTCCGGCAAAGGCCTCGATCGACAAGACGATCGCAGGATCATCATATCCACGCTGCGCAACGCCGACCCGATAGTGCCGGGCCAGCCCTCGAGCCGACAGCGGCAGCTCGATCTGCTCTGGCCCCCGGTCGAGAAAAACGATCTGACTGCCTTCAGGCCAAATGGGCGGCATCACGCCATCGCTGCCGGCCTGACCGCGCAAGCGCCCCGTCAACTCGTAGGTCTGCGACCCGACGAGTTCCGCCCGACTGAACTGGAAAACCTCCCACCGATCGCTTGATCCGTCGCCGATCGCGACCGCATTGCTCCCGTTCAGGACTGCAAGTTGTTCGGCCGAACTCAAGGCCCCACCATAGACCTTGACCCGCAGGGGCAGGCCGCGATCGAACAGTCCCGGGCGGGCTGCGGCAAGCGGCGACTCGGTCATACCTACAATCGAGGGCGTGGACAGCAGACGGTTCAGCTCGTAGCCGTCATCTGATGCGGAACTCCAGACCGCGACCGCTCCTGGCCAGGGTGTCGCACTTACCGCCACGTGCGGCGCATGTGGCACCTCCGATCCCTCCAGCAATGGCAGATCGAGAAAGACGGGGAACACCGGCACCGGGGGCACAAATGCATTGGGGGCCGGCCGTTCTTCTGTCGCATCGCCCGGCTGATAGCTGGCGGGTTCCACCCGCACCCCTTCGAGCAACTGCAGATCCCCCTGCTCTATCCGGTCGATGCGATAGCGCACGCCCTTCACGTCAATCACATCACCCGCACCAAGATGCAGGCCAGAACGCGGCAGGGCGAGCCGCACCTCATCGCGGGCAATCCGCGCCTCGGAAAGCCACCGCTCGACAATGCCCCGACCCTCGGCCTGAGTCAGCGTCAGCGGCATCTCGGAATGGGACACCGACGTGCTTGCCTCATCAGGAAAAATCGCTTCGGCCTGACGTGTCGCAAAACTGCCTTCAGCCTCGATGAACCCCAGCCGCACGCGGCCCAGCATCTCTGCTTCCGCCGCGCGTGCGGTTTCGATCGTACCGTCGATTTCCGATGAAACCGCAAGTCGATCGGCGTCAACAGCCGCAGTTACCCGAGCGTCCCGCGACCGAAACTGCAGCAGCCCGTCGCGCTCGACCGCATCGAACCCGTAGGCAAGCATCAGAGGTTGCAGCGCCGAACGCGCCGAGTCGACATCGGCGATGCCATAGCCACGGACATACCCGTGCAGGTTTGAGACATCGATGGACCTCACCCCAGACCTCTCGCAAAGATCTGCTACGACAGACGCCAGAACCTGGCCCGTCGCACGCCCGTTCAGCCAGTGCCCGCGCGCGTAGTTGTCGCCATCGCTCCATGCCGACATCAGGTTTGGAAAGACCGGAAACGGCCGGGCATCCCACGCCCAGACATGCGCGTGGGCCATGTCAACCATCGCGCCGCCATAGACCGCAGAGATAGGATTGTTCCCTGGATCCGACCAGAATTCGGACAGCGCGCGCAGGTATTGCATCTGGATCAGGTCGTCACGACGCCCATTCGAATACTTGGGCAACCGCGATTCCGATGACTTTGGATCAATGAACTTGTTCGGCTCATTGGTTCCCTTGTCCACGGCGGGGCACCCCAACTCGGTGAACCAGATCGGTTTTGACGCAGGCACCCAAGACGTGGCCACGGCCTGCCGAATACCAGCGATCCGCTCATGGTGCGGCAACGACCACCAGCTTCTCAGATCCTTGTAGCGATAGACCCAAGGCTCGTCGTAGGAGCCATCGGCGATCGGCAGGCGCAACTGCGCCTCCGTCCCTTCCGGCGAGTCGTAGTACCAGTCGAACCCTTCACCACCCGCGACGTTGGCCTTCAGATAGGCCAGATCATAGATTGATCCCCAGGACGCGTCCGCATGAACCTCGCCATCCCGCCAATCCGAGACGGGCATGTAGTTGTCGATCCCGACAAAATCGATGTTGGAATCCGCCCAAAGCGGGTCAAGATGGAAATACAGGTTGTCGGAACCATCACGGTATCCGAAGTATTCCGACCAGTCCGCCGCATAGCCGATCTTCACCCCGGCACCTAAAATCCCGCGGACATCCGCCGCAAGCTGGCGAAATGCGGCCACGGCTGGAAACACGTCCCCTGCCCCGCGGATCTGCGTCAGACCGCGCACTTCCGATCCGATGCAGAAGCTGTCAACACCTCCTGCCGCCGCGCAAAGGTGGGCATAGTGCAGGATGAACCGGCGATAGCCCCAATCGGCTGGCCCCATATAGTTCACGCTTCCGCCGTTCCGCGTGAAGTGCCCCGGCAAGGCGGCACCAAAAAAGGCCGCGACCTCTGCCGCAGCCAAGCTGGTGCGATCGGGCGTTCCAACCACACCCGGCGCCAGCGAGGTCGTGATCCGTCCGCGCCAGGGCAAGACCGGTTGGCCGATCTCGCCGCTCCAGGGGTCACGCAGGACATTGCCTTGAAGCTGCTCCATCAGCACGAACGGGTAGAACATCACCGCCTGCCCGCCCGCACGAAGGGCGCGGATCGCCTCGATGACGGACCCGTCAGCCGGTGTTCCGCCATAAATCGGACGACCGTTGATCCGCGCGATCTGCTCGGCCGAGGCCCGGCTGATGCCACCCGCCCGCCAGACCATGCCAGTGCCTTCGGCCGCTGCGTTTTCAACCTTTGGCTTGACCTGACAGGCACCACACCGCAGGTCGTTCCCGAACCACGAGACGATCAGCGACGCGGATCGGACATATGGCAGTTCCTCGCGCAGATGCGTCAACGAGGTTGCAAAATCGGTCTGCCCTGAGGGAAAGTTCATGTTGGCCGTGCGATTCGATCCCGGCCCGTCTGAGTAGTGCACAGGCGTGGTCGCAAGCGCGTATTCCCCTGTGCCCGGCATCAGGGCAACGGCCCGGATCGCCCGCGTCAGATCGGTGGACGCGCGGGCAACCTCGCCCTGCGCGGCCCGGATGACCTCGAACGAGAACTGCGGCACCCGATTGCCGAAATCGGCCAGCTGCAGGTCTTCGATCACGACATAGGCGATCCCACGGTAGGACGGGGCCAGGCCCGCCCCTTCCACCGCCTCGATCTTTGGATCCGGAAGCTGCGCCTCGCTGCCCGGATAGACGCGCATGTTCAAGCGGTTACGGGCAATCTCGTTGCCATCGGCCCAGATCCGGCCGACGCGCAGGATGCTGCCTTCGCACAACGCAACCGCCAGACTGACCGAATAGGAATAGGATTGAACGGTTGTCGTGGGTTGGCGCGATCCGCCGCCCTTGCCACCGCCGCCGCCACTCGTCGTCGTGGTCACGGTTTCAAGAAAGCGCGTCGCCCAGATCACCTGCCCTGCCACCCGCGTCCGACCAAAGACCTGGCCAACTGCCGCGCCCTCGCTTGCGCCCATGACGCGGAAGCGCTCGATCCGCCCCGTCTCGACCGTCGAGGATCCGCCCCCCATCACCCGCTGATCAATCACCCGGCCCAGCGTCGCGCCGACAGCGCGCCCGATCACCGCACCCGACAGACCCAGAACCGTTCCGCCAAACCCGGCACCAACAGCAGCGCCGACCGCAGAAAGAACAATCGTCGCCATTCAAAGATCTCCCAGCGGAAATGCAAAACGCGCCACGATCCGGCGCTCCCAAGGATCCGAAAGCGGGCTTTCAACCACGCCATGACCGCTATAGGCATGAACAAAGCTCGCGGTCGGCCCCACCTCGCCCGCAATCCCCAGATGCTTTGCGATACCGCCCTCACGCATCCGAAACAGCAAGACATCACCCGGCGCGATCACCGCCCCCGATCGTGGGATCAACCAGCGATTGGCGGCCTCCAGCAACACCTCGCGACCCGCAGGTTCGGCCCAGTCGGCGGTATAGGCGGGCAAAACCACGGGCTCATGTCCGCATAACTCACGCCAGATCCCGCGCAGCAGCCCCAGACAATCCGCGCCAGCCCCCCGCACAGACGCCTGATGGCGATAGGGCGTCCCGATCCAACTGCGGGCCACCGCGACCACGGTCCAGCCATCGGCCCCGCTCATCCCAAACTCCCGCCGTTGTTCAGACTGGCCGAGACAGGATAGGAAATCAGCCAATCCTCGCCCGGCACATGGGGAAAGCCCCGAAAGTTCAGAAAGTTCTGGAACTTGGCGCGGCACGTCCCGGCCAGCTTGTCGCACCCCGCCTCCAGACGGATCATGTCGCCGGTCAGGATCTCGGGCCCGATCTGCTGCCACAGTTCGATCACCCTGCCCTCGCCTTCGATCCGGTCGTTCTTCACGAACCCGACAAGGCCGCGCGCCGCTCCGCTTTCCACGATCAACCGCCCTTTCTCGAACCACCTGTCGGCAAACCCCGGGAAAGCCGCGAAACGGAACAGCCGCCGTTCCGCAAGCGCCTCGACGGGTCGTTCGGTGAAATAGCCCGATCGCGTCAGATCGAACCGGCACTGCGCATCACCCAGGACAGCCATGCAACTGCGCTGATACGCCCGCCCCTGTGCCTGGTTCAGCGCTTCGGTCAGCCCGCGCAACTCGGCGCGAAACGCGCCCCCCGACCGGACAATTTCGCCAATCGTGCCGCGAAACTGCAGCACCCGCTCCTCGACCAAGGCCCAGTTCACCAGCCACGCCCGCACCTCTGCCCCGTCGAATCGACCCGCAAGCAGATCCTCCTCCGTCACCGAGGCAGCACTCAGCGCGCCCACGGCTTCGGAATTGTCCACCGACAGGCCAGTCGTCTGCGTCAGCGCCCGTGCGGTCATGCCGGTATCGGCGCGGAACGTGATCCCCTCAAAGCACAGGTCGCGATCATGGTCGGTGAACCCGAACACAGTCCCGTCGCGCCGAACCACAGACCAGACCCGGCACACCGTGGTCGCGCCCGACGCAAGATGCGCGTATAGGGCCGCCGCCGCCGCGTTCAAAGCCGCACCTCGATCACCGGGACCGAGGGCACATCGCCGGCCTGAAAACTGGCGACCGACGTCTCGATCTGATCCGTATCGAACCGCACCGGCACGTCGAACTCGAAGCCCGCCGTGACGGCAACCCCGACATCCGGCGCGTCGACGAAGGCGATCACGCCGGTTGCCGGATCCACGGTCCAGTCGATGCTCTCGATCTTCGGATCGCCCGCCACCGCCACTCGCAGCGTGCCCGCGACCGGCTTTGCGATGGGCCGGACATAGGACACCTCGCCCGAGAGATAGACCTTGCTCAGCGCGAACAACCGCTCGATCCCGTCGCCACGACCGATCAGTTGATCTTCGGCCCCGACGATAGCCGAGGGTCGACAAGACTTGAAATCCGCCCAGTCCTTCCAGCGAAACCCGAACATCGCGCCGCGCCGCGCCTCGAAGAACGCGATCAGCGCCTCGATATCGTCCAGGGACCGCAACCCGATCCCCGCATCATAGTGCCTGCGGGAATGAACCCAGGGCGTATTACGCTCCTCGAACCCGTTGGCAAGCGTGACAATTTCGGTCCGCCGCTCGGGGCCGCCAACCGAGCCGAAACTCAGGTTGGCAGGAAACCGCACCTCGTGAAATCCCATGGTCTGTCCTCACCTGTTGCGATTGCCACGCGCCAGCGCACGACCGGCCTGCGCCGCGATCTGCCCCTGGCTGCGCTGAAAGCCCTGCACGTCCGGAGTCTGGATGTTCATCACGACCGTGACTGGCCGGCCCCCGCCGCCCGCCTGAACCCCAAGCCGACCATCCGCACCGCGCGCCAGCGGCAGGATCGCCTCGGGGCCCGCCTCGCCCATCAGGCCACGCCCGCCGCGCATCGGAAACACCGCAGGCGATGATACGACACCCCCCCGCGCAAACGGCATCACGCGCCCCCGCGAAAAGGCGCCGCCCTGTGCAAACGGCAAGAACGCGCTCATTGCGCCCTGCAATCCGCCGGCCAACAGCCCGCTCAGCGCATCCTGGACCGGCCGTGTGGCGACCCGATACACCGTGTTGGCCATCGACTGACCGACGCCCTCCAGCACATCCGACAGCTTCTTGCCGTCAAACAGCAAACCGTCGAAAGCCCGCCGCAGCCCCGATCCGATCCCGCCCGACAGCGTGTTCACCTCGCGGCCGGTGAAGCTCAGGCTTTCACGCATCCGCGCCAACTCACCGTCGAACGCAGCGACCACTCCGGTCGTGCCGCCAATTGCCAACTCAAGCGCCGCCACCTGCTCGGCCAGCGTCTCGAAATCATCCATTCTGCAACCCCTTTCCCATGTCAGGGAACGCCCGCGCCAGATCTTCCAGCCTTGCCCGCGTCAGCGGGGTCGCCTGGCCTTCGGCCCCGATCATCAAGCGCAACTCCAAGGGCGAAAGCCGCCAGAACACGTCCGGCGCAAGGCCAAGCCCCTGCAACCCCACCCGCATCAACGCCGGCCAATCCATGCTCAGCCGTCCCCCGGCAAGGCAAAGGCGCGGGCCAGCAACTCGGCCGCCACACGCACCGCCCCCACAGTTCCACCGCCAATCTCGACCGTGCGCAGATCTGCTGCCATCCCGCGCCAACCGCCGCCGCGCAACCCGGCGACGATCAGCCCGAGGACATCACGTGTGGTGAAACGCCCCTGCTCGAACCGTTCCACCAGATCGATCAGCGTCCCCGCCTCCAGATTTGCCTCCAGTTCCGCCAGCACCCCCAGCGTCAGCTTCGCAACGTGCCGTTCGCCGTCGAGCAGAACGACGACCTCGCCAGCCCAAGGGTTCGCCATCAAAGCGCCGTGAAGGTCAGCAGACCGGCCGAGGCCAGCGCCATCTCGTAGGTCGCCTCGCCGTTGTGGCTGCCGGCATATTCGATCGACGTGATCTGGAACGGCCCCTCGATCACACCAAAGCTTGGCACGATGACCTGGAAATCCGGCACCTCGCCGTCAAAGAAGACCTGCCGCGCGCGCTCGTCCGTGCCTTCGTCCCGAAACACGCCGGATCCGCTGATCGAGGCCGATTTCACCCCGGCTCCCCCCAGCAACTCCCGCCAGCCGCCCTGGCTTTCCAGGCTGGTCACATCCACCGACTCGGCGTTGAAACTGATGCGGGTGGCACGCAGCCCCGCAATCGTCTCGAACAGCCCGCTCCCGTTCAGATCAAGCTTGATCAACAGGTCTTTGCCGCTTTGGGCACCCATGTCGTCTCTCCACTATGATTTCTGCCAGCAGGGGCCAGGGCCCGCCGCTATTCCTCGACCCGCGCCCGGAACGTCAGGTCGATCCGCCGCACCTTGCCCTCGTCCAGCCGCCGCGCCACCGCGCGCAGGAACCAAAGCCCGACCAACCGGCCGCGCGTCAGAACCAGATCGCTGTCAACCAGCCCATCCGACAGCGCCACCGCCAGCCCCTTGGCCGCCTGAAACCCTGCCGCGCCGCTTACCACGCTCACAACCAGACGATGTTCGGCGCCACGCCCGGTCTTGTCGGACTGGTCGCGCACATCTTCGGCCCCGATCAGCACGAAGGTGCCTGCCGAAAACCCCTTGGGCACAGCATCCAGAACCGGCACCCCGGCCAGGGCCGGCAAGGTGGAAAGCCGCGCAAAGATCGCCTCCTGCAACGCCGCCGCCATCGCATAGCTCATGCCGGCACCTCCTCGCGCGCGAAGCACGTCAGATACCGCCCGGCACGATCTCGCTCGGTCACGGCCACGATTCGAAACGCCCGCGGGCCATCGCGAAACCGCTGCTGCGGGATCGGGCGCGCATCGCTGCCAGGCGGGGCCCCCCGCACGGTGATCCGATAGGGCACCGACGACACCGTGATCTCCTCGCCAGGAATGTCGCGCCCCGTGCCGGCAATGACCTCGGCCCAGAGCCTGCCCAGCGGAACCCAGGTCTCGATCAATCCGCCGGCACCGTCGGGCTGGGTGCGACGCGCCTCCAGGACCAGTTCGCGTGACAACCTGATCCCGGTCATGCCCGCCCCCCGCCCAGAACGCGCGCCGTGCGCCACCGCTCGATCAACGCCATGATGCCAAAGGGCAGGCCCTGTTCGCGCAATCCCATCTCGTTGCGGTTCTCGTAGTATTCCGCCGCCAGCATCAGCACCGCCTGGCGAAGATCGGCCTGCACATCGGGCCAACCCGCCCCGAACCCCGCCGTGAACACAATCTCGATCCGCCCACCCTGCCCCACGGCGGGCAAGGCAAGACCGACCGCGGTCAGCCTCGGCCGGTGCAGATCGGCGACCAGCCGATAGCGCCCCGGCTCGACAGCAACCGTCCCGCCAGCGGCATCCACCAGAGTCACCGCCTCGACCGATTGCACGGGGGCCACGGGCAGGGCCTGCGCATCGGGATCGCGCCAATCCTCCAGCACCCAGCGAAAGCTGCGTGGGATCAGGATCTTGCCGATCCGCCCCTCAATTGCGGCCAGCGCGGCGCGCAAGTAGGCTTCGATCAAGCCGTCCTGCACGCCGTCATCGCCAAAACCGCTTGCAAGCCGCAGATGGTCGCGCATGTCGCGCAACGGCAGCGCCGTAACCGCGATCGCGGTTTCTTCAGTCAACATCATCGAAGGTCTCCCGTCCCCCCAGGGACTGCAGGCATGGGCGCGCACCCCACGTCGCTCGGACGCGGGGGCAGCAGCTGGACGACGCCGGGGAGGATCGCCCCCGGGGGCACGCGCCCAACCCCGACACCCTTCGGTGCCGGGGACGGCGGACGGCGCGTCAGGCCGTGGCGAACTTCAGCAGCTTGATCGCCGCATAGTCGCTGATGTCACCCCCGACCCGCTTCGTCGCATAGAACAGCACATGCGGCTTGGCGCTGAACGGATCGCGCAGCACCCGCAGATCGGGCCGTTCGGCAATCGTGTAACCAGCCGCAAAATCGCCAAAGGCAATCGCATAGGCATTGGCCGCAATATCCGGCATATCCTCGCAGATCAGCACCGGATACCCCATCAACCGTGCGGGTTCCGCCGCCGCAAGGCCATCCGACCACATGAACCGTCCGTCCGCGTCCTTCATCTTGCGCACGGCGCCCGCCGTCTTCGAGTTCATCACGAAGCTGGCGTTTGCGCGGTAGTCAGCCCCCAGCGCATAGATCAGCGTCACGATGCTGTCGGCCGCGTTGGTGATCGGGAAATCCGCAGCCGCGCCCGACGGCACATAGCCCAGCGACCCCCAGGTCCAGGACGCGTTGGCCACCTTTGCCGGCAGCAGGAACCCCTTCGGCTTGTCCACCCCGTCACCGCTCACAAAGGCCGCCGACTCGGCGCGGATGAAGCGGGTCGCGATCTTGCCCGCCAGCCAGCCCTCCACGTCAAAGGCGCTGTCGTCCAGCAACCGCTGACTCGCCTTCGGCATGGCCGACAGCTCGTGCAGCCGGATCGAGATCCGCTCGATCACCGGCGTCGCCGTTTCCGCCTGCGCGGCAGCTTCGGTGGCCCAGCCCGATCCCACCTCGCTGCGGTCGATCAATACGTCGAACGAGCTCGCCTCGACATTGACCACCGAGGCGATCGCCCGGATCGACGAGGTCGATACCAGCATCGAGCGGATCGCGTCGGCCGTCTGCGGATCGACCAGATAGCCACCATCGGCCGCAACGGCGGTGTTCAGCGCCTTGCCCTCCAGCGACAGCCCGCGCAGCGCGTCGTCGTCGCCATTGCGCAGATAGGCATCGAAAACCTTCTTGTGCGGGGCATCGAGGTCGGCTGCGGCCGACAGCGCGGGGCGTCCGTAAGTCATCGTTTTCGTGCTCAGCATGGTCAGTCGCTCTTCCTGTTGTTGCAACGCAGATTTCATATCGCCCTGAAAGCCCTTGAAATCTTTCAGGAACTCCACCATCGAGCTGACCGCTTCCGCAGCCGCGCCCAGGGCGCGCGGCGCATCCGCCGGCTCCCTCGCCTTTCTTTCCATCATCATTTTTCCCCAGTTTTTCCTGCCGCGCTCAGCGCCCGGCCAGATCCCGTCGCGCCGCGTCCAGCACGCTCGCCAGCTGGTGCCAAACGCCCTCGTCCGGTGCGGCGTCCGCCTTGGCCGAAACCCGTGCCTCGGCCAGCATCGGAAATGTCACCAGCGACACCTCCCACAACTCCAGTTCCTGCAACTCGCGCCGCCCCTTGGCATCGCGCTCTGCCTTGACCGTGCGATAGCCGATCGACAAACCGTCGATCGCCCCGGCCGCCAGCAACGCCGCCGCCTCCCGACCTTTCGCGACCTCGGTCAGGATGCGGCCCTTGACGCGCAGGCCGGTGGCATCCTCTCGCACCTCGTCCCAGACGCCGATCGGTTGCGCCGGATCATGCTGCCACAGCATCTTCACCCGCCGTCCCCCGGCCTGCAACGCCGCCAGCGAGGCGCCATAGGCGCCCGCGCGCACCACGTCCCCGCCTTGGTCGCGCCGCCCGAACAAGGACGCATAGCCCTCCACCACCGCCCCATCGGTCAGCACAAGCCCCGCCTCCGGTCGATGAAACTTGCGTTCCGGCGCCCCGAACTCCGTCATCGTCATCATCCCCTCATCTCGTTGCCGCGCTCACCAGCGCCTCCGCCATCTGCGCCAGCAGAAAGGCCGCCACCCCGTAGACCCCCAGCCAGATCCGCCGCTCCAAGCGCTCCAGCGCCGCATCGATCTGCCCCAGGCGGTAGTCGAGCGCCCCCCATCGCTCCTCGGCGACACGCTCGTTGGCCTCGATCCGCGCCGCGGTCGCGTCAAAGCTGTCGAACAGGAACCGCGATCCGCCGCCTGTCATCCGGGCCGTCATTCCGCCTCCAGCGGGGGCAGGCCCAGCAACAGACGCTTCTCCGTGACACTCAGGAAATCGGCGGCCCCGATCCGCGCCCATTGCTGGTCGCGCTCAACCGCCAGCGCCGGCACCTGGTCAAGATCCGGACGCAACTCCACCGCCTCGCCGGTGAAACCCGACAGCCACTGCGCCACCGCCGCCGTCACCTTCGCCGCCAGCGGCAGCACTGTCAGACGGTAGAACGCCCGGTTTGCTTCCTGATAGTTGGCATAGGTCGCGTCGCCGGGGATCCCCATCAGCATCGGCGGCACCCCGAAGGCAATCGCGATCTCGCGCGCCGCCGCTTCCTTGGTCTGGTGAAACTCCATGTCGCTGGGCGAGAATCCCATCGGCTTCCAGTCCAGTCCGCCCTCCAGCAGCATCGGCCGACCGGCGTTGCGGGCGCCCTGGTGGTGGCTTTCCATCTCGCTCACCAACCGCTCGTACTGGTCCGTGCTCAAGGCGCCCTGACCATCGACACCGCGATAGACGATCGCCCCCGACGGGCGCGCGGCGTTGTCCAGCAGCGCCTTCGACCAGGCCGAGGCCGAATTGTGCACATCCACCGCCACTGCGGCTGCCTGCATCGGCGAAAAGCCATAGTGATCGTCCTGCGGATGGAACGACTTGATATGGCAGATCGCCGGCACGCCACCCGTCACCTCAAAGCGATGCGTCCGCCCGCCAACCGCATAGTCATAGGCCACCGGCCAGCCATCCGCGCCGGGCACCAGGCTCATCCGGTCAGATCGCAGCACATGCAGCTCACCGGGCAACCGCCCCTCTCCGGGCACCGCCTCCAGATAGGCATTGCCGCTCAGCAGCAGATGCCCATAGACCGCCTCCAGCCACTCCGCACGGCCCTGCATCGGGTTCGGCCGCCGGATCAGGTCCAGCAGCGGGTGCACCTCATAGCGCCGCTCCCGATCCTGCAGGATCAGCGGCAGTGCCGCCGCCGTTTCCGCAATCAGCTTGACCACGCGAAATCCCACCGGATTGCCCTGAAATCCGGTCCGCGTCAGCGACACCGCATCGCGCGGGCTCCAGACGACGCGGCCGCCGCCCTGCATCGCCACCACCCGCCCCGTGGCCGAGGCCTTGCGTTCGG
>JBGSQL010000103.1:0-12904 GCA_041738105.1 Rhodobacter sp. | reverse complement strand
GAACACGAACTTGCGGCATCAGTTCTTTGCGACGCAGGCAGTGGCCCCGGACATGATCGCGATGGGGGGCGGGTCGATCATCAACATGGGGTCGAACAGCTGGTTCGAGGCAGGGGGTGGTTTTCCTGCTTATGCAACCGCCAAGGCAGCCGTCCATGGCCTGACCCGCACAATGGCGCGCGATCTGGGCAAGCACCGCATCCGCGTCAATGCAGTCGTCCCCGGCTGGGTCATGACGGAGCGGCAGAAGACGCTTTGGGTGAAACCTGAGGCCATGGAGGCACACCTGAAGAGGCAATGCCTGCCAGACCCGATCGAGCCTGTCTACGTCGCGCGCATGGTGCTGTTCCTCGCCTCTGACGATGCCGCAATGTGCACGGCCAACAGCTACATGGTCGAAGCCGGATCGATCTAACAGTTCTACGGAGATGAAGTGATCGGGCATGCGCCGACTGGGGCAACCGCCTTGATCCGGTGTCGGATGGGCTAGGTGTCGGGCTGCCATACGCTGCCATACGCCGCCAAGTCGCTCTGGGCCCCCATTGGCGTTTTCCGGGTGTCGGGGTCAGCGCGGAGCGCGTTTTGCGAGAATCCTGGTCAATCGCTATAGGAGAGGGGCAAATGCCCCCCTTGGCCCCCATCCAGGGAGGGCATATGCCCCCCTTACCCCAACAAAATAAGCCCGGTCGCCCCAGATCGCCGCTCGATCTCGGCGCCCAGGAAGCGGCCCCCCACGGCAGATCGGGATCGAGGCAGAAATTTTTCCGGTGGATTCCGGGGGCGGGGTCGGCCGGAGCAATAGAGCAAGAGCGGAGCAAGACTACGAAAATGTGATGCTCCGGGTTAAGCCTCTGATTTCAAAAAGGAAAACAGGGGTCGGAGCAAGAGAGCATTAACTTCCCCATATGTTGAGGCTACGAAAAGATGATAATAATACAGGCCCCCCGGTAGGCCCATTCCATTATTATCATCTTTTTCACGGTACAACATTAAGGAAAACTCTTGCTCCATTGCTCCGGCGGTAAGAAAATCGTGCAGAATCAGCCGCTTGGCCCGGAGCATCAAAAATGACCCTTCTTGCTCCATCGGCGAGTTTTCTTGGGTTCTGAGGGGGGCATTTGCCCTTTTTCCCCGAAATCGCGGATTCCGGCCTGAAAACGGTAAGTCTGCCGGGTCGCTCGAAACTTGAAGCCGCAGATCGCGACATCAAGCGGACGGGGGGCAAATGCCCCTCAGATGAGGTCGCCGTACAGATCGCGGTAGGGGTATGCGCCCTCGCCGACACGCTGGACTCGGACTCCCGCTCGCTCGGCTCGCCGCACCATGTCGGCCGTGCCGCGCCCGCCCTCGCAAGCGATGACGAGATCGGGGCGGATCAGATCGAGCATCCGCTGGTTGCGGTTGAACCCGGCCGCGCGCCCCTCGCCTGACCAGTTCGCGGGGAAGATGACCCGGGCGATGCCGAGTTCGTCGGCGAGTTCGTCGCCGAGCGTGTCCGCCCCACGGGCGCCTCCGGTGATAATGAGAGAGGGCCGGGTCTCCAGGATCGCGCGCCGGAGCGCGGCCTTCCCCTGGAAATCCCGGCCCCCGCAGATCAGGACCTTCATGTGTCAGCCCCCGCAAATGCTCACGGAATGTGAGAACCCATCAGACTCGATTCACCCCGTCAGATGAGGTCATCGTACTCCAGCGCCTCTCGCCTCGCGGTCACGTCCTTGATCGGAAGATACCGCTCGTCGCTGCTTCCCTTGCGCCGGTAGAACCGGTCCCTCTTGCCTTCGCGATGCACGAAGCCCAGAGCCTCCCAATCCTTGAGGTAGGCCATAGCCTTCCCGAAGGTGCGAGAGTCCGCGTTGCGGTAGTTCGACAGCGCCGGGCTGCTCCGCAGCGCCTCGAACGCCTCCTTCGCGGTCACGATGTTCCGCAGATACCACTCGTCGTCGCCATCGGAGTCGAACTTGTCCACCCCCGGCACGTCGATCTCGCGGGCGCTGATGGGCGTCTCCAGCCACTCCTGGATCGTCTCGGCGATGATCTCCACGGCGGTGCGGCCCCGATACTGGTCGGCCAGCTTGTCGCGGCCCGCGCGGGCCTCGGCCGAGCGCAGATCGAGCCAGAGTTCGCCGTTGGGCTGCTCCTCCCGCATGTCGAGGTACGCCTGGTAGGCTTCACCGAACAGCATCGGCACGGATGCCCGAAGGCGGTCGATGTCTATGGGATCGCCTTCCTTGTGTTCGTCCTCCCAAATCCAGAAGCGCCGATTCCCCGTAGGGTCATGCAGTATCTCATCCAGGTTCGACGTCCCGGTCAGGATGCACTGGCGCTTGTAGTCCTCCTCGCGCTGGGCATAGGCCAAGCGGAAGCGGTCAGACCGGCGGACGATGAACTCCTTGGCGCTCTCGGCCGTATCGCGGCGGAGGCCCGCCATCTCGCCCATCTCCAGCACCAGCTTTCCGCGCATCGCCTCGATCATGCGCCCCGTGTTGTCGAAGTCCTTGGGCAGTTCGCCGTAGTAGTCGTCCAAGCCCAGGACCTTCCAGACCTCGGACTTCCGGCCGCCCTGGGGGCCACGCAGGATCGCCACACAGTCGAATTTACACCCAGGTTCAAAGACTCTGGAGACGAGGGCGACGAACAGCATCCGAGAGGACTCCCGGTGGAAGGCATCATCGGGCCGCCCGCAATAGGTCTGCGGCAGCGTGTCGATCAGGCCCGTCGGCCGACCGGCGGCGATCCACTGCTCATGGAAGCCCTTGATTCGGTCCCGGACAGGGTGGAACGCCTGTTTGAGGCCCGCATGGACCACGGCCTTCTGCACCACGTTTTGCGGCGGATCGAACTCCCAGCCTCGCGCGTTTGCGGGGGCGGAAAATATAAGCTGGATCGCCGTGTCGTCGTGCGACTGCCACTGCCGGTAGCCGTGTGAGGCAGGAACCGGCTGGGCTGAACTGCTGATCCCCTTGGCTTTGATCTGCTTCACCGCGACTGGATCGTGAGTGAACTCGTTGTAGGCGATGGCCGGGCCGATCCGGGGGTCATGCTCGCAGATCAGCGCCGCGTTATGCAGCACGGGAAGGAGTTCGCCGCTCGCCTTGCGGCGAAGCTGGGCCTTCCACTTCTTGTCGGACTTCGGCTTTTCGGGCTTCTCCTTCGACGCCTTCTTCGAGGTGCCGATCAGATCGGCGAGATCGGGGTCATCTTCCTCGTCATCATCGAACTCGGGTGCATCATCTTCTTCATCAGCGTCGTAACCCGCATCATCGTCGTCCTCGTCATCGAAATCCGGTCCACCGAACTCCTGCAACGTCCGCTCATCCTGCGAGACCATCTCGACCATCGCGGCGTGGCTCGGACGGCTGGTCGGACCAGCGTCCTCGCGGACCTTGGCGTCCTTGTGCCCGAACAGGTGGATGCGAACCAAATCCCAGCTATTGTGTGTTCCGTCGGCCGGGTCCGACCCGTGGTGCGAGGTCAGGAAAAGCCCGTCGTCATAGACAATGGCGCCGTTCCGGCTGGTGCCGGGGGCATAGCTATACCGGACATCGGTCTCGCCAGTGCCCGGAACGTAGATGTCGCTGAGAAACGTCTCGATGCAATCTTCGATAGGGTACGCCCGGCAGAAAGCCCCGATCCAGCCCCGCTTCAAGCGGGGATTCTCCATCGTCGCGCCCGGGTCCGTCAGACGACCGGCACCGGCCTTGGCCTGCTGCGGGATGGTCGAAACGTCCTGCCAGTTTGGATACTGCGCCAGAAACTCATCTACATTGAGTATTTCCCCCCGGTTCTCATCCGCCCAATATTCCTGCTCGCGCGAGATCGACGGGAGGTACATCAACTGATTATATTTGAACGACACCGGATCGGGAATCTCGATGCCCTCGGCGGGCGTGTCGGCCAGCAGGCAAGCCACGAGGCGGGTCAAGGCGTAGTATTCGTCGGGGCCGACCGGCCGCGACAGGAACACGAAGATTCGGACGCGGGGCTTCTCAGGGCAGTGAGAACGGGTCGTGTGCATGAACCAGTGGTAGGCGCAGATCGGCGCCATGCCCGACCGGAGGGTCTCAAGCTGCTCGACGGTGATGAAGTCCATGTCGTAGGTCAGGACGGTGCGGTTTTCCTGGTTGGCGCTTTTGCGCTTCCCGTCCTTGAAGGTGGCGGCCATAAGGAAGCCCGCCATCTTCTTCCGCTCGGCCTTATCGTCCTGAGATAGCTTCTGGTATCCGGCAAAGCTGATCGAGTTGTCCATCAGCGCATTCGCCAGCCTCTCGCGAAACTTGGACAGCCTGATCTTCTGGTTCTTCACCACCCCCAGGTTGGACTTTCCATAGGACGCCCAGAAGGTGAAATCGTCATTGCGCCGAGACCTCGAACTCCGGGTGGTGGCGCGGATGGCTTCATCTAGCATATTGAACAGCCTCCCGTTTTGTTTTCGTTAGCTTCAATCAAGGGCGCAGTTGTCGCGCCTCAACGTCACACAAACCATCTTGCACTCTCGCTGAAGGCCGCGACCGCACGGCCATGCAATGGACAACCATCCCGCTTCCGCTCAGACGCGTTCGCCTGGAATTGGAACGTGTAACGGCACTCTTGTGCCCGATGCTGGTAGGCGGCACAGGCGAGCTGAAGCGTGATACCAGCTCTGACTTCGGCCTTGTGGCGCTCCCGTCCTCGGCAGTCAGGTCTAGAGGAACCGAAGGTCACTCAGCACAGACAAGTCATCCCCTCCGGCCTCGCGCGCAAGGTACGGGTGAGGCACGATGGCCCGTCATTCTTGATGGCAATCAAGGATCAAGTCGGGGAAAATCGGAGCTCCGTCACTGCACGCCGCCCAGAAGTTCTCGACATCGTCCATCTGGATTCGCGGTATCGGCCGGCCAATTTTAAAGATGCCGTGACTAACCAATCTCTCGACCTCATCTTCGTCATCGATGAACTCGTCGAGAAAAGCATGGGAGATCGCGTGGGCTATCATGGGCGATACGGGTTCGAACAACGGGACGATCAGCCTCGCATACGATTGGATTAACGCATCGCAAGGCAAAACATGCAAAAACCAGGCCCGGAAATTAGCATCGCACCGACCATCGCGGATCGAATTGATTTGTTCAGGGGAAGAATGAAGAAGATCGAAGACGAGGCAGGAAATAGATACGATTTTTCTCCTGCCACTTTCATCATTCTGGACCTTTCCCGGGATCCAGTGATCGCCCAGATCTCGATCTGGCCAAGGGGGAGCCGAAGCCTCCGGCCGGAGATTGCGGTCGAAAAAGGCTTCATTCGCCGGACGAGACAGCAGACTCTGCTTTAGTTCCGACCAGGTCACTTCACGGTTTAGCGTCCAGGGAACGCGAGACTCATCCTTACCACCCACGGAGATCGTGAGCTTGTGGTTATTTATGGCTTTCGTCCTGTTTCGGGTTCGAAAGGGTGCATTTTCAGACATGACTAGTTTCCATCTTGAGAGGTTGTTCTGAGTTCCACAGATCGGAATTCGGGTAGGTCATTGTCCGCCCAGCCATTTGTTCTAGGAGTTGGCTGTCTCAGACGTTTGTCGCTACCCTTCTAGGCTAACGAAGTGACTCGCTATCCACGCATCAAGGTCGGACCGTCGATACAGAACCAGACCGCCCCTTTTCGCAAAGAGAGGTCCACAGCCTTGATTATGCCGCATACGTAGCTTTGCCAGGGTTGACTCAGAATGGCCAATGTATTGCGCTGCAAGGCGTGGCCGCATGTACTCTGGGAAGTCGAAAGACCTATTCTCTATCTTTCTTTGGTTGGGCTCATCTGACATCTACAAGGCTCCTTATGTTCCATTTCTTTCGCTTTGCCGTCGAGCGATTGACGGGCTCTGGTTGCTAGCTTGTGTGGATCATCGAAGCTTGTTTCTCCCAGACAGGTTCGCCTTGGTGTTGATCATGGATCGCATATTAGCGCCTCTCAGTTTTCATTTAATGCGATAGGATAGGCATGGAGTTCCCCGGGCTGCAACTGTCTGCTCTGTCAATGGAAATGTGAAAAGTTCAATCTCAGGGCTTGATTGCCAATAAGAGAACGAACACTGAACTGCCAGGAGTTGCCAGGAGTTGCCAAGAGGTGCCACAATGTAAGGAGCAGTCGTGAAGAACCGCGGCAATTATTCCTTTGGCCCTTAGCCAGATTTGACGCAGATCGAGCCAGATACCCCATAGAACACCGCGGTTTCCGTTCGATCGGTGGTCAGTTGGCTTCGTCGAGGCGAATCACTAGGCAGATCGCCGTCACGCACGGGTCACTTCTGGTGTGGTCTCCGGCGCTTCCCACCGAGGGCTGATTCAGAGAAGGTCCTGATGCCCCTAAACTGGCTTTCCACCGCCGCCATGATCTAGGCGACCGTCAGCGCGACGCTCGCCGGGCCAGGTGACCCAGGCACACCGCCCTTCGCGCTCCAACCAGAACACCGGTGTCCTTGTCCTCACACTATCGATCAGCGTGCTCTTCTTCTTCTGGATCACGATCTGCTTGTCCTGCGCAGCATCGACCGTAAGCAACGTCCGCCCTTGTGCAGGGCGGGGTTTCTAGCCCGCGTCGTTGGCCTGCACATCGCTGTTAAGGCTGGGACGCAAGCCGGGTGAATTGCGGGAGAGTGCCGGAAACCGGTGAAACAATCTGGACGATCGAGGTTTCGCGCTCCAACGGACGAGTTCTCTTGGGAAGAGCCCGGGCGACCGGACTTGCCCATGGACCTTGGCCAAGAGGCGACATGCTTGCAAAGGTATGGTGTGTTTTGGGACACTGCTGACACTAACCATTTGGAACATAATAAGAACATCTCTGCCTGCCTTTGAAATCGCACAATTCCTGTGGATAAACTTCCTGCAAGGCCAGCATGGTGAGAAGTGCTCTTGGACGACGGCGTACATCCAAAAGCTGCGCGCGCGGATGCGCTTCTGGAGAAGTGCGTTTCGATTGATCTTGAGATCGATCCCAAAACCAATCGCATCCAGAGTTTCGCCGGTGTCCGGCAAAGCGCAGAGGAGTCTTGCGTCTTCAAGCGGGGAGACCTCGCAGAGGCGCTCAACAGGCTCGACCGGTTCTCAGATGGAGCAGAGTTCGTAGTCGGACACAACTTCATTGCCTTCGATGCACGTCACCTGGAAGCCACGAAGCGCGACCTGCGTCTATTGAACAAGCCAATCGTCGATACGCTCTGGCTCAACCCACTCGCCTTCCCCAGGAACCCCTACCATCACCTGGTGAAGCACTATCAAGACGGGCGGCTGCAGGCTGGGCATGTCAACGATCCAGAGCTTGATGCAGAACTCGTGCTGACCGTCTTGAGTAACCAGATCCAGGCCCTCTCAGAGATTGATCACGCCAGTCCAGAGACAACCCGAGCCTATCACTACCTAACGACCACCCACCAAGATCACGCGGGCTTTGACGCGGTTTTCGAGTATGTGCGAGGTGCGGCCCGCCCCGGCCCTGCGGAAGCACAAACAGCCATACGTGGTCTTCTCCGAGGGGAAGCCTGCGTTCATCAGATCGAGACCGTTATTCCAGAAGCGGCGCGGGACGGATGGCCGCTTGCCTATGCGCTGGCCTGGATCTCGGTGGCGGGCGGGGACTCCGTCATGCCGCCTTGGGTACGCCATCAGTTCCCGGAAGCCAGCCGACTAGTGGGCCGTCTCCGCGATACGCCTTGCACGGATCCCGAATGCAACTGGTGTCGGGCACAAAACGATCCGAAGGGTCTCCTGAAGCGGTGGTTCGGTTTCGAAGGCTTTCGACCAAACCCGGCAGGACCTGATGGAATGCCGCTGCAAGAGACCATCGTTGCGACCGCTCTTGGGAAGACCCCTATCCTCGGCATTCTTCCTACCGGGACCGGCAAGTCTGTCTGCTATCAGTTGCCGGCGCTGTCCCAGTTCACGAAGACCGGCGCGCTCACTGTTGTGATTTCTCCCCTTGTCGCCCTTATGGCGGACCAGGTGGAAGGGATGCGTCGGCAAGGCATCACGTCCTGCGTCACAATCAATGGCATGCTCTCCATGCCCGAGCGCCAAGAAGCTCTGAACCAAGTGCGGCTCGGCGATGCCGCAATGCTCTTAATCTCACCGGAGCAACTGCGGAGCCCTTCGGTCCGCTCCGTTCTGAACCAAAGGGAAGTGGGCTACTGGGTCCTTGATGAGGCGCACTGCGTCTCGAAATGGGGACATGATTTCCGGCCGGATTACCGCTACGTCGGACGCTTCATCAAAGAATACTCTGGCGACGAAGATCCTGCCCCGATCCTCTGCCTGACTGCCACGGCCAAGCCTGACGTCATCCGAGACATCACAGACCATTTTAGTACAAAGCTGAGCGTTGTTCTGAAGCTCCTCGATGGCGGGGCCGTCCGAGAAAACCTCTCCTTTGAGATTATTCCTACGGACAAGGGCAAGAAGCTTGGAGATGTTGTTGCGGTCCTGGAAGACGCTCTCCCGAAATCCGGCACATCAGGCGCGATAGTGTATTGCTCGACGCGATCGGCGACGGAGCGTGTGGCCGCGTTCCTGAAAGAGCGCGGCTTCGCAGCGGCGCATTACCACGCTGGCCTGAAACCGGAAGAGAAGCACGATGTCCAGATGGCTTTTGCCAATGGGGAGCTGCGCGTCATTGCAGCTACGAACGCCTTCGGCATGGGGATCGACAAGCCGGACATCCGGCTCGTCGTGCACGCCGATATTCCAGGCTCCCTCGAGAACTACCTACAGGAGGCAGGTCGTGCCGGTCGCGACCGGAATGAGGCCCGATGCATCCTTCTCTTCAGCCGCGACGACATTGAGCGCCAGTTCAGCCTGTCGGCTCGGTCCCACCTCGAGAAGCGCGAGATAGGTGCCATCTTGAAATCCCTCAGAAGCTTGGATCGCAGGACCAAGCAGAAGGGGGAGGTGGTCGCCACGCCAGGGGAGATCGTCCGAGAGGAGAAGGACCTAGAGTTCGAGCGGGATTCTGCGACCGACGATACACGCGTCAAGACGGCCGTGTCGTGGCTCGAGGAAGCGGTCCTGCTGAAACGCGAAGAGAACCGTGTCCGCGTCTTCCCGTCGAGCCTCCGCATCCGTACGCTGGACGAAGCCGAGAGCATCATCGCAAAAGCCAACATGACGGAGGGCTACCGTCTGAAACTTCGGGCCCTAGTCCAAAGCTTGATCAATGCCCCGCCGGATCAAGGCATCTCAACGGACGAACTTTCTGGCATCTCCGGTTTCTCGCCCGGTCAGTTGCGCAAGGCGCTCAATGACTTGGAGGCACTCGGTATTGCCTCCAACGACACCGCCATCACGATCTTCGTGCATCTCGGTGTCGAGGACTCCTCGGAGAAGCGTCTGCTCGAAGCGAACAGCCTAGAGAAAGACTTGATCGACAGGCTGCGCGAGTTCGCCCCGGATTTGGAACATGGTAGTGCCTCAACGCTCAATCTGAAAATCGCGTCCCAGGACCTGCGCGACGCCGGCCATTTGACCGTCCGGCCAGACATCGTCGATAGGCTCGTTCGCGGGATAGCGCGCGATGGTCGAGATGACAGCGAGGGAACTGGAAGCCTCCAAGTTCGAAAGATCGATCGGGAGCATCTCTCCGTTAGACTGCAGAGGACCTGGCAGGCGCTTTCGGTGACGGCGCAACTTCGACGGTTGGCCGGACGGGTTTTGTTGACCGCACTCCAGAAGGCGGCGCCAGAGAGGTCTAGAGGCAAAGACATTCAAGTTGAGACGACCTTGGGCGCCTTGATGGCGTCCCTGACCGGTGATCTTGAGCTCTCAAGTGCTATAACAGATCCAACAAAGCTTCTCGATCGGGCCTTGCTCTGGCTGCATGAGCAAGGCGTCGTAACGCTCGGAAAGGGTCTTACGATCTTCCGGCCGGCGATGACGATCCATCTGGCCCCAGGCAGCCAGCAATTTACAGAATCTGATTTTGAGCCGCTGAAGCTCCACTATCAGGAGCAGGTTCTCCAAACGCACATCATGGGCGCCTATGCAGAGCGCGGGCTCAGTTCAATGAGTGACGCGCTCAGGCTGGCAGAGGAGTATTTCACGCTCGATCGGGACGACTTCGTCCAGAGATGGCTTCCGGGCCGAGGCGCGGAGCTCCGGCGTCAAACCACGCCGGAATCCTGGCGGTCGATCGTAGAGTCTCTCGGGAACACCAATCAGTCTCGGATCGTGGCGGATGACCGTGAGCAAACGAACGTCCTGGTATTGGCGGGCCCGGGCTCCGGCAAGACTCGGGTTTTGGTGCATCGGATCGCCTACCTGATCCGGGTGAAGCGGGAGAACCCGCGGGGCATATTGGCGCTCGTTTACAATCGCCATGCAGCGACAGAGATCCGACAGCGGCTCTTCGAGCTGATCGGGGATGACGCCCGTGGCGTGACGATCTCGACTTGCCATGGCCTCGCGATGCGGATGGTGGGCGCGAGCTTCGCTAAGCGCGCGGATCAGGTCGAAAGCGGCGATTTTGATGAGGTCATGGCTCAGGCGATCGCGCTCCTGAAGGGTGATGGCTTGTCGCGCGATGAGGCCGAGGCCCAACGGGAAACCCTGATTGAGGGCTACAGATGGATCCTCGTGGACGAGTATCAGGACGTCGGCCGAGCAGAATACGAGCTCATCGCGGCTGTTGCTGGTCGCTCTATCGGGGATGAAGACCGACGTCTGAGCCTTTTCGCCGTGGGCGACGATGACCAGAATGTCTATGCCTTCAGGGGCGCATCTGTGGAGTTCATTCGTCGCTTCGAAGACGACTACAAGGCCCAGCCGAGTTATCTTATCGAGAACTATCGATCGACGGCTAACATCATCCGCGCGTCGAACCTTGTCATCGCGCCTGCCGCAGAACGTATGAAGGCAGGTCTCGACATTACCGTGAACCGGATGCGCAGGGACGATCGCTCGGGTGGCGAACTAGAGCGCCTCGATAATCTCGGACGGGGGCGTGTCCAAGTTCTAAGGGAGGCCGGCGACCACCTCACCCAAGCGGTCCTGGCTATCGAAGAACTGAAGCGCCTCTCGAAGATCCTTCCGGATTGGGATTGGGCCAAGGCTGCAGTGATTGCAAAGGAGTGGAGCTATCTCCAGCCGGTTCGGAGCTACTGCGAAGCCCGTGGAATTCCGGTCCAAACTGCCAACGCCGACCTGCCGAACTTCTGGCGACTTCGCGAAACCCAAGCTCTCGTCGATTGGCTCAAGGGCCGGGATCGCTCCGGACTTCATGTCTCAGACCTCACCAAATGGATGGGCGAACAGCCTGTTGGAGCATGGTGGTCCATCCTGCGTGAGGGAGTTGAGGACTTCGTTCGAGAGGTCGGTAACCGCGAGACGGATCGGAAGGACATTCTCGAATGGCTCGCCGAGTGGGGGCGGGATGTTCGAAAACGCCAGAGCGGGCTTCTGCTCCTCACGGCCCATCGCGCCAAGGGTCTCGAGTTCGACGACGTCGTTGTTCTCGATGGGGCTTGGGACAAACGATCAAACGGAGAAGACCGGGACGCAGCGCGGCGCCTCTATTATGTGGCTATGACGCGGGCTCGGCGGAGCCTGGCGCTGGTGACCATGGGCACACGGCATCCGATTCTTGAGAATCTAAACGACGAAGCATTCCTGATCCGACGCCGTGTCCAAGACAGCGTCGATGTCTCCGACTGTCGCAAGCTTTATAGGACTCTAGATCCGTCTGAGGTCGATCTGAGCTTTGCTGGCCGATTGAACTCTGGCAACGCCTCGCTCGCGGCGATCGAGCGCCTCAAGTCAGACGACCCTCTACTCTTGGCGGAACGCGGCGATCGGTGGGTGATGACGGACCGATACGGCACGGTCATCTGTCGTCTCGCAAAGAAGTTTTCGTCGCCCGCCGGGACTATGTTCCTTCATGCAAGTGTCTACGCAATCACAACGCGGTTCCGAGAAGACTCGGCTGAGGAGTATCACGACCAGCTCAAACGAGACGCGTGGAGCGTGGTGTTGCCCGAGTTGGTGTTTGGGCCTTCCTCGGACACTCGCGCGGACGTGGTGCCTCCCAAGACCCAAGCGGAAGGAAGCACTATTGGACAAGTTCGTCACGGGAGCGGACCGTCCGCAAATGAAGCTCAAGGGTGAGAACAGTGGAAAAAGGGAATAGCTCTATGGCCGGAAAAAGCCGCAGATAGGAGATGCAGGTTCCGGGCAACAGGGCAACATGAGTTATAGCTTCCTCCACTCCTCCGACCTCCACCTTGGCCGCGCCTATGGCGGCTTCACCGAAAATATCCGGGGCCGCCTGCGCGAGGCGCGCCATACCGTGATCTCCCGGCTCGCCACGGCGGCGCGCGGGGCAGGCACGGTGGATGTGCTACTGGCGGGCGATTCCTTCGATGCCGAGACTCCATCGCCCGAGACCCTGCGCCACGCCCTCCGCGCCATGGCGGCCGAGGGCGATTTGCGCTGGTTCCTGATGCCTGGAAACCATGACAGCCTTGCGGCATCCGAGCTTTGGCGCCGCATCCTGGCCGACGCGCCATCGAACCTTGTCGTGCTGACGGACCCCACCCCGGTCGAACTTTCCCCCGGCGTCTGGCTTCTGCCCGCCCCTTGCAGTCAGCGCCGCCCCGGCCGCGACCTTACCGAAGCCATGTCCGCCCCGACACCCGAAGGCGCTATCCGCATTGGCCTCGGCCATGGAGCGATCATGGATTTTTCGTCGGACGAGGGCAGCCCCGGCATCATACCGCCTGATCGGGCGCTGCTGTCGGGCTTGGACTACCTCGGCCTCGGCGACTGGCACGGCCGGATGCAGATCGGCCCCGCGACCTGGTATTCCGGCACGCCCGAGGCTGACGGCTTCAAGCATGACACCGCCCCCGGCGCGCTGGCAGTGCACATCGCGGCCAGCGGTGCCCCCGCGC
>JBGSQL010000074.1:0-7120 GCA_041738105.1 Rhodobacter sp. | reverse complement strand
CGGGGTGACGGGCACCTTCGGGCGGGGCGATCCGGTGGCGATCCTGGGGCCTGCGGGCGAAAGCCTGGGCAAGGGGCTGGTGCGGTATACGGCGGTGGAGGCGCGGGCGATCGCGGGGCATCGGTCGGGCGAGATCGAGGCGCTGCTGGGCTATCCGGGGCGGGCCGCGTTGATCCACAGGGATGATATGGTGATCTGAGCGACAGGCCGGGCCGGGGGTCTGCCCCGGACCCCCGGGGATATTTGACCCTAGAAGAAACCGGGAATGTCGCACAGGTGTAACGCTGAGAAGGGCGTTGATATTAGAGGATTATCGTTTTTTTGTTAACCGGATGTAAAGGTTTGGGGGGCGTGAGACGGCGGTGCAAGGCGGGGGTGATGCGATGGATGGCGGCAAGGACACGGGGGCGATGGAGCGGATCGGGCGGGCCGCGCGGGCGGCGGCGGCAGAGTTGGCCTTTGCCGAACCCGAGCGCAAGCACGCCGCGCTGATCGCGGCGGCAGAGGCGGTCTGGGCACGACGGCACGCGATCCTCGAGGCCAACGCCGAGGACCGGGCCTATGCCGAGCAAAAGGGCCTGAGTCCGGCGATGATGGACCGCCTGACGCTGGACGAGGGCCGGGTGCGCGCCATGGTCGATGGCCTGCGCGCCGTTGCGGACCAGCGCGATCCGGTGGGCGAGGTCATTGCCGACTGGGACATGCCGAGCGGCTTGAACATCAAGCGCGTGCGCACGCCGCTGGGCGTGATCGGGGTGATCTATGAAAGCCGCCCGAACGTGACCGCGGATGCGGGGGCGTTGTGCTTGAAATCGGGCAATGCGGTGATCCTGCGCGGCGGATCGGAGAGCTTTCATTCCTCGGGCGCGATCCATGCCTGTCTGGTCGAGGGGCTGGCGCAGGCGGATCTGCCCGAGGCGTCGATCCAGCTGGTGCCGACGCGCGACCGCGAGATGGTCAGCGCGATGCTGCGCGCGGTCGAGCATATCGACGTGATCGTGCCGCGCGGCGGCAAGGGGCTGGTGGGGCTGGTGCAGCGCGAGGCGCGGGTGCCGGTCTTTGCCCATCTGGAGGGCATCTGCCATGTCTACGCCGACGGCGCGGCGGATCTGGACAAGGCGCGGCGCGTGGTGCTGAACGCCAAGACCCGGCGCACGGGCATCTGCGGCGCCGCCGAATGTTTGCTGATCGACCGGGCGTTCCTTGCGAAGCACGGCGCCGTGCTGATCGAGGATCTGCTGCGGGCGGGCGTCGAGGTGCGCACCGAGGGCGAGTTGCTGGACGTGCCGGGAACGGTGCGGGCGGCGCCCGACGATTTCGGGCGCGAGTTTCTGGACATGATCATCGCGGCCCGGCTGGTGGACGGGGTGGACGGGGCCATTGCCCATATCCGCACCTATGGCAGCCAGCATACCGAGGCGATCCTGACCGAGAACCCGGCGACCGCCGCGCGGTTCTTTCAGCGGCTGGACAGCGCGATCCTGCTGCACAACGCCTCGACCCAGTTTGCGGATGGCGGCGAGTTCGGCATGGGGGCCGAGATCGGCATCGCCACGGGCAAGCTGCACGCCCGCGGGCCGGTGGGGGCCGAGCAGTTGACGAGCTTCAAGTATCTGGTGACGGGCGATGGCACGGTGCGGCCCTGACGCGCACCGGGCGGGACAAGCAAAAGGGGATGGGCGAATGATGGTTCAGCCGTGGCTGACATGGGCGTTGCTGTCGGCGGTCTTTGCGGCGCTGACCGCGATCTTTGCCAAGATCGGGGTTCAAGCGATCGACAGCGACGTTGCGACCTTTGTGCGGACGATCGTCGTGGCCTGCCTGCTGGGGGTGCTGCTGGTGCTGACCGGGAAGTGGCAAAGTCCGGCCTCGGTGCCGGGGCGGACCTATTTGTTCCTGATCCTGTCCGGGGCCGCGACCGGCGCGTCCTGGCTGTGCTATTTCCGGGCGCTGAAGCTGGGCGAGGCATCGCGGGTGGCGCCGATCGACAAGCTGAGCGTGGTGTTCGTGGCCGTGTTCGCGGTGATGATCCTGGGCGAGCGGCTGTCAGTGCCGAACTGGATCGGTCTTGGCCTGATGGCTTCGGGGGCGGTGTTGCTGGCCTACAAGGGCTGAGCGCGCGTGTATCGGGGGCAGTCCGCGGGCGGGGGCCGTGGTGTTGACGAGCGTCGCGTGCCTTGTGCCGGGCGACGGGACGGTGCGGGCGTAGTGCCGACCGCCGTGTCTGGATAGCACTTCGCCTTGCGTCCGCCTTTGTCTAGGATGGCCTTACCGATCGGGGAGCGGGCCTTTGGAGCAGACGATCCTTTCCCACGAGCCAGAGATCCGGCTGGTTGCCTTTCTGGCGGTACTGGCGGCCATGGCACTGTGGGAGGTGGCGGCGCCGCGGCGGCGGCGCGAGATTCCGCGCCTGCTGCGGTGGTCGAACAATCTGGCGCTTGTGGTGATTGACACGGTGCTGGTGCGCCTGGCCTTTCCCGTGGCCGCCGTGGGGCTGGCGATGGGGATGGAGGCGCGCGGCCTGGGGCTGTTGCCGCTGTGGGATCTTCCGGTCTGGGCGGCGCTGGGTATCGGGGTTCTTGCGCTGGATCTGGCGATCTATCTGCAGCATGTGATGTTTCATGCGGTGCCCGCGCTGTGGCGGCTGCACCGGATGCATCACGCCGATCTGGAATTCGACGTGACGACCGGGTTGCGGTTTCATCCGGTCGAGATCCTGGCGTCGATGGTCGTCAAGCTGGGCGTCGTGGTGGCGTTGGGCCCGCCGGCGCTCGCGGTTCTGATCTTTGAGGTGTTGCTGAACGCAACAGCGCTGTTCAACCACTCGAACGTGCGGTTGCCGTTGCAGATCGACCGGATTCTGCGGCTGGTGGTGGTGACGCCGGACATGCACCGGGTGCATCATTCGATCCGGCCTTCGGAAACGAACAGCAATTTCGGCTTCAACCTGCCGTGGTGGGACCGCCTGCTGGGCACCTATCGCGCGCAGCCGCGCGACGGGCATGAGGGGATGACGATCGGGATCGAGCAGTTCCGCACGCGGGGCGATCTGCGGCTGGATCGGATGCTGGTGCAGCCCTTGCGGGGGGCTGCGAGCCGCTATCCGATCAACCGGAGCGACGATCCGGCAGATCCCTGACGCAAAGGTCTGGCACAGCGGTGGTTGGATTGGGGGCACGAGTACGGGGCCTGCCGCGCAGGCGTCGGCGGTTGCGGCGATGCATCCGGCGGGGGCCGCGCGAGGCGCTCGGACCGCAGTCGTTTGCGTGATGGGTTCTGGTCTGCGCGTATGCGGGGGATTGCAAACGGGGCGGGATATGCGGGACAAGGGCGAAAGTCCCGTTCCGGGGCGAAGGTTTGCTGCATGATGTTTCGGCGCGCGGTCGTGCTGGTCTCTGTCCTCTCTGTGGTGCCCGGCGGGGCCGGGGCCGAGTCGCTTATGGACAAGCTTCGACAGGGGTCGCACCAGGTTGGCCGGGCTGTGACGCAGGGTGTGAACCGGGTGGACGAGACGATCGATTCGACCGTCGAGCTGGTGCAGAAAGACCCTACGCCGGAAGAGACACGGGCAAAGCTGGATGCGATGACCGAGGCGACGCTGAGCAACCTCTTTGCCACGAACCCGGCGGCGCTGGCGCAGTTCGAGGTCAGTGCTGGCTATGCGGTGTTCGATACGCGGCGGGCGACCGTGATGGGGGTGGTCGCCGGTTTTGGCAAGGGCGTTGCGGTATCGCGCGCCACGGGGGCGCGGACCTACATGAACATGGGCACCGGCGGGGTCGGGCTGGCCTTTGGGTTTGGCGGCTTTGAATCGCAGGTGGTGATCCTGTTCGAGGATGACGTGCACTTCACCCGCTTTGTGACCGAAGGAGTTGATGCGACGGCCGAGGCATCGGGGCGCGCGGGCGATCAGAAGGCCGGAGAGGCCCTGCGCTTTGTCGAGGGGCGGTCGATCTTCGTGCTGGGCCGGGATGGCTGGCGGGTCAGCGCCTCGGCGGCGGGCACCAGGTACTGGCCGGCGGCCGACCTGAACTGAGCGGTCATTCCGGCCGGATCGTGTCGCCTTCGGTGATGGTCCCGCCTTCGAGGATGCGGCAGTTCAGGCCCGAAGGATGCTCCATCAGGTCGCAGACGGTCTTGCCGGTCACCAGGTCGAGATAGCGGCAGGGCGTGTTGAGCCGACCGCCTTCGAGAAGGGCGGGGCCAATGCGGAAGCGTCGGCCGACAAGGTGGTTCAGCGGCACGTCGCGGGTTGTCAGGTTGCGGCGATGGTCGTGCGGCGCAAGGGTGATCTGGTGGTCGCGCTGCAGGGCGATCAGGGTTTCGACCTCGATCAGCGTGACTTCGCGGATGTCGGGAAACGGCGAGTAGTGGCCGCGCCCGGTGGCGTAGCGGTCCCCCTCGATCCCGATGCCGGGCAGCAGGCGGGCGGTGGGTTGCGGTTGCATGGGCGCCCGCCCCTGGGGGGCGGTGTGGATGTGCAGCAGCGTTCCTTGCCACATGGCGCGGCCTTTGCGATGGGTCAGGGCGCGACGATCCGGGGGCGGCCGCGCAGTGTCAAGGGCCCTTGCCGGGCGGGATCAGAGCGCGAGGCGGATCCCGGTTTCGGCGATCTCGATGGTGGTGCGGCGGCGCTGGTGGCGGATCTCTTCGGCCAGCAGGGCGAAGTGGACCAGGCCGGGGGTGATCGTGGCGCTGGCATGGGGGTTGGAGAGCACATCCCACAGATCGGCGTCGATCTTGAGCCGGCTTGCCGTGCCGGTCAACGTCCAGCGCTCGGCCTGTTCGACACCGATGTGCCCGCCCCAGGGCATTGCGGTTTCGAGGCATTGGATGGCGAGGAACGCCAGCTTGGCCTCGCGCCGGGCAAGATCGGAGCCGCTGGCCCACTCGATCCGCAGACGGGCGCCCTTGGTGATGTCGGACAGGATCGACTGCACCTCGATCCGCGCGATGCGGGCATCGCCGCCCGCGGCGCCGAAGGCGATGCGAAAGAACCGGATGCGGGCATTCGCGTTGGTGACGCTTTCCGAGATCAGCGCCAGCTCTGGCCCCTTGGCACGGCCGTCCATCAGCATAAGTTCAACCCCATTGCCAATCGCGCCGATCGGGCTGATCAGGTCGTGGCAGATGCGCGAGCCGATGAGGGCGGTAAGGTCGGGTTTGTCGGTCATGGGGCCTCGGGGTAGGGATGGGATGGGACTGAACGCGATCCTGGAACCGGGGATGCTGGTGCGCCATCCGCAGCAACCCGAATGGGGGCTGGGGCAGGTGCAATCGAACATCGGTGGCCGGATCACGGTGAACTTCGAGCATACGGGAAAGGTCGTGATCGAGGGATCGCGGGTGGAACTGACGCCGATCTTCGACCGGTAGGTGCGTTATAGGTGCGCGTCGTAAGCAGTTTCAACCCAAGATTGTGTTGCGGGCGCGGGCCGTGGCATCGGGCGGCGCGGCTGTTGCAAATTCGCCCCTCTGGCCCTAGAACGCGAAAAGCCGAGCGCCCCTCTCCGCGGCGCGGCGGCTGCCTTGAAGTGCGACCGGAGATATCAGGACCAGTTCGCCGCAATGATCTCCGACCATCCCCATCTGGTTCTGCGGCTGGCGGGTGATGCACGTGATCTGCGGGCGGCGCAGCGGTTGCGCTATCGCGTCTTTGTCGAGGAACTGGGCGGCGACGGGCCGTTGGTGGACCATGCCGGGCGGCTGGAGCGGGATGCATTCGATCCGCTGTTCGACCATCTGTTGCTGATCGACACCCGACGCGATGCGGCGGCGCTGGACGATGTGGTCGGGGTCTATCGGCTGTTGCCGGGGGAGCGGCTGGCGCCGGGCCAGCCCTTCTACTCGGAAACCGAATACGACCTTGGCGCCTTGCGCGCGTCGGGCCGGCGGCTGCTGGAACTGGGGCGATCCTGTGTACATGCCGAGTATCGCGGCGGAACGGCGATGTTCCGGCTGTGGAACGGGCTGGCCGACTATGTGCTGACGCACCGGATCGAGGTGCTGTTCGGCGTGGCGAGTTTTCACGGAACGGATATCGCGGCGCTGGCGATGCCGCTGGCCTATCTGCACCATACCCACCTTGCCCCGGTGGAGTTGCGGGTGCGCGCGCAACCGGACCAGTTCCAGCGGATGGATCTGGTGGCGCCTGACAGGATCGACCGGCGGGCGGCGATGGTGGCAACGCCCGCGCTGATCAAGGCCTATCTGCGGTTGGGAGGGTTCGTGGGCGAGGGGGCCTGGATCGACCATGCGTTCAACACGACGGATGTCTGCCTGGTGATGGATACGGCGCGGATGTCGGCCAAGCATCGCGACTTCTACACCCGCAAGCAGGGCCATCCGGAATGACCCGGACGGAGTGGGGGACGGACCACATGACGCTGCCGGGCCCGTCAGGTGCAGGCTGGTTGCGGGTCATGCTGCGCGGAACGGTACTGGCAGGGGTGGTTTATGGCGGCCTGGTGGTGCTGTTGCTGGTGCGGCTGGTCGAGCGACCGCTGTGCGGACTGGACCGGCCGGTGAGCCCGTGGATCACCCAAGCGGTGTGCCGGTTGGCGCTGCGTCTGCTGGGCCTGCGCCTGCGGGTGACGGGGCGGCCGATGCTGGGGCGGGGGGCGGTGGTGGCAAACCACGCCTCGTGGCTGGACATTTTCGTTCTGAATGCGGTGGATCGCGTCTACTTCGTGTCCAAGGCCGAAGTTGCGGGCTGGCCGGGGATCGGCTGGCTGGCGCGCGCGACGGGAACAGTGTTCATCGCGCGCAACGGAGCCGAGGCGAAGGCGCAGCAGGCCGTGTTCGAGGCGCGGCTGCGGGCGGGCCACAGGCTGCTGTTCTTTCCGGAAGGGACGAGCACGGACAGCCTGCGAATTCTTTCCTTCAAGTCGACGCTGTTCGCGGCGTTCTTCACGCATGGAATGGAGCATGTGGTGCAGTTGCAGCCGGCGACGGTGATCTATCGCGCGCCGCAGGGGGCTGATCCGCGCTTTTACGGCTGGTGGGGCGACATGGCGTTTGCGCCGCATCTGCTGCAGGTCCTGGCGCATCCGGGCGGGTCGGTCGAGGTGATCTTTCACCCGCCGGTGCGGGTGGCGGATTTTGCCGATCGCAAGGCGCT
>JBGSQL010000062.1:0-58711 GCA_041738105.1 Rhodobacter sp. | reverse complement strand
GTCCCCGTGCGCCGCGCCAGCCGCGCGCTGCCGTTGACACGTCATCCGACGACAAGGGGCCGGCCGAGGCGGCGGAATAATTACGCGCGGGCGATTTCGCGCGCGAGGGCGCAAAACCCTTCCAGAGGGATCTCTTCGGCGCGGGCAGTCGGATCAAGTCCCGCTGCCCGCAACCTGTCTTCGATCTGGGGCGAAAGCGCCTTGAGGCTGGAACGAAGCATCTTGCGTCGCTGGTTGAAAGCCATGGCAGTGACTTTTGAAAGAACAGCTTCATCTGCCGGAAAGCGCGGTTCAGATAGACGCGTGAAATGCACGACGGCCGAATGAACTTTCGGTGGCGGAGTGAAGGCCTCGGGCGGCAGGGTCAGCACGATCCTTGGGGTGGCCCGCCACTGCGACAGCAGCGCAAGCCGTCCGTAGGCCTTTGATCCGGGTGCGGCAACGATCCTTTCCGCAACTTCCTTCTGGAACATCAGCGTCAGGCTTTCCCAGAACGGCGGCCAATGCTGTGGCGTCAGCCAACGGATCAGCAATTCTGTTCCCACGTTGTAGGGCAGGTTTGCGACGACCTTGATCGGGGGCGTCAGGGCGGGGATCGGATCGACGGTCAAGGCGTCGCCTTCGATCAGATCAAGCCTGCCGGCATAGGCGGCGGCGATTTCCGCCAGGGCTTCAAGGCACCGGGGATCCTTTTCAATCGCCACGACATGCCGTGCGCCCTCGGCCAGAAGGCCACGGGTCAGGCCGCCCGGACCAGGGCCCACCTCGAGCACATCGCAGGTTGTCAAATCCCCCGCAGCACGTGCAATACGTGCGGTAAGGTTCAGATCAAGAAGGAAGTTCTGGCCAAGCTGCTTTTTGGCGCTCAGGCCGTGGGCCGCGATGACATCGCGCAAAGGGGGCAAGTTGTCGATCGCGGCCAAGAGCACAGTCCTTTGCGTGGTGTCGGATGTTGCCGCCGTGGACGGATCTAGGCCACAGCCTGGCGGCGCCGTGCGGCAGCCATGCTGTCTGCCATCTTTAACGCGGCAATTAGGCTCGATGGATCGGCCGTTCCCTGTCCGGCGATGTCGAAGGCGGTGCCGTGATCCGGCGAGGTGCGCACGAAGGGAAGGCCGAGGGTGGCATTGACGCCGCCTGCAAAATCAATGGTCTTGATCGGGATAAGCGCCTGATCGTGATACATGGCGACGGCTGCATCATATCGTGCGCGCGCGGCTGGGTGGAACATGGTATCTGCCGGCAGCGGACCCGCCAACGCCATGCCTTCGTTGCGCAGCCGGGCCAGAAGCGGGGCGATCAGCGTGATCTCTTCGTCTCCCATCGCCCCGCCTTCGCCGGCATGGGGATTCAGGCTGGCGACCGCGATTCTGGGGCGGTCTATCGCGAAGTCGCGGATCAGCGCCGAATGGGTCAGGCGCAGCGTAGTTTCGAGGAGCTCCGGTGTCAGCGCTTCTGATACTTTGGAGAGCGGGATGTGGATCGTCGCTGGAACCACACGCAACTCGGGGCAGGCCAACATCATGACCACATGCTCGACCCCCGCCAGAGCTGCCAGAAATTCGGTATGGCCGGGAAACGCGAAGCCGGCGCCATCCTTCAGCGCCTTCTTGTTGATCGGAGCCGTGCAGAGTGCTGCCGCCGCACCCGACGTGACCAGCGCGACCCCGCGTGCAATGACCTCAATCACGCCCTTTGCATTGTATGGCGCTGGCACGCCGGGGCGCACGATCGAGGCGAAAGGGTGGGGCAGCACAGGCAGGCAGTCGGGCGCAACCATGGCCGCATCGGCCGGTGTCGCTATTCCTTGCCAGAAGGATCCCTCGGGGAGGTGACGTGGGTCGCCGATCCAGAAGAAGGGCAGCGAATGTCCCAAGGCAAGGCGCGCTTTGACTGCGATTTCAGGACCGATCCCCGCCGGTTCACCACAGCTTAGCGCGATCGGCAGACTTGGGGCGATCACGGCTCGCGGATCACGGCGGCTGCGCGCAGTTCGCGCATGTAGCCGTCTGCGGCTGCGGCGAGGCGCTGGTTGATCAGTTGGGCACGGATCTGATCGCGCGTGCGGGGTTCCGCGCCTTCCGGCACGACGGGAACTATGTCGCGTGCGCACAGCATCAGAAACACCCGTGCACCGCCCCGGCGCAGCGCAAACGAGGTTTCCCCTGCATCCAGTTTGGCCAGTTCAAGCGCGATATCGCGCGGCACTTCACCGGACGCCTGGGTGACACGCGTCAGTTGCGACTCTGGCGCACCCTTCACAAGGCCGTAGATGTCTTCGCACCGGTCAGCACTATTGCGAAGGCGAAGCGCCTCGGCCCCCCCGGCCTCGGTCTCGGGCAGCAAAAGTTGCATGTAGTCGACGTTGATGGCTTGCGTCTCGGGGCGTCCGGTTTCCTGAACGCCGCGCAATTGGAACAGCGCGACGGCGTTGGGGATGATGATCGGCGCCGTCACTTCGCCCGGTTGCAAACCGAGAACGATTTCCCGGAGCGCGGGCGGCAGGTTTCCAAGGTCGATCCAGTCGATCTGACCGCCGTTTTCCGCCGAAGGCGCCGCAGAGAACTGTGCCGCTGCCGCCGCAAAATCATCGGTGGTGCGAATACTCGCGGCAAGCTCCTCGGCCTGGGCGATCGCATCCTGTTCCTCGCCCTGAGGGGCCGGCAAGATAAGCTCGGACAGCAAAAGGCGCACACCACCGCGTTGCTTGGTGACCGACAGGGCGCGATCAATCTCTCCCTCGGACACGAAGGCGCGAGGCGCAAAGCGATCACGGATCACTTCGCGCCAGAGTAGGCCAGCGGTTACGAAATCGCGAAAGGTTTCCGGCTCGACCCCATATTCGGCAAGCGCCGCCGTGAATTCATCCACACTCAGATTGGCCCGAGACGCAAATTCGGTCAGCCCGGCTGTCACGTCTTCCTCTGTCAGCTCAATGCCAAGCGATGCGGCAGCCTGAACCCGAAGACGATCCTCGACCAGATCCTTCAGCGCCATCTGTTCCAGATCACCGGTTGTGCTCAGTGCGCGAAGGAACTGAACCCGTTGATCAAACTCGTAATTCGTGACCGCACGATCGTTCACCAGAACCCGCGGCGCAAAAAGACTATCGGCTGCCTGTGCCACCGGGCTTGCCAGCAGCGCGCCAAAGGCGAGAGCGATCAGAAGTGAAATTCGCATGTCTCAGTCCGTGCTATCTGCTCTGTCTGCCGGGCATTGGCCCGATCCCTTTTCTTCTGGCCGAGCTGGCAAAGCCCGTGGGCTTCCAGTTCGACAGTCTGCTTCAGCTTCGGCAGCGTCGCGCAGGACCGGGTGCGGCACTACCCCCGAAACCCAACAGATCGATCGCCAAGCCGAATTCGGTCGTTGGAGTGACATTAGTGGAGTCAGCGAACCAACGCGAGAGGGAAAGATCGACCAGGAGGCACTCGTTCCTGAATTCCAGCCCAAGGTTTGCCCGCGATGTCCGTCCTTCGATGAAGTCATGGCGAACGCCGAAACGGCCATTCCAGTTGTCGGCAATACGGATCGACCCAAAAACCGACAGCTCCGAGATCGGGTCGGGTTGTCCGATGGCGGGATCGGCGATGCTCCAGAAATAGCTTGAGAAGATACCAAAATCTGGCCTGACCCAGCCGAGGCGCGCCTCGGCAAGCGTGGTATTCACCTCGTCGTTGATCAACAGACGCTGGGTCAGGCTGATCCCGCCGGGCGTCTCGACCCTCGCACCAAGCAGCCAGTCGGACCGCGTCCCATCGAGGCCAGTGGACACGCCGAACTGGTCAAGGTCGTCGGCCCTGAAGATCTTGCCCATGGCCAACCCGACGGTTCCACCATCGGTCCCAAAGCGGCTCCATGCAAGTCCCACTGCCATGCGCGATCCAAGCTCGACGGCGTCCGTTCCGGGAAACCTGTCGAGGGCGAACAGATTGCCTTCATCAAAAGCCACCAGAAGGCTGTCATCATTGGGCACATCTTCGCTGCTGTCTGGCGCGTAGACGACCTGGATGACAGGCTCCAGCACTTGGGTGGCGCCACCTGCCTCTTGACGTGTCAGGGGCCAACGCAGTTCGGCCCCGCCGACACCATAGAAACGGGTGATCTGCGATGGGTAGGCTGGATCCTGGTTGATCGTCGTCACATCGGCCTGCCCACGCCCCAAGGCCGTGGCAATCACGCCTGCCGGCAAGAGCCAATCCCTGCGCCAATCGAGCCTCACAAGGCCGCGCGCCGTATCGCGTCCGTCCGAAATGCCGTCGTTGTTGCCGTCAGTAAGGCTGTCGGACGCGCGCGATTCCGCAGAGGCCTGATAGCGCAGTGTCGCTGTTCCCCCGACAAGGGGAGGCTCAAACCTGCGAACGACCAGTGTGTCCAGAATGGTCGAAGGGCGCGAGTCTTCGCTGTTGTCATCCCTTAGCGAGTCGAGGTGGAGCAGGCGGCCGAAAATGATCTCGTCCCGGCGCACCCGCTGGATCAGCAGATAGCTGTCGAGCCTGTCCTGTGATGAGATGCCATAGTCACGCAGATAGCCGTTGTCGCTGGCAACCTGAACCCCGAAGGCAAGCCCGAAGGCGTTCGGCAACGTGAAGGCCCCAGTTGCGAACAGATAGCCCCGCGTGTCGTCAGGTCGGATCTCGTCCTTCGAAATGGCTCCGTCGATCTCGATCCGACCGGTCCGGAACGCTTGCCGGTAGCGCAGTCCGAGCGATCGCCCCTGGCGTGTCGACAGGAAGGGTGTCACCGTCAGATCTCGGCTGTCGTCGAGCACGATGAAGTAGGGCAGACCTACCCCGGTTCCCAGTTCGCTCGTGCTTCTGATCTCGGGCTGGAGAAAGCCGGTGGCGCGCGTCAGCGTCGGGTCCGGCATCCGAAGACGCGGGATGTAGAACACCGGAACACCGGCCACCCTCAGTTGCGCATCCTGAAAGAAGATCTGTCTTGCCTGTTCGTCATGCACGACACGGCTTGCTCGGATTTCCCACAATGGCACAGGATTTGCGGCGCAAACCTGGCAAGACGACGCAACCGTGCGCCCAAGTTCTGTATATCGCCCGCCGATGCGCTGCACTTCGGTCGCAGCCAGCTGCAACTGCTGTCCAAGGACGAGCCGCGCTCCACGCAGGATCCCCTCGGTCAGATCGGCCGACATATCGGCCTGGTCCGCAAGCAACCGCGTCTCTTGCCCATCGGTCAGAACCAGCGGCCCTTCGATGATCAGGCGATCCGCCTTTGAATCGTAGGTGACGCGCTGCGCCTTTAGCCGTCGGCCCTGATGCAGCACCTCGACGTTGCCATCTGCGACCAGGACACTGTCGGCCTGGATCTCGACCCGGTCGGCGACAAGGGTTGCGGCCTCTTGCGCGGCCACCGACCAAGGCAAGAGCAGGCAGAGCACCATGATGAGGCGACGGAGCATGGCTATCCGTCCTCCAGGTGCAGCAGGAGTGCAAGCGACAAAAGGATCGTCGCAACAGGCGGAAACCAGGCGGCAAGCGTCACAGGGATCTGTCCGTTTTCGCCAAGCACCTGGGAAAAATTCCTGAGGAAGAACACCGCAAAGCCCGAAAGGACCGCGGCAAGCACCAATGTTCCGGTCCTTCCGAAACGGGCATGACGCATGGTGAAGCCGGCTGCAAGCAACACAAGCCCCGCAAGCAGGACGGGCAGGGCGAGTTCCATCTGCAGCCAGACCCGATGGCGACGCGCCGAAAAGCCTGCCGTCTCGAGTTGCGAGATGAACTTTGGCAGATCCCAGAACGAGATTGCCGCAGGGTCTCCGAAGCTGTCGCGGATTCGATCCCGCGTCAGGTCGGACGCGATGCGCGCGCTCGCCCTGGTCTCGGCTGCGGCCTCGGGATTGGCGACATCAAGACGCCACTGCTTGACCTGCCGCAACTCCCAGGCACCGGACCCGAGGGATGCCTCTGCCGCCTCGATCCGGCCAAGAGGGCGGCCTTTGCTGTCGAACTGCAGAAAGGTCACGTTTTGCAGAACCGTTCCGTCCTGGTTGGCCGTGCCAGCGCGAATGACCGTCTGGATCCCATCACCGCCCTGGCGTAGCCAAAGACCCTCCGCGCTGATCGACAGGACACTCGACTCGCCGCTGGAATAGCGTGCCGCCAGGTCATCATGTTGTTTGATCGTCGCGGCAACCAATGGATTGAGGACCGCAACCGCAAAGGCTCCGACCACGAGCGAGACCAAAACCGGAGACACCAGCAACCGTAACGCAGACCGACCGGTCGCCCGGATCACGACCAACTCGCTCGACCGCGCGAGGGCGACGAACAGTGCAACCGCGGCAAGGATCATGATCAGCGGCAAGATACGGTAGATGCTTTCGGGAACGTTAAGCGCCGCAAGCCCGGCGAGTTGTCCGATGCTGATCGCCTGCGGAAAGCGTCCAATCTGCTCGACCATGTCGATCAGCATCATCAGTCCGATGAAGACACACAGAACCAGCAGGAACACCAAGGCGAAACGCCGCGCGATATAGAGGCTGAGCGTCACGCGACAGCCCCGATCTTGGGCGCATCGGGGCGGCGCGTCCGACGGGGCAGGGACGTGACCCAAAGCAGCCCCGCCGCCATTGAAAGACCAAGTGTTGGCGCAATGTAGGTCAGCGGCCACAGCGCTGCGTTGCGCAGGACCGCGGTTGCGGCGACGTTTGCGACCAATTGCACGACGACCAGAAGCACGATGGCCCCAAGCACCTGGCGCCAAAGGCCGAACCTGCTGAAGGCGCCGACGAGCAGTGCAGAAAAGCCGATCAGTGGACCCGCAAGTCCCAAGAATGGCGCGGCAATCCGGCTATGTCCCTCTTGCAGAAGTTCGGCACGCGACGCACCGACGTCGCGTTCAAGTTCCTGCGTCGGGGCAAGAAGCAAGCGTGTCGGCAGTTCTTCCGGGGTGCGCCTGGGCACTGGCTGTGCTGTCAGGATCCCGCCGATATCATAGGTCAGATCGGCAAATCGTGTGACGGTAAGTTGGGCCGTTTGCATATCGAGCGTCTGGGCTACGCCATCGAACATCACGAGTTTCGGGCCTGACTCGCTGCGCAGCAGAACCGCTCGAAGCGCGCTGTAGACGGTGCGCTGCGCCGTATCGCGGGCGTCGGAGAGAAACACGTCGAGCAACTCTTGCGTCGGCGCAATCTGGCGAATGTAGAAGGTCACGCCGGCCGCCGGATGAAGAAATTCCCCTTCGCGCAGAAAGCGCGCCGTGACATTCGCTTCGATCTCGCTCGAGCGGGCAGAAAGTGTGGTTCGGCTGGCCGGAACAACGATATTCATCAAGACGGCGATCATCGTTGCGACAATCGCGCCGAAAAAAAGCACCGGACGCGCAAGGCGCCAAGGTGAAAACCCGGTGGCCTGCATCACGACCAACTCACTTTCCTGGGTCAGTCGGTTGGTGACATGGATTGCGGCCGCGAAGGCGGAAACCGGCAGCACCAGGCGGATGACGTTCGGCAGGGTCAGCGCGGTGAACTCCAGGAATACGAGCGCGGATTGGCCATCGCCGATCAACTCGTCAAACAGGCCCACGGCGCGGTTCACCCAATAGACAGCGACGAGCACCAGCGAGAAAAACCCGAACAGCATCATGAGCTGTGACAGCAGGTATCTGTCAAATCTCGACAAGGCGTCGCTTCTCCCAAGCCTGAAACACGCGATGGACGGTAGAGGATATCGGCGGACGCGAAAACTGCTATCTGGTCAAGGCATGACGGCCGCGCTACGGTTCGCCGACAATCAATCCCGAGTTGCTTACCGGAGGACCGCATGACAGCGCCCGTGTCTATTCAGTTTCGCGCCACAGATCTCGAAGCGCTTGCCGGCCATGCGGGGCGGATCGCAATTCTGGCGGGATCGAGCGGAGCATCCAGCCCCGCCGCACGCAAACTGAACCGCCTGACGAAAGGTGCGCTGGATCGATTTCTTGCCTCGCCGGCATTCCAGAAGATGAAACCAGCCGACTCTGCCGATCTGGCCTGGCCTGCGGGCCTTGCAGCCGAGGCGCTTCAGGTCGTGAAACTCGATCGCAACGCCGACCCGATCACCGCGCGCAAGGCGGGGGCTGCGATTGGCAAATCCGCCGGCGCGGCTGGAACATGGGTGCTTGCAGAAGGTCATTCGAAATCGGCCGAGATCGCGTTTGGGCTTGCACTTCGGGCCTATGACTTCACCACCTATCGAACGGGTGAAGTAACCGTTCCCGGCGAGGTCGTGGTGATGGTCACGAACCCCGAGGCGGTCGCCGCGCAGGCTGGGCCTCGCGCGGCGCTGGCAGAGGGTGTGTTCTTCACCCGAGATCTGACCAATGAACCCGGTAACGTCCTGACCCCCGACGATTTCGCGGCGCGGCTTGCCGCAATGCATGAGCTTGGCCTGGAAGTCGAGATCCTAGATGAGCCGGAAATGGCCAAACTCGGGATGCGAGCCCTGCTGGGTGTGGGGCAGGGGTCGGTCAATCCCTCGAAGCTTGTCGTGATGCAGTGGAAGGGCGGCAAGAAGGGAGAGGCGCCTTTCGCGGTGATCGGCAAGGGTGTGACATTCGACACGGGCGGCATTTCGATCAAACCGGCGGCTGGCATGGAAGACATGACGGGCGACATGGGGGGCGCGGGCGTGGTCGCAGGGCTGATGCGGACGCTGGCCTTGAGGAAGTCCAAGGCAAACGTCGTGGGTCTTGTCGGGCTTGTCGAGAACATGCCGGACGGCAATGCACAACGTCCCGGCGATGTGGTGAAATCCATGAAGGGCGACACGATCGAGGTGATCAATACCGATGCTGAAGGACGCCTGGTTCTGGCCGACGTGATCTGGTACGCGCAAGAAAAGTTCAATCCGACCGGCATGGTCGACCTGGCGACCTTGACCGGCGCAATGGTGGTTGCGCTTGGTCACGAGAACACGGGCGTGTTTTCAAACGACGATGCCCTTTGCAATGCCCTTCTGAAAGCAGCGAAGGCCGAGGGCGAGGGCGCCTGGCGAATGCCAATGGGCGAGGGCTATAGCGCCCTGCTGAAATCGCACATCGCGGACATGAAGAACGTGACCGGTCGCGAAGGTGGTGCCATCACGGCCGCTGAATTCCTGAAGCGGTTTGTCAAGCCCGGAACACCGTGGTGCCATCTTGATATTGCGGGCACGGCATCGGTCAAGACCGATACCGCCTTTGCACCAAAGGGCGCGACGGGGTGGGGCGTCATGACACTCGATCGCATGATCCGGGACATGTTCGAGGGCTGATGGGCGCGGTCCTGTTCTTTCACCTGACCCGGTCACCGCTGGAACAGACCGTGCGGACGTTGCTGGCGCGCGCACTGGGGCAGGGGTGGCGGGTGGTCGTGCGCAGCCCTGACGCTGGCCGTCTGGATCAACTCGATACCGCGCTTTGGCTTGGCCCGGAGGACGAGTTTCTGCCTCACGGGCGCGCTGGGGGGGCGCATGACGCGGATCAGCCTATCCTGTTGACCGACCGGTCTGACCGACCAAACGCCGCCGTCGCCGCCATGATCCTGGACGATGCGGGGTTCGATCACGACGAAGGGCGCAGCCTGGAAAGGGTGTGGGTTCTCTTCGATGGCGCCGATCCGGCGGCCGTCGAGGCGGCGCGCGGGCGTTGGCGCGACGTTACGGGTGCCGGTCTTGCCGCCCAGTACTGGTCCGAAGAAAGCGGCCGATGGGAAAAGAAGATGGAACGGGCGCCGGCCGCGCCTTGAGCGCTTGCCTGATCCGTGAAGGTTCTCGCAATTGCCCGACACAAATCCGGCAGACAGCGTTTCTCGTGCAGCGGTCGTTCGCTGCTACCGTCTAAGTACCATGCGATCGCCGGCAATTTCGATGTGGAACAACCCCAGGTATTCCATCCCCAGAAGCGACCCGTCCATGTCGCCCTCGTTCACCCAGGCCGGCAGGCTTTGGTCTCGCCAAGGCCCAAGCGCAACATCGTCGATCACGACACGCGAAGTGCGCACGGTGCCATTGGCGGTTTGGGCCTCGCCAAGATAAACTAGGTCCTCTACCTCAATCCCGATGCGCCGGGCGTCCGCGCGAGACAGTACGACGTTGGTCGCGCCGGTATCGACCATGAAGCTGACGGGTTTGCCCCTCATGTTCAGCGTCAGATAGTAGTGGCCGTCGGCTGATCGTGGCACCTCAAGGCGATCCCCGACCATTACAGCTTGTCGCTGCACATCGGTCCGCAGGTCGCTCCACAGCCCATAACCGGCCATCGCCCCCAGAAAGATCAGCGCCCAAGCCAAACCCGTGCGCAACGCAAGACCCAGGCGATCGCGGTATTCCACGATCACCCAGCCGCCCACCGCCCCCAGCAGGACAAGCAAGTAGATCAGTTGACTGAATGATCCGCCGTCCATGTCGCCCCCAAGCCGCTAGGTTTGATGTAGGCAGAGCCGGAGCTGGCTGCAATTGCCTGGCTAAAACGTTACTGCAACAATCCTGTTCCGATGATCCCGTCGATCACGAACTGTACCGAAAGCGCGGCGAGCAGCATCCCCAAAAGCCGCGTGATCACGATTGTGCCGGTGCGCCCCAGCGCACGTTCGATTGGACCGGCGACAAGAAACAGAAGAAAGGTGAATCCGACGAGAACGAGCATCAACGCATGAACGGCGATCGTTCCCGCCCAACCCGGACCCGATTGCCCGACCAGAAGGATCATCGAGGCAATCGCGCCCGGACCGGCGATCAAGGGCGTGGCCAGCGGAAACACCGACGGGTCGTGCTGAGGATCTGTCTTTTGCCCCTCCCGGCGCTGGGTGCGGCGTTCAAAGAGCATGTCGAGTGCGGTCAGGAACAAGAGGATCCCGCCCGCGATGCGGAAGGCCGGCATCGAGATACCGACAAATCCCAGCACTGCCTCGCCAAAAAGACCGAAGAGCGTCAAAAGGATTGCGCCAATGGTACAGGCACGCATCCCGATCGCGCGCCGATGCTGCGGTGTCATGCCCTGCGTCAGCGCGATGAACAGCGGGATCAGGCCCGGCGGGTCGATCACGACAAACAACGTGACGAAAGCCGTGATAAGGAACCCTGCTTCCATCAGACCCCGACCTGTTCCAGTCGGGCCTCGGCCTTCAGCCAGAGCGCCTCGGCCCGATCCAGACCTTCCATCACCTCGGCGTATTTCTTTTGCCAGGTTTCAAGTTCGCCAAGCCGCGCCTGTTCGTACAGCTCGGGATCTGCCAGTTTCTTCGCAAGGCGCTCGCGCATCGCGTTCAACTTGTCGACCCGCTCTTCGCATTTGCGGATCTCGGCGCGCAGGGCAAGCAATTCGTCCCGGCCGATCTTCTTTGGCTTTTCCACCGGCGGCTTTTCCTTGGGCGTCTCATCGCCCGACAGAAGCTGGCGGCGATACGCCTCCAGATCCTGCGTATACGGCTCGACCGCGCCCCCTTTCACAAGCCACAGCCGGTCGGCCACCAGCCCCAGCAGGTGCATATCATGGCTGACCAGAACCACCGCCCCATTATACTCGGTCAGCGCCTCGACCAGCGCCTCGCGGCTTTCCATGTCCAGGTGGTTCGTCGGTTCGTCAAGGATCAGCAGGTGGGGGGCATCAATTGTTGCCAGCAGCAAGGACAGCCGCGCTTTCTGCCCGCCCGAGAGACGCGCCACGATCGTTTCGGCTTGATCGGCAAGAAGGCCGAAGCCGGCCAGCCGGGCCCGCAGACGCGGCTGCCCTTCGCCTGGCCGAACACGCATGACGTGCTGAAGCGGCGTTTCGTCGATATGCAACTCGTCGACCTGATGCTGCGCGAAATAGCCGATCCGCAGCTTGCCGGACCTTGTCATGCGGCCTTCCATCGCTTCGAGCTTGCCCGCAAGCAGCTTGGACAGGGTCGACTTGCCCTCTCCGTTGCGGCCCAGCAGGGCGATGCGATCATCCTGATCAATCCGCAGATCGAGCTTTCGCAAGACGGGCTTGCCGCCATAGCCGACCGCCGCGCCATCGAGATTGATGATCGGAGGCGACAACTCTTCTGGCGCGGGAAAGGTGAAGACCTGCTTGCGGGCCTCTTCCGGCGGCGTGATCGGCGTCATCTTTTCCAGCATCTTGACGCGCGACTGGGCTTGCACGGCCTTGGATGCCTTGGCCTTGAAGCGATCCACGAAGCTTTGCAGATGCGCGCGGCGCGCCTCTTGCTTTTTCGCCTCGGCTTGCAACACCGCGCGACGTTCAGCCATCTGGCGGGCAAACTGATCGTAGGGCCCGGTCCAATAGGTGAGCTTCTTTGCGTCGAGGTGAAGAATGCCCTGCACGGCGCGGTTCAGCAGGCCCCGGTCATGGCTGATGATGATGACGGTGTGGGGATACTTCGCGAGGTAGCTTTCCAGCCAGAGCGCGCCCTCCAGATCAAGATAGTTTGTCGGTTCGTCCAGCAACAACAGATCGGGCTGTGCGAATAGAACGCCGGCCAAGGCGACACGCATCCGCCAGCCGCCCGAGAAATCCGAACAGGGGCGCTGTTGGGCCTCGGCATCGAACCCAAGTCCCTTCAGGATCGCACTTGCCCGGCCTTCGGCAGACCAGGCGTCGATGTCGGTCAGGCGATGCTGGATCTCTGCAATGCGATGCGGATCCTTTGCTGTTTCCGCCTCGAGCAGCAGGGCGGTTCTCTCTGTATCCGCCTCGAGCACTGTATCGAGCAAAGATGTCGAAGACGACGGCACCTCCTGTGCAACGCCGCCGATGCGCGAGCGTGTGGGCAGGCTTATCTCGCCCCCCTCAAGGGCCAGCTCGCCCCGGATCAGACGAAACAGCGTCGTCTTGCCCGAGCCGTTGCGCCCGACGAGGCCAACCTTGTGACCATAAGGGATGGTCGCCGACGCGCCTTCCAGCAGCGTGCGGCCTTCCACGGAGTAGGTTATGTCTTCAATCTTGAGCATGCAGGCGTGGTGCCTCATGGGCCGCGCAAGGTCAATCGGTCACGCTTCGGATCGCTTCTTTTCAACCCGTTCCACCCGTGATAGCACGGCTGCGCAAATGTGGGGTGGGTAGGGGCCTGCCCCGTTTTTTTGGAAAGAGGCACGCATGGCCATCGAACGCACGCTGTCGATCATCAAGCCCGACGCGACCCGCCGCAACCTGACTGGCAAGATCAACGCCAAGTTCGAGGAGGCGGGCCTGCGGATCGTCGCGCAAAAACGCATCCATCTTTCGATCGAACAGGCGCAAAAGTTCTACGAGGTCCACAAGGATCGGCCGTTCTTTGCCGAACTGACCGAGTTCATGGCGTCGGAACCGGTGGTTGTGCAGGTGCTTGAGGGCGAAGGTGCCATCGCAAAGAACCGCGAAGTCATGGGGGCTACCAATCCGGCGAACGCTGCCGACGGCACGATACGCAAGGAGTTCGCCTTGTCGGTGGGCGAGAATTCCGTTCATGGGTCGGATGCCCCGGAAACGGCCGCAGAAGAGATCGCCTATTTCTTCTCGGGCCTTGAACTGGTCGGCTGAGCGGGACGTTCTACAACACCGAAGAAATTCAGGGCCGCGTCCAACTCGGACCGGCCCTTTTTCACGACCTGTGCCTTCAACGCATCGAAGGTCTTTCGCAGGGCAGCCTTTTCGGCCCCTTGGCAATCGTTCCATGGTCTGCCCTGCAGTCCCATGACGATCACATAATAGCCGATGAAATGCGGCGACGTTCCGGATCGCAGCAGTTGCAGATACGCTGCATCCGCTCCCATCGCGCGCAATTGTTCGGCTGAGTCTATGCCGGCGCGAGCAAACGCTGCCTCGGTGGCCGGGCCAAGGTTGGGAATCGACGAAATCGGGGTCGGCACAGTCGGATCTTTCCTTGCAGGCGCGTCAGCCTAGCAGCGGACGCACGTTGCGCAAGGTCGGATCAGATCGAAGCCCAGTCCCGTATGACCGGCTTTTGGCCTTGCTGAGGTGCCGGGGTTGCGCTGCCGCCCATCTGGCTTGATGCCGGGACGCTATCGCCCTGTTGTTGCGGTGCGGGTTTCTGCGGGGTCTTCGCCATCTGTCTGCTCCGTTCTGCTCGTGTCTTGCCACCACCTCGGGACGCCGTCTCTCACGGCAGGCATCCGGTCGGGGCAGACCTGTGTTGCATCGCAGGTTCAGACCGACCGGGGCCTGAGTATGCCGAAGTATGCACCCAATTTCGCAAGTTCAATCCTGAAATGCTGATTATCCCCGTGTTCTGATCCGCTTGCGCGACAAACCTGCCACTCCCGAGCGATTGACTTTGCGTCAATTACAATCGCTTTACCACGATAGCGCAAACATGATTCGGTGTGCTTCAGCCGGCCAATGGCACTGAAGGAAATCCGATCTGGCTCAGCGCAAGGATCAGGGCAGCCGGTTCGGCACCGCCGGCAATGGCAACCGTTCGCCTGGCTAGATCGACGGTAACGCTTTCCACGCCGTTCAGCGGGGAAAGCGCAGCCTCGATCGAGGCCTTGCAGTGAGCGCAGGTCATATCGGGAACAGACAGGGTAAGCATCTTCGAAGAACTCCTATCGAATGACGAAGCAGATGCGATCCGAAGAGCCACAGGTCAAGCCCAGTTCCTGCAAGACTTGACCTTCCAGTTACCGGAAGGCGCATATGTTGGGGAGAAAGAGAGGCAAGATGATATCCGCCCCGGCACCAGCCCGCAGTATGGCCCGAAACCCGCCCGACTTGCCCGTAAGTCAGGCAGAGGCACAGGACATCGAAACACTTCGCATCTCGGTCGAAGGGATGACCTGTGGTTCGTGCATCGCCCGGGTTGAGCGTGTGCTTGCCGCTCAGAACGGCGTCGTTTCGGCCTCGGCCAATCTTGCGTCACGGCGCGCTCAGGTAGCGGTGCGCAAGGGTACGACAACTGCCGATGCCCTGGCCGCGGCCGTGACGCGCGCAGGTTTTTCCTCGTCTGCTCAGGTGACGCCGGCCGAAGCGTTGGCACTGGCCGATCATAGCCTGACACGCGACACCTGGATCGCGAGCGCTCTTGCCGCACCGATTGTCGTGCTGGAAATGCGCGGGCATCTTGTACCGGCGTTCCATCACGCGATCGAATCCACGATCGGGCTTCAGACGAGTTGGATGGCGCAATCCTTCCTGGCCGCACTGATCCTGATCGGTCCGGGTCGGCGTTTCTACCTCAAGGGATTGCCTGCGCTGGTCCGTGGTGCCCCGGACATGAACAGCCTAGTTGCCATGGGAACGCTTGCGGCCTTTGTCTTTTCGCTTGTCGCGACTTACGCGCCTTCGCTGCTGCCGCCCGCATCTCGTGCGGTCTATTTCGAGGCCGCAGCTGTGATCGTGGTTCTGATCCTAGCCGGCAGGGTGATCGAGGCGCGCGCGCGCGGACGCACAAGCGCCGCCATTTCGCGCCTTGCCGGGTTGACGCCAAAAACCGCAAGGGTCGAACGGGACGGCCGGGCGATCGAACAGCCGATCGAATTGCTGGTCGTGGGGGATCTGGTGCATGTCCGGCCGGGCGAAAGGATCGCTGTCGATGGGATGGTCCTGTCCGGATCAAGCCATGTCGACGAGGCCATGCTGACAGGCGAGGCCCTTCCGGTCGCCAAGATGCCGGGAAGCGAGGTCACGGGCGGCACGGTCAACGGGAATGGCACGCTGGTGTTCCGGGCGACGCGGGTTGGCGCGGCGACGGTTCTGGCGCAGATCATCGACCTGGTGGAACAGGCGCAAAGCACGAAGCTGCCGGTCCAGGCCATGGTCGATCGGGTGACGCTGTGGTTTGTGCCTGCCGTCATGGCTATCGCGACCGTGACGGTGGTCCTGTGGCTGATTCTCGGCCCCGGTCTGGCGGAGGCCCTGGTCGCGGGAGTATCGGTCTTGATCATCGCCTGTCCCTGCGCGATGGGCCTTGCGACGCCGACATCGATCATGGTCGCCACCGGTCGCGCTGCCGAACTTGGCGTCCTCTTTCGCCGCGGTGAAGCCTTGCAGCGGCTGCACGAGGTTTCGTGGGTCGCGTTCGACAAGACCGGAACGCTGACCGAGGGGCATCCCCGCCTGACAGACATCCTCGTCGCTGAAGGGCAGGACGAGGCAAAAGTGCTGGCTGCGATTGCCGCTGTCGAACGATCATCGGAACACCCGGTTGGTGCAGCTGTCGTCGAGGCAGCAAAGGGCAGGGGGCTGACCCTGCCCACATCGACCGCGTTCGAGGCGATACCCGGTCACGGGGCGCGGGCTGTCGTCGATGACACCGTCGTGATTGTCGGAAACGATCACCTGATGCGCCGCGAAGGCATCCCGCTTGGCGCGCTTGGAGACGAGGGCGCACGGCTTGCCAAGCTTGGCCGGACGCCGGTTTATGCGGCGATCTCGGGCAAGCTTGCGGCGGTTTTCGCGGTCGCGGATCAGATCCGACCCGAAGCAGAGAACGCTTTGCTGGCAATCAGGACGCTGGGGCATCGGATTGCGATGATCACAGGTGACAACCGGCAAACCGCGGCTGCAATTGCTGCGCAGTTGCAGATCGACCGTTTCGAGGCCGAGGTTCTTCCGGGGGGCAAGGTTGACGCGCTCAGAACGCTTGAGGGGGGCGTCGCCTTCGTTGGCGATGGCCTGAACGACGCACCTGCGCTGGCCGCGGCGGACGTGGGTATCGCGATCGGCGGCGGCACCGATGTCGCCCTCGAGGCTGCCGAGGTTGTCCTGATGTCATCCGATCTGCGGACGGTCGCCACCGCCATCGACATGAGCAGACGCACCATGGCCAATATCCGCGAGAATCTGATCTGGGCCTTCGGATACAATATCGCGCTGATCCCTGTCGCGGCCGGCGCGCTCGTGCCCTTTGGGGGGGGGCAGCTTTCTCCCATTCTTGCGGCTGGCGCGATGGCGCTGTCGTCGATCTTCGTTCTGGGCAATGCCTTGCGGCTGCGTCGGGTCGGCCGCCCCGTTGCAAGGAAGGTGACATGAACATCGCCGAGGTGTCGCGAAGGGCCGGTCTGCCAGCAAAGACGATCCGATATTATGAGGAGATCGGCCTGATCAAGCCGAACCGCAGCGCCAACGGGTATCGGGACTTTGCGCTGAGCGATCTTCACACCCTGACCTTCATCGGCCGGGCCCGGTCGCTTGGGTTCTCGATCGAGGACTGTCGAACCTTGCTGCACCTGTATCACGACCCGACAAGGGCGAGTGCGGATGTGAAAAAGATGGCGCTGGCGCATCTGGCGCGGATCGACGCAAAGATGACAGAGCTTGCGGCGATGCGTGCGACACTAACCGATCTTGTGTCCAGTTGCGCGGGCGACCAACGCCCGGATTGCCCGATCCTTCAAGGGCTGGCCGACACCCGGACGTAATCCGGCGGTTTGGCTTTACCTGCAGTAGCCTGCGGCCGTATAGCCGTAGAGGCAGGGTTTGGCGCACAGGACGACTGGCAGGCTGAATGACGATACCGGTGTTCGACGGGCACAACGACTTTGTGTTGCGCCTTCTCAGACAGCCAGAGCGTCGCGCTGCGTTGTGGCTAGAAGCAGGGAGCGAGGGACACCTCGACTTGCCACGCCTGCGCACTTCGGGGTTCGTTGGCGGTCTGTTTGCCCTGTTCGTGCCGTCTGCCCCACTGGGCGACAGGACCAAAACCGATTGTGCTTTCGATGCCCCTGCCTATGACCTGCCTCTTGCACCAGGCGTATCCGATGTCGAGGCGGCGCGCGTCTTGCTGGCGTTGGCAAATCACTTGCACTGGATGGTCAGGGCTTCGAGCGGTGCTTTTCGTCTATGCCGCAGCGTCGCGGAAGTACGGGCTTGCATGCGGGACCAGTCAATCGCGGGGATCATGCATCTGGAAGGGGCCGAGGCGCTCGACGCCGACCTGACGCTGCTCGACAGACTTTGCGGCCTTGGCCTGCGGTCGATCGGCCCGGTCTGGAGCCGGGCGAATATCTTTGGTCAGGGTGTGCCGTTTCGCTTTCCCTCCGGCCCCGACATCGGGCCTGGCTTGACGGAGGCCGGGCGCAGGCTTGTTGCCGAATGCAACCGGCGCCGCATCCTGATCGACCTGTCGCATCTGAACGAGGCCGGATTTTTCGACGTTGCCCGGCTGAGTGATGCGCCGCTTGTCGCGACCCACTCCGGAGCCCATGCCGTGACACCGTCATCCCGAAACCTCACGGATCGGCAACTGGCGATGATTGCCGAAAGCGGTGGCATGGTCGGGTTGAACTTCTCGACCATCCTTTTGCGCCGGGATGGCCGGCGCTCGCCCGTGATGGGTTGGACGCCCGTGCTGCGACATCTCGATCACCTGATCGCGCACCTTGGCGAGGATCACGTCGGTCTCGGATCGGATTTTGACGGCACGACCGTGCCGACTTGCATCGGCGATGTAACTGGCCTCGCCGCGCTGCAAAAGGCATTGCGGACGCATGGCTATGACCCTGGCTTGATGCGCAAACTGTGCCACGAAAACTGGCTTTCGGTGCTTGAGCACACTTGGGGGCAATAGCGTGCTGCAAATGTGATCTGCTGAGGTTTACAGCAGACGGATCACTGTTGCGGCGTTTCGCCCGACTGCGGTCGCGGAAACCAAACCGCTTTGAATGCGGAATTGACTTCCAAACCCCTGCTTGATCTAGTGACTCTCGTGCTTGCATCACAGCTCGATGAAACAGTTTGAAAACGGCCTTGAAGGTGCCACGGAACAAGGCAAGACAAACAAGATCCCGCACCCTGACCGGGCGACGAAGTGAGTGCTTGCAAAGAACAGTTTGCTGGCGAAGGTGTGGTTCACGAGGCAGGCCCGTGCCCCGGAACAAGGTATGTCTTGATATCAAGGAAGGCCGGCTGAAGTGTTCGATACGCCCTTGTCCCCGTCTGATCTGAAAGCAGCAATTCTTCGACACCTGACGTTCACGCTGGGCAAGGACGCTCCGAACGCAAGTATCTATGACTGGCGCATGGCCCTGTCCTACGCGATCCGCGACCGGATCGTGGAGCCGTGGTTCGCATCGACGCGTCAGACCTGGGCCGAGGATCGCAAGCGGGTCTATTACCTGTCGATGGAGTTTCTGATTGGCCGCATTCTAGAGGATGCCACGGTCAACTTGGGTCTGCGTGACGTTGCCGAAGAGGCGATGAAGGACTTCGGTCAGGATTTTCGCCTGATTGTCGAAGACGAGCCGGATGCAGCCTTGGGAAACGGCGGCCTTGGTCGGCTTGCCGCCTGCTTCATGGAGTCGATGGCGACCCTCGGATGCCCCGCCTACGGCTATGGAATACGCTACGAACACGGGCTTTTTCGCCAGCGGTTTGAGGGCGGTCAGCAGGTCGAGACGCCAGAGGACTGGCTGATCCAGCGCCACCCATGGGAATTCGAGCGGCCCGAGTCTGCCTACACGATCGGCTTCAAGGGCCAGGTCGAGACAAAGGGGGGCCGAGACGTTTGGGTTCCGGGCGAAACCGTGCTGGCGAGTGCGCACGATACGCCCGTGGTCGGGTGGCAAGGCAGATGGGCGAATACGCTGCGCCTTTGGGCCGCGATGCCGACGACCCTGTTCGACCTTGAGCGTTTCAACCGGGGCGACTTTGCCGCCGCCGCCGAACCCGAGGCTTTGGCCCGCACCCTGTCGCGCGTCCTTTATCCGGATGACACGACCTACTCGGGGAAAGAACTGCGCCTTAAGCAGGAGTTCTTCATGACCTCGGCGGCGTTGCAGGACATCCTGCGGCGCTACCTTGCCCAACATGCCGACCTTCGGATGCTGCCGCGCCATGTCGCGATCCAGATGAACGACACCCACCCGGCCATTGCGGGACCGGAACTGATCCGTCTTTTGTGGGACGTGCACGGGATGGAGTTTGACGAGGCGCTAGATACAACGCGCGCCTGCCTGGGCTACACGAACCATACCCTTCTGCCCGAGGCACTGGAACGCTGGGCAACATTCACCTTCGGCAACGTGCTGCCACGTCACATGCAGATCGTTGAGCGGATCGACGGATGGCACCGCCGCACCTATCCGGCCCGCCCGCACTATGTCGGCATCGTGAAGCATCAGGAAGTCCGGATGGGCGAGCTTGCCTTTATCATGGCGCACAAGGTGAATGGCGTATCAGCGCTGCATTCCGACCTGATCAAGAAGAACCTGTTCCCCGAACTGAACAAGTTGCACCCCGACAGGATCATCAATCAAACCAATGGCATCACGCCGCGCCGATGGCTGCGGATGGCCAACCGGCCCCTGGCATCGCTGGTGACAGAGACGATCGGTGCGGGCTGGGAAAAAGACCTCGACCTTTTGACAGGCCTTGAACCGCATGTGGATGACGCGGGCTTCCAACAGGCGTTCGACACGGCAAAGCGCGCCAACAAGGTTGGTCTTGCGAATTGGCTGAACGTGCAGTGCGGTGTCGCAGTCAACCCTGACGCCATCTTCGACATCCAGATCAAGCGCATACACGAATACAAGCGTCAGCTTATGAACATCCTCGAAACGATTGCGCATTGGCACGCGATCAAGGCCAACCCCACCGCGCCCTGGGTGCCAAGGGTCAAGATCTTCGGGGGAAAATCCGCGCCCGGATACGCGGTTGCGAAAGAGATCATTCATCTGATCAACGATGTCGCGGTTGTCATCAATGCCGATCCGGAAACGCGGGATTTGCTGACCATCGTCTATCCAGCCAACTACAACGTCTCGATGGCAGAGCGCCTTATTCCGGCCGCGGATCTGAGCGAGCAGATCTCAACGGCTGGCAAGGAAGCGTCCGGCACAGGCAACATGAAATTCATGCTGAACGGTGCGCCCACGATCGGCACCCTCGATGGGGCCAATGTGGAAATCCTGCATGAGGTTGGCCCCGAGAACTTTTTCCTGTTCGGTCTTACCGCTGAAGAAGTCATCAAGCGGCGCGAAGATCCTGACCACTCAAAAAAGGCGATCGAGGCCAGCAAGCCCCTTCAGGACGTGCTCCAGATGGTCGCGGAAGGTGTCTTCAACCCGGAGCAACGCGATCGCTATCATGGGCTTGTTCACAGGGTCTGGCACCATGATTACTTCCTCATCGCGGCCGATTTTGACGCCTATCATGCAGCCCAGCGTCAGGTGGACGTGGCCTACGCCGATCGCCCTCGCTGGCTGCGAATGGCCGCCATGAACACTGCGCGTGCAGGATTCTTTTCATCTGACCGGACAATCCGTGGTTACATGCGCGATGTCTGGTCGGTGGAGGCCGCCCTTTAGGCACAGATCAACAAGGAGGGCGACAAATGGCAGGGCAAGGGGGGACGATCACCATTGACCCTGGAACCGCGCACGCCTTGGCGACGGGTGCGCATGGCGACCCCTTTTCGATCCTTGGCCTGCACAAGTCAGGCAAGCGATGGATGGTGACAGCACTTGTTCCCGGAGCGGATCGACTGGTGGTTCTTGCGGATCCTCAGGTGGAAGCCGTTCAGGTGCCAGGTGTTCCTGGGCTGTTTCAAGCCGAGGTGAAGACACGCCAACCTTATCGGCTGCGCGCGGAAAACGCCGCTGGATCGTGGGAGTTCGACGACCCGTTCCGGTTTGGCCCGGTGTTGGGCGAGATGGACGAATATCTTCTTGGCGAGGGCACACATCGCAGACTCTGGCAGGTTCTCGGGGCCCATCTGATCACGCATGAAGGGGTTGAAGGGGTCCACTTCGCCGTCTGGGCGCCCAATGCGCAGCGCGTTTCCGTCGTGGGGGATTTCAACATCTGGGATGGCCGCCGCCATCCGATGCGGCGCCGGGGTGCAACCGGTGTATGGGAAACCTTCATCCCCGGTCTGGCCGAAGGGACAAGCTACAAGTATGAAATCCGCGGGCCTGATGGCGGTCTGCAGCCGCTGAAGGCCGATCCGGTTGGTTTCGGGTCGGAACATCCGCCAGCCAATGCCTCGGTCGTTCGCCGCCTTGGCGACAATCCTTGGCAGGACGCTGCCTGGATGAAATCCCGCGCCAACGCTCAGTCGATCGATGCGCCGATTTCGGTCTACGAGGTGCATCTGGCAAGCTGGCGGCGGGCGCCGGGCAACCGGATGCTGAGCTATCTGGAACTGGCCGAGCAACTGGTCGACTACGCGGTCGAGATGGGGTTCACGCATGTCGAGTTGATGCCGATCTCGGAATACCCTTTCGATGGCAGTTGGGGCTATCAACCGGTTGGTCTTTTCGCGCCCACGATCCGCCACGGCACCCCGCCCGAGTTTCGCGCCTTTATCGAGGCGGCACACAAAAGGGGGCTCGGCGTTCTGCTCGACTGGGTTCCCGGTCATTTTCCCACTGATCCGCACGGCCTTGGCCGGTTCGACGGAACGGCGCTTTACGAGCATCAGGATCCGCGAGAAGGTTTCCACCAGGACTGGAACACCTTGATTTACAACTACGGCCGGGTCGAGGTTTCGAATTATCTTGTGTCCAATGCCCTGTACTGGCTTGAGGAATACCACCTCGACGGTCTGCGGGTCGATGCGGTGGCCTCGATGCTCTACCGCGATTACTCGCGTCAAGACGGGCAATGGGTGCCAAACCGGGATGGTGGGCGCGAGAATTACGAGGCGATCGCACTGCTGCAGCGCATGAACGTCACGACCTATGGCGAAGTGCCCGGGATCATGACGGTTGCCGAGGAGTCGACGGCCTTTCCCGGTGTCTCGCGCCCGGTCAACCATGGGGGCCTGGGCTTTGGTTTCAAGTGGAACATGGGCTGGATGAACGACACGCTCAGCTACATGCAAAAGGAACCGATCCACAGGAAGTATCACCACCACCAGATGACCTTCGGTCTGCATTATGCGTGGTCGGAAAATTACATCCTGCCGATCAGCCATGACGAAGTTGTGCATGGCAAGGGCAGCATGCTCGACAAGATGCCTGGCGTCGGAGAAGAAAAGTTCGCAAACCTGCGCGCCTACTATGGCTTCATGTGGGGCCATCCGGGAAAGAAGCTGTTGTTCATGGGACAGGAGTTTGCGCAAGGCCGCGAATGGAGCCATGCGCAAAGCCTCGATTGGCACCTGCTCGACACTGGGGCGCACAAGGGGGTTCAGGCGCTGATCCGCGATCTGAACCGCCTCTACCGCGAGACGCCGGCGTTGCATGTTAATGATACGCGGCCCGAGGGATTTGCCTGGATCGAGTCCAATGATGCGGACGCCTCAGTCTATGCCTGGGTCCGCAAGGGGCGCAAGGCTGATCCCATGGTTGTCGTCGTGTCGAACATGACCCCGGTCGAGCGGCGCTATCGGCTTGGCTTTCCGGCGGCTGGCCAGTGGGACGAGATCCTGAATACCGATGCTGCGTCTTATGGCGGGGGCAACCGCGGCAACCTGGGCGGCGTGCAGACCGAGGCAACGCCTTGGCACGGGCAGCGTCAATCGGCCCTTGTCACGCTGCCGCCGCTTTCAACGACTATTTTCCGGCAAGGCTGATCGCTGCGAGATAACAAGACCGGAGGCACACTCCGGGCCAAGGGAGGGAACAATGCAAGCAAGACCGAATACCCGGCTGTCATCGCAATCCATGGCCTTTGTGCTGGCCGGGGGGCGCGGATCGCGACTCAAGGAACTGACAGACCGGCGCGCCAAGCCCGCTGTCTATTTCGGCGGCAAGACCCGGATCATCGACTTCGCCCTGTCGAATGCGCTGAACTCGGGGATCCGGAAGATGGCGATTGCAACCCAGTACAAGGCGCACAGCCTGATCCGCCATTGTCAGCGCGGCTGGAGCTTTTTTCGGGCGGAACGCAACGAGTACCTTGATATCCTGCCGGCCAGCCAGCGTGTCAACGAAAGCAAGTGGTACCTGGGAACGGCCGATGCCGTGACGCAGAACATCGACATCGTCGACAGCTACGGCATCAAGTATGTCGTGGTCCTGGCGGGTGATCACATCTACAAGATGGATTATGAAGTCATGCTGCGTCAGCATGTGGAGTCAGGCGCCGATGTCACGATCGGCTGCTTGACGGTCCCGCGGATGGAAGCATCGGCCTTTGGCGTGATGGATGTGGACAAGACCGGCCGCATCACCGCATTCCTTGAAAAGCCCGCCGATCCGCCGGCGATCCCCGGTGATCCCGATCATGCGCTGGCCTCGATGGGCATCTATGTGTTCAACTGGAATTTCCTGCGCGATCTGCTGATTGCCGATGCCGATGATCCCAATTCAAGCCATGATTTCGGCAATGACCTGATCCCGGACATCGTCAAGAACGGCAAGGCCATGGCGCATCGTTTTTCTGAAAGCTGCGTCAAGTCCGGCCTAGAGACCGAACCCTACTGGCGCGATGTGGGAACCATCGATGCTTTCTGGCAAGCCAACATAGATCTGACCGATTTTGTCCCGAAGCTCGATCTCTATGACAATGCTTGGCCGATCTGGACCTATGCCGAGATAGTGCCGCCCGCCAAGTTCATCCATGACGAAGATGGCCGTCGCGGCATGGCGATATCCTCACTTGTTTCGGGGGACTGTATCGTTTCAGGGTCCGAGGTCCGCAATTCGCTGTTGTTCACTGGCGTCAGGACACATTCCTTCTCGTCGATGGAGCATGTCGTTGCTCTTCCCCAAGTGGTGGTCCACCGCAAGGCGCACCTGCGGAAATGCGTGATCGACCGTGGGGTGGTGATCCCCGAGGGCCTTGTCATCGGAGAAGATGCCAGCGAAGACGCGAAGTGGTTTCGCAGGACCGAGGCCGGCGTCGTACTGGTCACACAGGACATGCTCGACGCGCGGGCGGCCAAACTTGGTTGATGGGTCTCCGGATGCAGGGCGGTTGTTGAGATGAGTGTTGAAAAAGGGAAGGCAACCGTCTTGGGCGGCAAGGTCTTGTCGGTTGCGTCTGAATGCGTGCCGCTGCTGAAAACCGGCGGGCTGGCTGATGTTGTCGGGGCCTTGCCCGGGGCGCTTGCCGGAACCGGATGGACAATGCGGGTGCTCCTGCCCGCCTATCGACCTTTGCGCGCACTTTGCCAGACTTGGGACGAGGTCTGGGTCGAGAGCGACCTGTTCGGTGGTCCGGGGCGTGTTCATGCCGGGCTGATCGAGGGGCTGTCGGTTCTGCTGCTCGATGCGCCACATCTCTTCGATCGGGAAGGTGGGCCCTATGCGGGGCCGGGAGGGGATTGGCCGGACAATGCCCTGCGGTTTGCCGCGCTCGGCTGGGCTGCAGCGATCATCGCCCGGGATGGGCTGAGTGATGGTTGGCGCCCCGACATCCTTCATGCACATGACTGGCAGGGGGGGCTCGCGCCGGCCTATCTGCACTATCTGGGCGCAGGCGATGTGCGATCGGTGATGACCGTCCATAACATTGCTTTTCAGGGGTGGGCTCCGGCCGCCATGCTTGCCGCGTTGCGTCTGCCGGCCGAGCAGTTTCATGCGGATGCCCTCGAATACTTCGGCGGGCTTTCCACACTCAAGGCCGGCCTGATCACCGCCGATGCCATCACCACAGTGTCGCCGACCTATGCCGCCGAACTGATGCGGCCAGAGTTCGGCATGGGCCTGCAAGGCGTGATCGCCGCACGGTCTGACCGGGTGACGGGTATTCTGAACGGTGTCGATACGGATGTCTGGTCGCCCGAAGAAGATCGGGCGATCAAGCCCTATTCGGTGCGCACGCTGGCGCGCAAAGGTCTGAACCGCGATGCGCTGCTTGCCGAGTTCGATCTGGATGTGCCTGGCCCGCTGGCGATTGTCGTCAGCCGACTGACCGATCAGAAGGGGATCGACCTTCTGCCCGCTGTTGTCCCGGCCTTCATCGAAGGCGGGGGCGGGCTGGCGGTTCTGGGGTCCGGTGACAGTGCCCTTGAAACTGCGATGCTTGCCCTCGAGACGCGGTTTCCCGGTCGGGTCGGGGTGAAGATCGGCTATGACGAAGACCTGAGCCACCGGATGTTCGCCGGCGGCGACGCGGTTCTGGTGCCCTCGCGGTTCGAGCCCTGCGGGCTGACACAGATGTACGGGCTGCGTTATGGCACTTTGCCCGTCGTGGCTGCGACAGGCGGCCTGATCGACACCGTGATCGGCGCGTCACCCGCAACGCTGGCGGCTGGCGTGGCGACGGGGATTGTGTTTCTTGATACGGATGCGCTGGGATTGAGCCAGGCTTTGAAGCGGCTGCTGGATCTTTTCGCCGATACTGCCACGTGGCAAAGAATGCAGCGCAACGCGATGAAGCATCCCGTGGGATGGGACGCGTCTGCTGCTGCCTATGCCAGGCTCTATGAAGGCCTGCGCAGGTGATCGCCATGCAAGGCCTGCCGTCGCGGATCGCAGGTCATGCGACATCTTCGGGCCGGCCGTTCCCGATGGGCGCGAGCTTTGACGGGGAAGGCGTTAATTTTGCGGTGTTTTCAGCCCATGCCGACAAGATCGAGCTGTGCCTCTTTTCGTCCGATGGGCGGAAGGAGATCGCACGTCTTCCATTCCGGGATCGCGATGGTGACATTTGGCATCTGCATGTCTCTGGCCTGATGCCGGGGGCGCTTTACGGCCTACGCGCCCACGGCCCCTACGTTCCGGAAGCCGGTCATCGCTTCAATCCCAACAAGTTGCTGATCGACCCGTATGCCCGTGCGCTTGAGGGGCGGCTCAAGTGGTCTGACTCTCTGATGGGATACAAGGTCGGCAGCCCGCGCGCTGATTTGTCCTTCGATACACGCGACAGTGCCTTTGCCATGCCAAAGTCGGTGGTGATCGACCCTGGATTCCAATGGGGCGACGACAGCCCGCCATATCATGCACTGACGGACACGGTGATCTATGAGGCGCATGTCAAGGGTCTGACCATCCAGCACCCTGACGTGCCGGCTGTGTTGCGTGGCACCATGCTGGGTCTTTGTTCCGATGCGATCCTCGATCATCTGACGAAACTCGGTGTCACGGCAATCGAGTTGCTGCCGGTGCAGGCTTTCGTCGATGACCGCTTTCTTGTCTCGAAGGGCCTTCGCAACTACTGGGGCTACCAGACGATCGGGTTTTTTGCGCCGGAGCCGCGGTACCTCGGGCGGGGCCGGCTGCGCGAAATGCAAAGCATGGTGCGCCGGTTTCACGCGGCCGGGATCGAGGTGATCCTGGACGTGGTTTACAACCACACCGGCGAGGGAGACGCCCTCGGCCCGACGCTTGCCTTCCGGGGGCTGGACAACCGCAGCTACTATCGCCTGTCCGAAGGCGGGCGGCACTATGTGAACGACACGGGCACCGGCAACACGCTGAACCTGACCCATCCGATGGTCTTGCGCATGGTGATGGACAGCCTGCGCTACTGGGTCGAGGCGTGTCACATCGACGGCTTCCGCTTTGATCTCGCGTCGGTCCTCGGGCGTGAGGCGGGCGGCTTCGATCCGAATGGCGGTTTCTTCGATGCGATCCGCCAGGATCCTGTGCTGACCCGGGTCAAGCTGATCGCAGAGCCGTGGGACATCGGGCCGGGGGGATATCAGCTCGGCACCTATCCGCACCCGTTTCTGGAATGGAACGACAAGTATCGCGACGGGCTCAGGCGTTTCTGGCGGGGCGATGCGGGTCTGACACCGGATATCGCAAACCGGCTGCTCGGTTCCGCCGAAAGGTTCGACCACTCGTCCCGCGCCGCGACAAGTTCGGTGAACTTCGTGACTGCGCACGACGGATTCACCCTGGAGGATCTGGTCAGCTACACGGTGAAGCGCAATTTCGCCAATGGCGAAGACAATCGCGACGGCACGACCGAGAACCATGCCGACAATCTTGGCGTCGAAGGCCCGACAAATGATCCCGCCATCCGGGCGGCGCGCGACTTGCGCAAACGCAATCTGCTGGCAACCCTGATGGTGTCACAGGGCACGCCAATGCTTCTGGCAGGGGACGAGTTTGGCAACAGCCAGGGCGGCAACAACAATGCCTATGCGCAGGACAACGAAACAGGGTGGGTAAACTGGGCGGGGGCGGATCAGGCGTTAACTGCCTTTGTCGCCCGCCTGACGGCCCTGCGAAAGACCCATCCGGTCCTTCGCCAGCGCAGGTTCCTGCACGCGCTGGCGCGCAGTGCAGACGGGCTTCCCGATGTGATCTGGCGCAGGCCGGATGGCGAGGTGCCGCGCCCCGAGGACTGGCACGATCCTGCTTTTCGCTGTCTCGGGGTTGAATTGCGAACCTCGGCCGAAGATGCTGGTTCACAGGATGAAGCACTTTTCGTCATTCTGAACGCTGGCGTCGCACGAGACGTGGTTCTCCCCCGCACGGCACCAGGCTGGCGGCTGGTGCTTGATACCACGCGGCCCTTGGCAGAAATGGCGGCAACGGCCACTGGAAAGGCGACAGTTGCCGTTCCTGCCCAATCCGTGCTGGTGTTCGTGACAAGCCAAAACTCCGGAGGATCCCCATGACAGTCGAGATAGTCCAGACGGCTCCCATCGCGGGGCAAAAACCGGGGACGTCCGGTCTGCGCAAGAAGACGCCGGTCTTCATGGGGCCGCACTACCTGGAGAATTTTGTCCAGTCGATCTTTGATGTCGTGGGGGCTGCCGGCAAGACTTTTGTCCTTGGTGGGGATGGGCGCTATTTCAACGACCGCGCAGCCCAGGTCATCTTGCGCATGGCGGCGGCAAACGGGGCGTCGCGCGTGATTGTGGGGCGCGATGCGCTCCTATCGACCCCGGCAGCGAGCCATCTTATTCGCCTGAACGGAACGGATGGCGGGATCATCCTGTCGGCCAGCCACAATCCGGGTGGTCCGCATGAAGACTTCGGCCTGAAGTTCAACATGCCGAACGGTGGGCCGGCACCCGAAGCCATCACCGAGGCGATGTTCCGCAGAACCGCCGAGATCACCGAGTACCGCATCCTTACATCACAGGACGTTGACCTGTCGAAGGTCGGGCGCAGCACCTTGGGCGCGATGACCGTCATTGTCGTCGATCCTGTTGCGGATTACGCGGCCTTGATGGAAACGCTGTTTGATTTTCCAGCCATCCGCGCGTTGTTCCGGGCCGGGTTTCGGATGCGCTTTGATGCGATGTGCGCTGTAACTGGGCCATATGCAAGGGAAATCCTTGAAAACAGGCTTGGTGCGGATAGTGGTACTGTAATCAACGGCACGCCCTTGCCCGATTTCGGTGGGATGCATCCTGATCCGAACCCGGTCTGGGCCAAGGCCCTGATGGATGAAATGTTCTCGCCAAACGCCCCCGATTTCGGCGCAGCCTCGGATGGTGACGGCGATCGCAACATGGTCGTTGGACGGGGCATCTATGTCTCGCCTTCCGACAGCCTTGCTGTGCTGGCGGCGAATGCAACGCTCGCTCCTGGCTACAAGGCCGGACTCAAGGGGGTCGCACGATCAATGCCTACTTCGACCGCCGTGGATCGGGTCGCGCAGGCGTTGAAAATCAAGGCGTATGAAACGCCGACAGGCTGGAAGTTCTTCGGCAACCTGCTCGATGCCGGCAGCGTCACGTTGTGCGGTGAGGAGAGCTTTGGCACGGGATCAGACCATGTGCGCGAAAAAGACGGCCTCTGGGCGGTGCTGATGTGGTTGAACATCCTTGCGATCCGCAAGGAAAGCGTGGCCGAGATCCTGCAGTCGCACTGGTCCGCCTTTGGGCGCAACTACTACTCGCGGCATGACTTCGAAGCGGTGGATGCGGCACGCGCCGATGCGATGATGGCGGCTCTGCGCGACAGTCTGCCATCTCTGCAGGGCAAGACCGTTGAAGGCATGACCGTGGCTGCTGCGGATGACTTTGCCTATTCCGACCCGGTAGACGGATCAATCAGCCAGAAGCAGGGTATCCGGATCCTGTTCACCGATGGCAGCCGGATCGTGATGCGCCTGTCAGGTACAGGGACGGAAGGGGCGACCCTGCGCCTGTATCTGGAACGCTACGAAGCGGATCCGGCTCGGTTCGACCTTGATCCACAGAGCGCGCTGGCACCCGTGATCCGTGCCGCCCTTGGGCTTGCCCGCATCGAGGCGATGATTGGTCGGGCAAAGCCCGATGTCGTGACCTGAGGGCGCGATCGGCCCTTCTGGTGTCGCCTTTCGTCGGGACGTTGGCACAGCAACAGCGTCTGCTTGCACATCCCGGATCGGGATGCAGAGGAGGGGCGGCAATGGTCGAGGTGAAACCATCGCGCAGCGGGCGCCAGGCGCGGCAAGCCGAACGGAGCGTTCGGGGCGGCGGGGTAGGGCGGCCTTACATCCTGCGAAACATCCCGACCTATGACGTTTTGTCGGAAGAGAACCTGTTGCGGATCGAGGCTGCGGCCGATCGTATCCTGGCCGAAACGGGCATCGACTTTCGCGATGATCCGGTCGCGCTTGACCATTGGCGGCGCGCGGGCGCCAGAGTTGACGGCATCCGGGTTCGGTTTGAGCCGGGACTGTTGCGCGACGTGCTGAAAACCGCCCCCGCCAGCTTTACCCAGCATGCACGCAACCCCGCGAAAAGCGTTGTGATCGGCGGCAAAAGCGTGGTGTTCTCGCCAGCCTATGGTTCGCCCTTCGTGATGGATCTCGATCGGGGGCGCCGCTTTGGCACGCTCGACGACTTTCACAACTTCATCAAGTTGGCACAACACTCGCCAAACTTTCACCATTCCGGCGGAACGATCTGCGAGCCGACGGACATTCCGGTGAACAAACGGCACCTCGATATGGTCCTCGCGCATCTGACGCTGTCGGATCGCCCTTTCATGGGGTCGGTCACGGCCGAAGAGCGGGCCGAGGACAGCATCGACATGGCAAGGCTCGTGTTCGGGCGCGATTTCGTGGACCGGAACTGCGTCATTCTGGGCAACGTCAATGTCAACTCTCCGCTCGTCTGGGACGGAACGATGACCACCTCGCTTCGTGCCTATGCCAGGGCCAACCAGGCGGCGGTGATCGTGCCCTTTATCCTTGGCGGAGCCATGGGGCCGGTGACGAGTGCGGGGGCGCTTGCACAATCGCTGGCCGAGACGATGGCGGGGTGCGCGCTGACTCAACTCGAACGGCCTGGAGCCCCCGTGATCTTCGGCAACTTTCTCAGCTCGATGTCGCTTCGATCGGGCTCCCCCACCTTTGGCACGCCCGAGCCTGCCATCGGCTCTATGGTGATCGGCCAGTTGGCGCGGCGCCTGAACCTGCCGCTGCGTTGCTCGGGCAACTTCACCACTTCAAAACTGCCGGACGCCCAGGCAATGATGGAAGGCACGATGTCGATGTTGGCCGCGATCCATTGCGGCGCGAACTTCATCCTTCATTCGGCGGGCTTTCTCGACGGGCTGCTCTCGATGTCCTACGAAAAGTTCATGCTGGATGCCGATCTATGTGGTGCGCTACACAGCTATCTCGACGGTATCAAGATCGACGATGACCAGTTGGCGGTCGATGCCTTTGCCGAGGTTGGGCCCGGCAATCACTTTTTCGGATGCTCGCACACCATGGCGCATTACGAGACGGCCTTCTGGGATTCGTCGCTTTCCGACACCGAGCCCTTTGAGAAGTGGGAGGCGGCCGGTAGCGAGGATGCCGCAATCCGTGCAAACCGCGCCTGGAAGCGTGCCCTTGCCGACTATCAACAGCCCGCGATGGATATCGCGACGCAAGAGACGCTTGCCGATTTCGTGGCCCGCCGCAAGGGCGCAATGGCTGACATGTGGTACTGACCCGCTGGGGCAGGGGGGGTTGCAATCTGCCACGCGTCAAGGTAGACGCGCGGCACTTCACAGGCGGAGTGCGGGCCTGCGGGGGAGAAATCCCCGCTGGTCCACCGGTTGGCCAAGGACGATGTCCAAGGCTGAAACACACCGCCGAGGCGCAAACCGGAAAGGACTTTGGACATGGCGCTCCCTGAATTCTCGATGCGTCAGCTTTTGGAAGCTGGCGTTCACTACGGCCACCAGACGGCCCGCTGGAACCCGAAGATGGGCGAATTCATCTACGGTGACCGCAACGGCATCCACATCCTTGATCTTACGCAGACCGTGCCAATGCTGGACGCGGCGCTTCAGGTGGTGCGCGACACCGTCGCCAAGAACGGTCGGATCCTGTTCGTCGGCACCAAGCGCCAGGCGCAGAAGCCGATTGCAGAAGCCGCTGACAAATGTGCGCAATTCTACATGAACCACCGCTGGCTGGGTGGTACGCTCACCAACTGGAAAACCGTTTCGCAATCCATCCAGCGCTTGAAGCAACTGGACGAGTTGATGTCGAACGGTGCCGAGGGGCTGACCAAGAAAGAACGCCTGAACATGGAGCGCGAGCAAGCCAAGCTTCAGGCCTCGCTTGGCGGCATCCGCGAGATGGGCGGTGTGCCTGATCTGCTGTTCATCATCGATGTCGGCAAGGAAAGCCTCGCCATCCTCGAAGCACAGAAACTGGGTATCCCGGTGATCGGTGTGGTCGACACGAACAACTCGCCCAAGGGCGTCGACTATGTGATCCCCGGGAACGATGACGCGGCCCGTGCGATTCAACTCTACTGCGACCTCGTTGCGCGCGCAGCCCTCGACGGGATGTCGGCGCAAATGGGTGCGGCTGGCATTGATCTGGGCGCGCTTGAAGATGCGCCCATGGAAGAAGTCGTCGCCGAGGCTTGATCCCCTGCGTCGCATGACCGTTACCCGGTGGGGGTAAGCCCCGCCGGGAGACAGATTTGATTTGAGGAGAGCCGCGATGGCAATCACCGCCCAGATGGTGAAGGAACTGCGCGAGTCGACCGGCGCAGGCATGATGGACGTGAAACGCGCCCTGACGGAAACGGATGGCGATATGGAAGCCGCAGTCGACTGGCTGCGCACCAAGGGTCTTGCGAAGGCGGCCAAGAAGGCTGACCGCGTGGCCGCAGAAGGCCTGATCGGCGTGGCCGTGCAAGATGGTCGTGGTGTGGCCGTCGAAATCAACTCGGAAACGGACTTCGTTGCCAAGAATGCCGATTTTCAGTCGCTTGTGAACGAGGTCACCAAGATCGCCCTGCAAACGGGCGAGGATATCGAGGTGCTGAAGGCCACGCATCTGAACGGCAAGCCCGTGTCCGACGTGATCAACGAGGCGATCGCCCGCATTGGCGAGAACATGACGCTGCGCCGGATGCATGTGCTGGAAGGCGATACGGTCGTCTCCTATGTGCACAATGCCGCTGCTGAAGGCATGGGCAAGATCGGCGTTCTTGTCGCGCTCAATGGCCCTGCCGAGAAGGCGCGGGCGATCGGTCGCCAGTTTGCCATGCACATCGCGGCCACCGCCCCGCTGTCGCTGTCGGAAGCGACCCTTGATCCGGTGGTCCTTGAGCGTGAGCTTGCTGTTCAGACCGCGAAAGCGCTTGAAGAGAACACAACTTCGGCCAAGCCGAAGCCCGAGCAGGTGATCCACAACAACATCATCCCGGGCCGGATGAAGAAGTTTCTGGCCGAGAATACGCTGTTGGGGCAATCGTTCGTCATCAATCCTGACCTGACCGTGGAGCAAGCCGCGAAAGAGGCTGGCGTCGAGATCACAGGCTATGCCCGTGTCGCCGTGGGCGAGGGGATCGAGAAAGAGAAAGAGGATTTCGCCGCCGAGGTTGCAAAGACCCTGGCCGGCTAACGCCACCTTCTGCCGAAAAAGTAGAAACAGTGCGCCCCCAAAGGGCGCACTGTTTTCATTTGCGTACCAATCAACTCATCTCTGTTCCTTCGCCGTTCCCCTTGCTATCACGCGGCGGCGGAGGAGCGGGGCCAAGACATGAAAACGGGGCAGGGCGCGGATGTCGTCGTTATCGGGGGCGCGGTCATGGGATCGTCGCTGGCCTATTGGCTGACCCGACTGCAGCCCGGTCTGTCTGTTCTTGTCGTCGAGCGGGATCCGACCTTTGCAAGGTCTTCGACAGCGCTTTCCGTGGCCTCGATCCGGCAGCAGTTCACAACCCGCGTCAACGTTGAAATCTCGCGCTTTGGAATTGGTTTCATTTGTAACTTTCAGGAAAGCCTCGGGGTTGATGTCGGCATCGGGTCGCTCGGACTGAAAGAGAACGGCTATCTGTTCCTGACAGCAAGCCGCGAGGGCGCCCTGACACTGGCCGAAGTGGCCCAGATGCAGCGCGCGCTCGGGGCGGCGACCGAGCTGCTGAACCCGGCGCAGATCCTCAGCCGGTTTCCCTGGCTCGAAGTGGGCGATCTGGAGGGCGGTTCCTTCGGGCCAAAGGACGAAGGCTGGTTCGACAACATGGGGTTGCTTGCGGGCTTTCGATCTGCTGCCAAGGCGCAAGGTGCGCGCTTTGTAACCGATTGCGTTACCGGTCTGGAAATGTCGGGTGGCCGCATCACATCGGTGATTCTCGAACGAGCGGGCAAGGTGGGCTGCGGAGTAGTCGCGAATGCCGCCGGCACGCGGGCGGCCGAGGTTTGTCGCATGGCACGGCTGGACCTGCCAGTCGAGCCGCGCAAACGCACGGTCTTCGTCATCGACGCGCCGAATGCCCGCCACCCTGATGCGCCCTTGCTGGTCGATCGCGGCTTTTACCTGCGCCCCGAGGATCGCCACTGGATCACCGCAACCGTGCCAGAAACCGATGGGCCTTGTGATGCCAATGACTTCGAGCCGGATCTTCACCTATTTGAAGACGTCATCTGGCCGCAGTTGTTCGCTCGTGCTCCGTGCTTTGATGCGGTCAAGGTCATGCGCCATTGGGTCGGGCACTATGCCTTCAACACGCTGGATCAGAACGCGATCCTCGGGCCGCATCCCGATGTGGTGAACTTGTTTCTCATGAACGGTTTTTCGGGCCACGGGCTGCAACAAGCTCCCGCCGTCGGCCGAGGTCTTGCCGAGCATATCCTGACGGGCGCGTGGCAAAGCCTGGACCTGTCGGATCTTTCGGTCGCACGTGTGTTGGAGCGGCGACCTTTCCCCGAACGCGCCATTGTCTGATGCCAATTTCTGTTCTACTTGGTATTACAGGGTCTTGGGATGTGAAGCTGATATAACCTGATCAGGTGGGCTCTGTCCCCCGGCGCGCCGCGTTGGCCGCCTTGCGTATGGCCGCTATGTTTGTGCCATAAGGGGCAGGGTTGCTGACGGATCCGCCCTTGAACACCGCCGATCCGGCAACCAGTACATCTGCGCCTGCAGCCGCGACCAGCGGCGCGGTTTCAACCGTCACACCGCCATCAATCTCGATCAGGATCGGCCGATCGCCAATCAGCGTGCGCAAAGCGCGCACTTTCTCCACCTGCGATGCGATGAAACTCTGCCCGCCAAAACCCGGATTCACTGTCATCACGCAGACCAGATCGATCATGTCGAGCAGGTATGGCAACGCCTCGAGCCCGGTGCCGGGATTGATCGCCAGACCGGCCTTTTTCCCCAGTGCTCGAATGGCTTGCAAGGATCTGTGGATGTGCGGACCAGCCTCGAGATGGACCGAGATGTTGTCAGCGCCCGCCTTGGCAAAGGCTTCGAGATAGGGGTCCGTTGGCGCGATCATCAGATGAACGTCCATCACGCACTTGATATGGGGGCGGATCGCCGCGCAAGTTGCAGGCCCGAACGAGATGTTGGGAACGAAGTGGCCATCCATCACATCGACATGCACCCAATCCGCGCCTTGCGCTTCGATCGCGCGGCACTCCGCACCAAAGTTCGCAAAGTCGGCAGCCAGGATGGACGGGGCGATCTTGATGGACATGGGACAGGTGCTCCGGAAATCTCCGCTCGGGTGTAGCGCGATCAATGGGCAGAGGCAAAGCGATCCTCGCCGATCAATTCGGTTGTCTGAGCCATCTCACGGACATCGATATTACATAATACTGATTATAAGACTTCCAGATGTGCCTGTACCGCTGCCCTGACACCCTCTTGCGCCTTCACCCTTTTGCGAGAAGCGCTTCGATCTCGGCCACCGACGGCATCGAGGGCGCCGTTCCGGGCCGCGTGACTGAGATGCCGGCGGTGGCAGACCCGTAGCGCACCGCATCGACTGGATCCAGCCCGCGTGCCAGCGCCGCGGCAAATCCACCGTTGAAGGCGTCGCCAGCGCCTGTCGTTTCGATCACCGGGCCCGCGTCGAACGCAGGCACATGTACCGTCCGTGTGCAGTCATGAAAGACCGCGCCTTGTTGCCCGAGCGTGATAACGGCGGCACCTGCGCCCGCCACCCGCAAAGCCTTGGCGGCAGCAATTGCCTGATCCGGTGTCGTGACCGGCAGACCTGTCAGCGCCTCGGCCTCGGATTCGTTCGGGGTGATGTAGTCACAAAGCGCAAGAAGACCGGACGGCAGATCGGCAGCGGGGGCGGGGTTCAGCACGGTGATTGCCCCCCCTGCCCTTGCAATCTCCAGCGCGCGCTGCGCCGCAGCAATCGGCTGTTCGAGTTGGGTCACGAATACCGAAGCGCCCGCAATCAATTCGGCCCGCTCCTCGATGTCGGCGGCCGAGATATCGCCTGCCACACCTGGGCAGACGATGATTGCATTGTTGCCGGTCGCGGCTTCGACAAAGATGTAGGCGGCGCCTGTATAGCCTGTGTCCACCGTCCAGACAGCCGGCGTCACACCAGCCGCCTTCCATGTGGCCAAAGCCATGTCGCCGAAAGGGTCGCGAGCAAGCCGGGTGATCATGTGGGTTTCTGCCCCGGCACGGGCTGCCGCGACCGCCTGATTGGATCCCTTGCCACCCGGACCCAGCGCAAACGACCGCCCGAGGATGGTTTCGCCCATCTTCGGCTGACGATCCGCCCGGTAGGCAGTGTCCGCAACGAAAACCCCAAGGATAACGACGCGGCCCATCCTCATTCCTCTGGCGCAATCACGCCCTTGCGGAAGATGAAGCAGCCGTAGAACCGGCGCTCTCCGGTCTGGATCACGGCGTAAGACTGTCGTGCAGCATCATAAAAGGCAAAACGCTCGATGCTCTGCATCGGGCGCGGGCGGCCCTCGGCCCGGTCGATCTCGTTCTGCACCTCGTTCTGAACGGGCGGAACCTCGGTCGGATGGCCCACGATCTCCATCCGGCAAGCAAAATCATCGACGAAAGTATCCAGCGGCAGGACCGAAAGGATCGCCTGCGCCGCTTGCCCGCTGGTCAGGTTGTCCATCCGCAACAAGGTGCCCAAGGTGGTCTGCCGGGCAATACTGTCAGACGGAAAATTGGTGTCGGCCAAAACCAGCGTGTCGCCATGCCCCATCGCGCGCAAACAGTGCAGCACTTCGGCGTTCAGGCGGTTGTCGATCCCTTTCAGCATGATGTCCTCCGGTCAGGCAAGATGGGCGGTGACGGCATCGGCGAAAGCGCGGGCCAGGATCGCATGTGTCGCCGCGTCGTAGTGGATGCCATCGACGCGAGACACCTCTATCAGCGCCCCGGCGTCCAGAAACGGGACGCCAAGGCGGTCTGCCGCCGCAGCAATCTGCTTACCTATGTGGTGCGATTTCGCCTCGCCGCCCGCAAAGATCGCGCCCAGATCCCCAACCTCCACGATCGGCGGAGGCGCGACCAGCAAGACGGCCGGGGCGGCCTGATCCGGCCCACAGCCCGAGGCTCGGATCACCAGCACCAGTTTCTCGAGCGACAGTGCGATATCAGTCGCGTTCAGCGAGAAGCGACCCTTCAGGTCATTCGTTCCCAGCATCAAGAGCACCGCATCAATCGGCCGATGGCTTTCAAGGAGGGCAGGAAGAACCGTCAGGCCGTTGCGGTGGGGGCCTTCGATCGGATCATCATGCACCGTCGTCCGGCCGGGCTGGCCTTCTTCGATGATCGTCCAATCCGGCAAAAGGTCGGCCAACTGCCCGGTCCAGCGGGCCTTGCGATCGAACCGCCCGATGTCGCCAAAGCCACGCATTGGCCTCGTGCCATGGGTGTTGCTGTCGCCGTAGCACAGAAGTGTCCGCGTCATGACAGTCGCCCTCCGCTCTCAGCGTCAAAGACATGGATCATATCCGCCTGCGGGGACAGCCGAACCTCTTGCCCCGGCCTGAAGGCATGACGTTCGCGAAAGACCGCCGTGATGTCGCGGGCGCCCAGCCGCAGCACGACATGGGTTTCCGATCCGGTCGGCTCCACGACGACGACCTCGGCTACAAACCCGTCAGCCTCGGTCAGGACAAGGTGTTCGGGACGGATACCCAGCACGATCTTTCGCCCGTCGTTCAGACCCGGACGGACAGGTGTCGCAATGGCAGCGCCATCCACGTCGACGATTGCTCCGTCCGCCGTCTTGCGCACGATGCCCGGCAGCAGGTTCATCGCGGGTGAGCCGATGAAGCCAGCAACAAAAGTGTTTGCCGGGCGGTCGTAAAGCTCCAACGGCGCACCGATCTGGGCGATATGGCCATCGCGCATCACCACGATCCGGTCGGCCATCGTCATCGCCTCGATCTGATCATGCGTGACATAGACAGTCGTGGTCGAAAGCCGCTGGTGCAGTTCGCGGATCTCGGATCGCATCTGCACCCGCAGCTTCGCGTCAAGGTTCGACAACGGTTCGTCGAACAGAAAAACCTGCGGATTGCGAACGATGGCGCGCCCCATCGCAACGCGCTGTCGCTGGCCGCCAGACAGCGCGCGCGGGTAGCGATCAAGATAGGGCTTCAGCCCCAGGATGTCAGCCGCACGGCCGACACGGCTGTCGATCTCGGCTTTCGCCATGCCCTGCATCTTCAACGGGAACCCCATATTCGCCGCGACCGACTTGTGCGGGTAAAGCGCGTAGTTCTGGAACACCATTGCAATGTCGCGGTCGCTGGGCGGCAGATTGTTGACCACCCTTTCACCGATCCGGATGGTGCCCGAACTTATCCCCTCAAGCCCCGCGATCATCCGCAGAAGGGTCGACTTGCCGCAGCCTGACGGACCAACAAGCACCACGAACTGCCCATCCGCAATATCGACGTTGACGCCGTGCAGCACTTCCAGCGCGCCATAGGCCTTGCGCAGGTCGCGGATCGTTACTTCGGCCATCGTCCCCCCGTTTCGGCATGCCAGTGTTCATGCCTAGCGCAGCGAAACCGGCCTGTCCATCGCCTGAGCATACTAACATGTTAGATGCTTGACTTGCTGGGACAAGGCTGAAAAGCTTCTCGCCAAGTCCAGCAACCGCCGGACCCTGAAACGGCTGCGATCGACCGGCACGCCGGCAAGTGAACGACCCCGAACGGGGCGCACCACCTGCCCGCGCCAATGCGCCGTTGCGTTACACAGAGGGAGGAACAGAGATGAAAGTGGAAGTTTACAACGCCGCCGTGCGTTCCGCGCTGACACGCCGCGGTCTGCTCAAAGGCGCCGCCGGCGTCAGCGGACTTGCGGCCTTGGGTGGCCTTGGCCTTGGCGCCGGTGCAACCCCGGCACGTGCCCAGGAGAGTGTCCGGGCACAGATCCTTGCCATTCCGGGCGTTGGCGCAGGCTCGCCTACGGACGGGGATTGGCAGAAGGTGGGCGAGTTGTGTCTTGCGTCCACCAAGGCGAATGTCGCTGAAGGCGAGTTTGCGGGGGTCGAATTGACCTTCATGGGCCTGAACAACCAGAACCTGCACAATTTCCTGTTCCGCGGTTTCCTCAAGCCGTGGGAAACCTACACAGGCGCCAAGATCAACTGGATCGACCTGGCGCAGGCCGACTATAACGCGCGATTGCAGCAGTCTATCGCAACCGGCACGGTGGATTTCGACATCATCGAGATGGGCGCCCCGTTCGAGGGCGATACCGCCGGGCGTGGGCTGTTGTCCGAGATGCCCGATTGGGTCAAGGCCCAGATCGACATGGACGACTACGTTGGCTACCTCAAGGCCCCGGTCGGCACTTGGGACGGCAAGACCTATCGCATCTCGATCGATGGCGATTGCCACACCTTCAGCTACCGCAAGGACTATCTCACCGATCCCGCAATCAGTGCAGCCACCGGGATGACCGAGGCGCCGCAGACATGGCAACAGGTACAGGCCTTTACCAAGGCGGTAGCGGGCCAGACCGATCCGCTGACCGGCCTGCCCGCGCATGGCTACCTCGACCCGCTCAAGGGCTGGGGAGGCTTCGGGTTCTACTTCCTTGAAAGCCGCGCCACGGCCTACGCCAAGCATCCCGACGATCCCGCCTGGCTCTTTGATCCCGACACTATGAAGCCGCGGGTCAACAATCCCGCCTTCGTGCGTGCGATCCAGGACGTGATGGATGTGATGGCGACCCAGCCTGCCGACCAGATCAACGCCGATCCCGGCACCACGGCCTTCTCGCAATTCCTGGCTGGAACCGGGTCGATGGTGTCCTGGTGGGGCGATGTAGGGTCGTCGGCACGCACCTCGGACGGGTCCGTTGTGGGCGATGTCGTGGGTTTCTCGATCCTTCCCGGCTCGGACGATGTCTACAACAACGCAACAGGCCAGTGGGATACCCTGCCCTCCGGCCCCAACTTCGCGCCCAACATGGCCTATATCGGTTGGGGCATCTATGTGACCAGCCGCGTCGATGGCGACGAAGCGAAGAAGAAGGCGGCTTGGTCGGCGGCTGCTCACTTGGGTGGCAAGGATCTGTCGCTCTGGACTTCGGCCTATCCGTCGGGCTTCCAGCCTTACCGCAACTCGCACTTCGACTATCAGGAATGGGAAGCGGCGGGCTATGACCGCGCCTTCGTCGAGGATTATCTCGGCTCCAACGCGGACAGCTACAATCACCCCAACGCGGCGATCGAACCGCGTATCCCCGGCATCTTCCAGTACTACTCGGTGGCCGAGGATGAACTGGCCAAGGGCTTCGCGGGTCAATACGGCAGCGCGCAGGAAACCGCCGATGCCATTGCCGCCGCATGGGAGAAGATCACCGACCAGATCGGTCGCGACAGTCAGGTCGCGCTCTACAAGGCCTCTCTGGGCATGTGATGCCCCTGCCCTTGCAGTGATGGGCGCGCGGAGCAATCCGCGCGCCCATTGTCTTTGAACCATCTTCATGCTTCCTTTCGGCTCTGATACCCCACCGGGGTCAGGGGGTGTGAAACTTTCGGCCCCTCGTTTGGCCCGGGCGGATGCCCCGGCAGTCTCGCAAGCCCGCGGCCTGAGGTGCGCCATGTTCCGCCAATCAAAACCTGTGTTGCGGTTTCTCTGCCGCCCCGAGGATGAAGGCGTGATCGCGCCGCCTGTTCCTGCGCGCGACTATCTGCCAGCCTGGTTTCGCAAGCTGCCGGCGGTGGACGAGGCGCAACTGTCCAGCACCGATACCGGGCTGACGATCAAGCGGTGCATGCCGTTTCTTGACGCCATGACAACGGGTTGGGTCATTCCATTGGCGGCGACCGTGCGGCTTGCCATCCGCGAGGGTGGTGCAACCGTTGATGCCGGTTGGGATTTCGATCGGCCGATGGTCAGCAATCACGGGATGCACCAGGTCAGGGGCAACCCTTGGGGCACGCGCCCACCTTGCAAGTTCCACAACTTCTGGACGATCGTCACGCCGCCAGGATGGAGTTGCCTGTTCGTCGATCCGCTGAACCGGCCCAATGGAGTGTTTCAGGTGTTGGCGGGCGTGGTCGATACCGACACCTACCGCGCCCCCGTTCATTTCCCGTTCTTTGCGACCGGCCCGGACGGTCTGCATGTGATCGACAAGGGATCCCCGCTGATCCAGGTGATCCCCTTCCGACGCGATGCCACTGAGCTTCCTGCCGAGATTCGCGCCGAAACGGCTGCAGAGGCTGACGAGCGAGAGAAAGTGAACCGAAACACGCGCGCCGGAACCGGCTGGTACCGAACCGACGCGCGCGCACCACGGAAGTGATCCTTGCGCTGCCGCTCAGTCGTCGTCGCTGGAATTGGACGATGAGTTCGAACTGGAGTTCGAAGACGAGTTCGAGCTGGAATTGGAAGATGAGTTTGAACTGGAGTTGGACGAGGAGTTGGAGCTCGAGTTAGACGAAGAGTTGGAGTTCGAATTCGATGACGAGTTGGAATTAGAATTGGACGACGAGTTGGAGGATGAGTTCGAGTTCGAGCCAGAATTGGAATTGGAGTTGGAGTTGGAGTTGGAGTTCGACCGTGACGTGCCGCTAAAGCTGGTTGGGCCGTCATCGTCAAAGCGTTGCGCGCGAAACTCGGTCCGCGTCCGGGCAGGTGTCTTGCCGCATTGACCGGTGACCGAGCGCATGAAATCGCCCAAGCCACCGCCGCCGCAATCCGCGCGCGCGGCAGAGGGCGATACGAGCGTGGTGGCCGAAAGAACGGCGGCAGTCGCGGCTGTGATCCAGCGTTTCATTGGTGTACCTCTCCATGTTTTTCGGGCCCTTGCCCGGTGCCGGAAGATTGCGGCAAAGCCCGGCCGCGTCCATAATCCAACTGCCGAGAGCCATAAACCGGCGGTATAGGCCCGGGTCGCACAGCGCTTGCACCATGCTTAAAGATGGCTAACATGCTAGCATGGCAGAGACGGGCGATCTTCTTCACGTCGTGACCAACGACAATATTTCCGATCGCCGCCGGGCCTTCGGACGCACCTTGATCTGGGGGTCTGTGGCTGTGCTTGTGGCAACGGCCACGGCGCAGACGCTGGACCGGATGGGTCTGATGCAGATCGGCCTGGCGAACTGGCGACCCACGCTCTACGCCTATGTGCTCTGGGCCGTTTGCCTGTGCTGGGCGCAGGTGCTGATCCGCGGTGAACAGGGCAAGCGCACGCTATTCGTGCTGCCGGCGGTGCTGTTCGTCGTCTCGCTGGTCGTGTTCCCTTTGATCTTCGGGCTTGGCATCGCCTTTTCGGATTGGAACCTGTCTTCGCCCACCGGGCGCAAGTTCAATGGGCTGGATAACGTGCGCCAGATGTGGCGCGATCCGTTCTACTGGAATGCACTCTTGAACATGGTCTGGTATACCCTTGCAATTATTGTGGAATACGCGATCGCCTTTGGCCTTGCGCTGCTTCTGAATGCGCAAATCCGGGCGCGAAAGTTCTTTCGCGTGGCCTTCCTGATGCCGCTGATGCTGTCCCCTGTTGCAGTCAGCTGGATGGTCGGCAAATCCATGCTGGAACCGCGCTTCGGTCCCCTCGCCCGCCTCGCGCGCTGGCTGGGTTGGGACAACCCGTCGTTCTTCGAAAGTCCCGAGATGGCGCGGTTCATGATCATGGCGATGGATGCGTGGACCTTCATCCCCTTCATGATGATCATGATCCTCGCAGGCCTTCAGGCGATTCCGAAAGAGGTGCAAGAAGCCGCAAAGGTCGACGGGGCCTCGCCCTGGCGCGGGTTTTGGGAAGTGACGTTCCCGCTGATGCTGCCGGTTTCGATCACCGCGATCCTGATCCGGATCATCTTCAAGTTGAAGTTGGCCGACATCATCATAAACGTGACCAGCGGCGGTCCCGGTGGCGCCACGGATTCGGTCACAAGCTTTATCTTCCGCGAGTATCGCGACAGATCCAATGTCGGCTACGGTACGCTTCTGGCGATGGTCTACCTCGTGCTGATCGTGATCTTCATGACGATCCTGATGAAGCTTGCCGACCGTTGGATGAGGCCGAGGTATTGAGATGACCGACGCCCCTATCACGGCACAGATCTTTCGCGACAACCCCGATGATCCCCCTCCCCGGCTGGGCTGGTATGCCTCGCGCGCAGCAATCTACGGGATGCTGGCGCTCTGGACGGTGATCTGCCTGTTCCCGATCTACTGGACGATCACGACCAGCTTCAAGATGGCGCCGGATGTGATGAAGGGCAACATGATCCCCTGGATCGACTACACGCCGAAATGGCTGGGGTGGAAATCGCTCGGGCTCTCGCCGGATACGATCCACACCGAATCGACGGTGCGGGCCGAGTTTTTGGGGCGGTTCATGAATTCGGTCGTGATCTCGCTGTCATCCTCGACGCTGGCGGTGATGCTGGGCAGTCTCGCCGCCTATGGTCTTTCGCGGTTTTCCTATCGCTTCGGATTCATGCGCAATTCCGACATCTCGTTCTTCTTCCTCAGCCAGCTGATCCTGCCGCCGGTGGTCCTCGCCCTGCCGTTTCTTGTTCTCTACAAGGAGCTTGCGTTGCTGGACACGCGGATCGGACTGATCTTGCTGTACACACTGACGGTCCTGCCCATTGTCATCTGGATCATGCGCGATCAGTTCGCCGGCATTCCGACCGAACTGGAAGAAGCGGCCCTGGTGGATGGCCTGTCGATCTGGGGGGCCTTTGCGACGATCGTGCTGCCGATCGCCCTGCCCGGCATGGTTGCGGCCTTCATCCTGTCTCTGGTGCTGACGTGGAACGAGTATTTCTTCGCTGCGCTGCTGACCTCGACCCATGCGAACACGCTGCCGGTGATGGTGGCCAGCCAGACCGGCAGCCAGGGCATCAGCTGGTGGTCGATGGCGGCGCTGTCCTTTGCGGCGATCCTGCCGCTGGTGGCGATCGGTGTGCTGCTCGAGCGGTTCATCATCAAGGGCATGGCGGCGGGGGCGGTAAAGTGACCCTGCGGGGGATCGACCCGCGCCTGTCGGCCGAGATCGTGCACGCCCTTATGCTGATGGGGCATGGCGACGATCTGGTGATCTGCGACATCAACCATCCCGCAGCCACGATCGCCGCCCACACGACTCACGGTCGGCTCTTGAACCTGCCCGGCTGCGGTATCGCGGCGGCGACCGAGGCGATCCTCAGCCTGATGCCGCTGGATAGTTTCGTGCCGGCGCCTGTCTGGCGTATGGAGGTGGTAGGCGATCCTGCCGCACAGGTGCCGATCTTTGGCACGATGCAGGCGGTGATCGACCGGGCTGAGGGGCGCCCGATTCCCATGGTGGCGCTGGAACGGTTTGCCTTCTACGCCGCAGCCAAGGGCGCCTTCTGCATCATCCGCACGTCGGATCCGGGGCCTTACGGGTGCTTCATTATGCGCAAGGGCGTGATCTGACCCAGCGCAGGCGGGGGTTTCACACCCCCGCACCCCCGTGGGATATTTGTGAACAGAAGAAGCAGTTTGGACGCAAGTCTTCAAACGCAGACCTATTGCCCGACTGCCTGCTGCGGACTTGGGCCTTCGGTCAATCGGTTGTGCCAAGGGCGGCTGCAATATCTCGCGTTTGTGCATAGAGGCGCTGGAACAGCGGGTAGGCCTTGGCATAGACCGGGTGTTGGGTCGCGCAGAGAGTGGCCTCGGGCGGGTTCCACGCGTCGATCGCATCAGATGTGACAAGGCCCAGGGCCCGCGCCGCCAGGAAGGCATCGCCATAGGCCGCCCCGCTCGTCACACGGCACAGCGTCTGGTCGAGGCCGGTGATGTCGGACGTGGCCTGCAGCCATGTGCCGTTCTGGGTGCCCCCACCAACGGCACGGACACGCAGCGGGGTCTGCCCGGCGGCGCCATAACAGTCGGTGATCGCGCGGGTGGCAAAGGCAATGCCCTCAAGTGTAGCGCGATAGAGATCCCCGCGGGTATGGGTCAGGTTCAGCCCGAACACCGCCCCCTTGGCCATCGGATCATGGATCGGAGTCCGTTCGCCCGAGAAGTGCGGCAGGACCAGCAGGCCGCGCGCGCCCGGTGGCGAGGCTGAGGCCTCGGTCGCAAGGGTGGCAAAGGCCAGATCCTGGGACAGGTCGCGTGCGAGCTGGTCGCGAAACCAGTGCGTAAGCGTGCCACTGGTCGCAAGCCCGGCCATCGCCGCATGTGTGCCGGGAAACAACCAGGGCGCCTGCCAGAGCCGTGGGTCCTTCAACAGCCCTTCAGTCACCAGGATGACAAAGATCGTGGAGCCGTACATCAGCATCATGTCACCGGGCGCGCGCACGCCGACGCTGACCGCCTCGGCGGCGGCGTCGATCGTGCCACAGGTGACGGGCGTACCGACGGCAAGGCCGGTTTCACCGGCCGCCTCGGGGGTGACATATCCGGCGATCTCGGTGGACCACATCAGGCGCGGCAACTGCTCGGGCGCGCAGATATCGGCCAGGTCGAAGCACCAGTCCTGTCGGGCGATGTCGTAGAGCGGCGAGAAGTTCGCGGCCGTATAGTGGTCGATCACCTGTTCGCCAGTCAGGCGGAAGGTCAGGTAACTGGTTGACGTCAGGATCTTTTCCGTGCGCGCCCAGATATCAGGATCGCTCCGCCGCAGCCAGAGCATCTTTGGCCCGACCGATTGCGAGGTCAAGGCATTGCCGCAACGCGCCACGATCACGTCTTCCCCGATCTGCGCGTTCAGATCCGCAATTTCGGCACTTGCACGGGTGTCCACACCGTAAAGGACGGCGTTCATCAGAGGCCGGCCCTCCGCATCGACCGGCAACATGCACGGACCGATGGCAGAGGTGGCAACCGCAACAATATCCCCGGGCTTTACATTGGATTTGGCGAGCAGGTCTCTGCAAATAAAAACGAAATCGTCCCACCAATCCTCGTTGGCTCGATGCTCGGCCCACCCGGGACGTGGGACAATCATCTGATGGGGGCGCCGCGCGGTCGCAAGGATACGTCCATCCTCGGCCACCAGCACGCCCTTCGATTCGAATGTTCCGATATCAATGCCCAAAGTGCAGGCCATGCTAGCCCTCTCGGTCCAGGGGGAAATCCGCCCCGATCCGCGCCAGGGAGGCGTGGATCAGGTGGGCCAGCGCCGCAAGATCCCCAAGATCGCAACACTCGACCGCCGAATGGGAATGGCGCATCGGAAAGCCCAGGTCGAGGCTTGCCACCCCGTCCCCCACGGTCTGCACATAGGACAGGTCGGTCAGCACGCCGACCTGCGCCGAGCGTTGCAAATCCAATCCCTCGGTTCGGGCGGTGTCCTCGATCAGCCGGACCAGCGCCGGATGCGGGATCACGCCGTTCAGCGTGCCGCGCCCGTGAAAGGAATACAGGCTGATGCCCGGCCCCTGCCCCAGCGCCATTTCGCCACGATCGGCCATGTCGGGCGTATCGGTGGCCAGCATCAGGTCGATTTGCAGCGCGATATCCGGCCGCAGGCGTTGGGCCACGACAACCGCGCCACGCAGGTTGAACTCTTCCTGCACGGAAAAGCACAGATGCACGGTCGGGCCACTCTTGCGTTGCAGCAGGCCGCGCGCAATCTCCAGCAGCACAGCGCAACCGGCCCTGTCATCGACGCTGGTGCCTGCGATCCGGTCGCCCGCCAACGGCAGCACCTGCGGACGGTAGACCACGGGAGTGCCGATGCAGATACCGGTCGCCTCGACAGCCGCCTTCGATCCGTGACCGGTATCTATGCGGATCTCAGGCGTCGTCAGAACGCGATACTTCTCGTCCGGGGTGGTTGCATGGTGCGCCTTGTTCACGATGATGCCGGGCACATCCCGCCCCTCACCCAGACAGAGCAGAACCGGCTGCGCAGCCATGGCGCGCTCGGAAACGCCGCCCATCCGCTCGACCCGGATCAAGCCATCGGCCTCGATCCGGCGCACGAAAAAGCCCAACTGATCCATGTGCGCGAAAACCATGACCGATGGCGCTTCGGCATCTCCCGGAACGGTGGCCGTGACATTGCCAAGGCGGTCGACGGTACTGGCAAACCCGATCGTGGCCAACCGGTTGCGGATCAGCCGGGCCACCCGGCCTTCATGCCCCGACAGCCCGGGGGTCAGCATAAGTTCAATCAGGTCGGCACGGATGCGGTCCTTCATGCCTCCCCCCGCGCGGCACGTGCCCGGGCCATGAAGTCCCGCGCGCGCCCCGGATCGACCGGGTTCCACGTGCTGCCATCGACCTTGAGCGCCGAGCCGACGATACAGCCATCGGCCACCCGCAGCACATCCGCGATGGTAGAATGCTTCACGCCGGTATTGGCCAGCACCGGCGTATCGGGCAAAACGCGCTTCACCGCCTCCAGATCGCTCAGCGCGGCGGCCTCGCCGGTAATCTGTCCGGACACAAGCACCGCATCGGGGATCGACGAAAACACAGCTGAACGGGCCCGATCAGGCAAGGCACGACGATCAAGGCTGTCGGCGAATTCGGCCGAGACGTTGTACAGCATGGCCAGATCCGTGCGCCCCAACCGCTTGCGATAGCGCAGCGCGGCCCCGGCATCGGGGGTCCAGGGGCCCATGTCGCTGGCATAGGTTCCGGTAAAGATCTCGCGCACGAAAGCAGCCCCGGTGGCAGCGGCAAGGGCGATGCTGCTGATCGGATCCCACAGCACATTGACGCCAAAGGGCACGGTGATCTCGGGACGCAGGCGGCCGATTACATAGGCCATGGTCGCGGTCGAGGCGACATCGACGCGAAACTCGTAGGGGCGATCGTTCTCGTTGCCGAACATCACCGCATCAAAGCCGGCACCCTGGAGCGCCTGCAGATCCGCGCGCGCCCCCGCGACCAATCCTTCCAGCCCCATGTCCCCATCATGCAGCGGCGTGCCAGGCAGCGCACCAAGATGCACCATGGCAATCACGGGCTTGCCGCGCCCGAAAACCCGCCTGAAATTCCCCACGCCGTCCTCCGCTGTTTTGATGCGATCCTAGCCACGACGGAGATGCAGAGGAAGATGAATCATACTAGCATGTCAGTTGGAATGGGAGTGAGACGCATGACATTGACGACACGACATTGGGACCGGCTGGGCAACGGCGGGTTGACCTTCACAGAGCTAGGCTTTGGCGCGGCCCCGATTGGCAACCTCTATCGCGCGGTAACGGATGAAGAGGCCGACGCGGTTCTGGCGCGCGCCTGGGAGGCGGGCGTGCGCTATTTTGATACCGCACCGCTTTACGGGCTGGGCCTGTCAGAGACCCGGCTCAATCGGTTTCTCCGGGGCAAACCGCGCGACAGCTATGTGCTGTCCACCAAGATCGGGCGTCTGCTACGCGTCACCGGCAAGGGGGAAGAACGGGACACCATCGGCAAGTTCTTTGACGTACCCTCGCGCAAGGAGGTCTATGACTACAGCCACGATGGCACCTTGCGCTCGTTCGAGGCCAGCCTCGAGCGGTTGGGGGTGGACCGGATCGACATCCTCTTTGCCCATGACCTCGACCTCTTCAACCACAAGACCGCAGAGGGGCTTGGCGCGCGGATCGACGCGTTCATGGCGGGTGGATATCGCGCGCTGTTGCGGCTGCGTGACGAAGGGGTGATCCGGGCTTTCGGCGCGGGCGTGAATGAATGGCAGCCCTGCAAGACGCTGACGGAGCGCGGAGACTTCGACATCTTCCTGCTGGCTGGCCGCTACACGCTGCTGGAACATGAGGCGTTGACCGCGTGGCTGCCGCAGGCGGTGGAGCGTGGCATCGGTGTCGTGATGGGCGGGCCCTATAACTCTGGCATCCTGGCCACGGGGCCGAAACCGGGCGCCTTCTGGTTCTACGATCCGGCCCCGCAAGAGGTGCTGGATCGCGCGGCGCGCGTTCAGGCGATCTGCGGCGCGCATGGGGTGCGGCTGGTCGATGCGGCCTTCCAGTTCGCGCTGCGCCATCCGGCGGTGGTTTCAGTGATCCCCGGCGGGCAGGGTGTGGCGGAAATGGACAGCAATCTTGCGGCGGCGCGGGCGGTGATCCCGGACGCGCTATGGGCCGAGTTGAAAGCCGAGGGTCTGTTGCACCCGGACGCCCCGGTGGAGCGCGGCACGTGATCGACGCGCATCAGCATTTCTGGGCCCCCGCGCGCGGCGATTATGGCTGGATGCCGAAGGACGATCCGGTGCTGTCGCGGACCTATGGCCCCGCCGATCTGGCGCCGCATCTGGCGCGGCGCGGGATCGGGCGGACGGTGCTGGTGCAGGCCGCGCCAAGTGTGGCGGAAAGCGAGTACCTGCCGGGCATCGCCGACGCGACGCCCTTTGTCGCGGGGGTCGTCGGATGGGTGGACTTCGATGATCCCTCGGACCGCGCCACGCTGCCGCGGTTGGCGCGGCACCCGGCCTTCAAGGGGGTGCGGCCGATGATCCAGGACATTGACGATGATGCCTGGATGCTGCGCGAGGCGGTCCAATGGGGCTACAGGACGGTGATCAAAGAAGGGCTGATTTGATGCGCTGGGATATCCGCGCCACCTGGGGCATTTCCTGACGCGCTTGAAACGCTATCCCGAGATGCGGGTGGTAATCGATCACTGCATGAAGCCGCAGATCCGCGATCCGTCGCCGGAAAGTTTCACCCACTGGGCCGAGGGGATGGCACGGCTGGCGGGCGAGACCGGGGCCCTGGTGAAAGTCTCGGCGCAGGTGACAGAGGCGGGACCGGGCTGGACCGTGGCGGATCTGAAGCCCGATGTCGATCACGTCATCGCGGTCTTCGGGCCGGAGCGGATGATGTGGGGATCTGATTGGCCGGTGTGCCGGCTGGCGGCAAGTTATGAGGCGTGGCGGGCGGCGGCCGAGGAATTGGTGGCGCACCTGCCCGCGCCCGCGCAGGCGCGGATCTTTGGCGGGACGGCTGCGGAATTCCATGGGGTATGAGGGATATCGAGGCGCTTTCAGGCCGGCGGCGGGGTGGGCGCCCTGCCCCGCTGTGACGACATCAAGCCGCGCTTCGGCGCGAGATGGGCCGATGTCGCACAGGTGTAACGCCAGCAGGAACGTTGATATTGCTCGATTTCCGAGATTTCGTTAAGGGTTTCTCAAGACTTTTGCGGTCCGTAGAGCGCCGAAGCGACCACCCGCAGCGAGGCGGCCGCATCCTGGCGGACCATCGCCTGGGCCAGATCGGGGTCATCGACAAGGCTCGCGGCCACGGCACGCAAACGGTCGGCCATCGCCACGTTCATCGCAGCTTCGGCCACCGGATCAAGGCCGCCATGATCGGGGAAGGTGTCGAAATAGATCACCCCGTCCCAGGCCATGCGGGCCAGCTCGACGAACAACTCGACCGTCTGCACGGGATGCACCGCGCCCACCATCAGCCCGTCGTCCCGCTTGCCGTACCCATCGTTGAGATGCACGCCGAGCAGGCGTGATCTGCGCGCGACGACTGAGGCGGTCTGCGCCGGGATCTCGCCCGCGAAGAGGACATGGCAGAAATCCAGCGTGATGCCGGTGTTCGGACGATCCACGTCGGCCAGCGCCAGCAGGTTCAGGCCCAGATCGGGAAGCAGCGAAAAGGCGCGGGGTTCGTTGGGTTTGTATTCGATGGCGATGTCGAGCGAGCGATTGTGATCGGCCACCTCGGTGATGGCGGCGACCGTATCGTCCCACATCCGCGCGTAGTTCCCCTGGAAGGCGTAATCGACCCCGTCCTGCCCGACCCAGACAGTCATCGTCGTGCCGCCCATTTCGGCCAGTGCATCGAGACCGCGTTTGGTGATGTCGATGGCGGCCCGACGGGTTGCCGCATCAGGGTGGGTGAAGGCGCCGAGGCGAAAGCCGGGATCGGTGTAGTAGCGCATCGCGAGGCCGTTCAGCGCAAGACCGTTGTCTTGCAGCACGCGGGACAGCACCCTGGGATCATGCGCCTCGAAATGATCGGGGTAATTGAGATCGGCGGCATCGAGCCCCGGCACCTGCGCCGCCCGCGCGATGAGATCCGCCACCGTGGGTCTGCCGGGCAGACCGATCTTGAAGGCGTTCAGGCGGGCGGCATAGCGGGGACGGTTTTTCATCGGGGGCTTTCGCTGGGCGGGTGGAGGGGCCGGGACCGGGGGTTTTCCACCCCCGGACCCCCGGAGGATATTTGTGAACAGAAGAAAGTGGTAGGGGGCATTGGGGACATGTGCCGGACGCAAGCCCTGCACTGGCGTCGCCTGAGACGATCCTTGAACCATCGCTTTGAGGGTCGATGTCGATTTCCCGTGCGGCGACCGAAACCACGAGATCGTCGATCCGGGCGTCCTCAGGCACAGCGAGGAAAAAGCCGCTACGGTCGATCAGGAGGTCCACCAGCAGCCATGCCGTGCGCGTGTTGGCATCGACGAAACCGTGGTTTCCGACCACACTGTGCAAAAGCATGGCCCGGATTTTCGAGGTCGGGGTTCGTCCAGCCATTCGATGTTGCATGGCCCCGGTCGAGCCTGGGCCGGCCCGAAGGGACATCAGGGCCGGTCTTGGTGGATCGGGCCGGAAGTGATAAACTGTTCGGCATTTGGAAGCAGGTCTTTTCTGACGGAGGATGCCATGGCGTTCACGGCTTTTTCGGACCATCGACCCGCCCGTTTCGCGCCCCTTGCCCTTGTCGGTCTGCTCGCGGGATGCGGCGATGAGGTGTTGATGATGAATTATCTGGTAGTTCCACAGAACGCATCGTTTCTGGCCGACGTGCAGTCGGGCGCGCGTCCAGTCTCGGACGCATTCACCGGAACCGTCTGCGTGCTGACCGTTGATCCCAGTGTTGTTCCGTTGACATCGAATCAGTCCGGAACGCTTGGGCAGGCCGGGTATTCCGTGACGATCTCGGCCGTGAATCCGGTCAATGCGGTGACGAGCAATCCGGCCACATGTCCGGCAATCGAGACGATTGCGATCCAGATCGGGGAACAGGGTGCCGTGCTCGGGGTTGGGGGCAGGACGAACGAGACCAGTCTGACGTCGCGTGTGAACGGGGTCGATTTCGACAGCTCTCGCAGTGGGTACTTTGAAGCCAGGATCACCGGCCAATCGCAGACACGGGGAACGGTCAGTGGGGGATTTGAAGCCATCGCCCCTGCCCCGGGAAGCAATCCCCCCGTGATGCTTATCACGGAAGGGTCGTTCAACATAAGATAGGGCCGGCCGGCCCTGCCCACCGGTCCACCAAACAAGTGGTGGTCACTTTGGCCCGAACAGTTCGGGTCGTGTCACGATCAGCGGGTCGAGATAGGTAATCAACTGGCCCAGGTGGTGGCGGATCGCTTCGCGCGCGGCGGCGGGATCGCGAGCCTCGAGCGCCGCGACGATGGCCTGATGTTCGGCAAGCGTGGTCTGCACGCGGCCCGGCTCGGGCAGGATCAGCTGGCGCGCGCGGTTCACATGGACCCAGGCGGTTCCGGCCATTCCGGCAAGGCGGCGAAAGCCGGTGAAGGACAGGATCAGCTCGTGCATCTCGGAGTCGGTCTTGTAAAAGCCCGCGAAATCACCATCCTCCAGCAACGCCTCTTGCACGCGCAGGTTGCGGCGCAGGAGAACAAGTTGATCCTCGGTGATGGTGGATGCCACCCGCTCGACCGCCGCCACCTCAAGCGCCTCGCGCAGGAAGGCGCCCTCGCGGATCTCGTCCATCGAGAAGCGCGCAACGAAGGTGCCGGACTGCGGGATGACATCGACCAGCCCTTCGGCGGCGAGGCGCGCGACGGCCTCGGACACCGGGCTGCGCGAGACGCCGAGCGCCGTGCAGATCTCGGGTTTCCTGAGCGCCTGGCCGGGGCGATACTCGAGCGACAGGATCGCATCCTTGAGCGACTGGTAGACCCGATTGGCAAGTGAGCCGTCGAAGGCGTCAAGCGGCCGCAACCGGGCGGCGCCGGGGTTTGCCTCTTGCAGGGGGGTGTCCTTGGCGGGTAGCATACTAGCATGTTAGCTGGGCGCCCTGCCCTGTCAAGCTGAAGGCCGGAACGCACATGGCCTGCAGGCTGGCATCCTGGGCGTCGGGCAAGGGAACAACAGGAACCGCCCGCCATGTCAATCGACCGTCCCGACGTGATCCGTCTGCATCCCGACGACAATGTGGTGATCGCGCTCTGCGATCTGGGATCGGGGCAGAGCGTGCCGGGGGTTCCGGTGCCGCTGGTGGGGCCGGTCGCGCGCGGGCACAAGATTGCCACAGCCGGGATCGCGCCGGGGGCCACGGTGATCCGCTATGGCCAGATCATCGGGGTCGCGACGCAGGCCATCGCGCCAGGCGAGCATGTGCATACCCACAATCTGGGGATGGGCGCGCATGAGCAGGACCCGGCCTATGCCAGCGAGGCGCGGGCGCTGGACCTGCCGGTGGCCGATCGGCATTTCCTGGGATACCCCCGTGCCGATGGCGGGGTCGGCACGCGGAATTATCTGGGCATCCTGACGTCAGTCAACTGTTCGGGCAGTGTGGCGCGCTTTATCGCCGAGGGCGTGGAGCGGGCGGGTTGGCTGGATGACTTTCCCAATGTCGATGGGGTGGTGCCGATCGTGCATGGCACGGGCTGCGGCATGTCGGGACGGGACGAGGGCTATGACACGTTGTTCCGCACGCTGGCGGGGTACGCGCGCAATCCGAACTTTGCGGGGATACTGCTGGTCGGGCTGGGGTGCGAGGTGTTGCAGATCCCCGACCTGATCGGGCGGGCGCGGCTGCGCGCCGACGGCAACTTTCGCTACATGACGATCCAGCAGACCGGCGGCACGCGCCGCTCGATCGAGCGCGGGATGGAGATGTTGCGCGAAATGGCGGTCGAGGCGAACCGGGCCGAGCGCCGGCCGGCGGGGCTGGAGCATCTGATGGTGGGGATGCAGTGCGGCGGGTCGGATGGCTATTCCGGGATTACCGCCAACCCCGCGCTGGGCCATGCGAGCGATCTGCTGGTGGCACATGGCGGCACGACGATCTTGTCGGAGACGCCCGAGATCTATGGCGCGGAACATCTGCTGACGCGGCGCGCGGTGACGCCCGAGGTGGGGCGCAAGATCGTGGACCGGATCCGGTGGTGGGAGGACTATACCGCGCGCAATGGCGGCGAGATGGACAACAACCCCTCGCCCGGCAACAAGAAGGGCGGGCTGACGACGATCCTCGAAAAGTCGCTGGGGGCCGTCGCCAAGGGCGGCACCGCGCCGCTGACGCAGGTGTACAAGTTTGCCGAACCGGTGACCGAGCGCGGTTTTGTCTATATGGACAGCCCCGGCTATGATCCCTGTTCGGTGACGGGGCAGATCGCCTCGGGGGCGAACCTGATTGCCTTCACCACCGGGCGCGGATCGGTGTCGGGCTACAAGCCGACGCCCTGCCTCAAGCTGGCGACGAACAGCGAGATGTATGCCCGCATGGCCGAGGACATGGACGTGAACTGTGGCGATATCGTCACCGAAGGCGTCAGCCTGGAGGCGAAGGGGCGCGAGATCTTCGAGATGATGTTGCGCGTGGCCTCGGGCGAAAAGACGAAATCCGAGGTTCTAGGCTTTGGCGGGGCCGAGTTCGTGCCTTGGCAGATGGGAGCGGTGATGTGATGCGGCTGGCGGGAAAGACGGCGTTCTGCACGGCCTCGGGCGCCGGGATCGGACGGGCCACGGCGCTGGCCTTTGCGGCTGAAGGCGCGCGGGTGATCGCGACCGACCTTTCGGGTGCGGCGCTGGCCGATATGGGGCCGGGGATCGAGTGCCACGCGCTCGATGTGACGGACGCGGGCGCGGTGGCTGCGATGGCGGCGCGGGTGGGCGCGCCCGATATCCTGTTCAACTGCGCGGGATATGTGCACGCGGGGACCATCCTGGACTGTGATGAGGCGGCCTTCGACTTTTCGGTGAACCTGAACGTCAAGGCGCTTTATCGTGTGACCCGCGCCTTTCTGCCCGCCATGCTGGCGGCGGGCGGCGGGTCGATCGTGAACATCGCCTCGGTTGCCGGTTCGATCATCGCGGCGCCCAACCGCTTTGTCTACGGCGCGACCAAGGCGGCGGTGATCGGGATCACGAAATCGGTGGCGGCGGACTATGTGACCCAAGGCATCCGCTGCAACGCGATCTGCCCCGCCACGGTGGAAAGCCCGTCTTTGCAGGCCCGGATGGCAGCCACGGGCGACGCCGAAGCCGCTCGCGCGGCCTTTGTCGCGCGCCAGCCGATGGGGCGGATCGGCCGCCCGGAAGAGATCGCCGCCCTTGCGGTTTATCTGGCGAGCGACGAAAGTGCCTTTGTCACCGGCCAGGCCATCGCGATTGATGGCGGCTGGACCAATATCTGAGGTAACACATGAAACTTCTGCGCTATGGCCCTGCTGGACAAGAGAAACCCGGGATACTGGATGCGCGGGGACACCTGCGCGACCTGTCGGCGCATGTTGCGGACATCTCGGGCGACACGCTGGGCCCCGAGGGGCTTGCACAGTTGCGCGCGATCAACGCCGAAAGCCTGCCGGTGGTCACCGGTGACCCGCGGATCGGCCCCTGCGTGGGTCAGGTGGGCAAGTTCATCTGCATCGGGCTGAACTATTCCGATCATGCGGCGGAAACCGGAACGAAAGTGCCGGCAGAGCCGATCCTGTTCATGAAGGCCACATCGGCGATCTGCGGGCCGAACGATGATGTGGTGATCCCGCGCGGATCGGCCAAGACGGATTGGGAGGTCGAGCTGGGCGTGGTGATCGGCAAGGCCGCGTCTTATGTCGATGAGGCTGACGCGCTGGATCACGTGGCCGGCTATTGCGTGATCAATGACCTGTCCGAGCGCGCCTTTCAGATCGAACGGTCCGGGCAATGGGTAAAGGGCAAGTCCGCGGATACCTTCGGGCCGATCGGGCCCTGGCTGGTGACGGCCGATGAGGTGGCGGATCCACAGGCGCTGCCGATGTGGCTGGAGGTGGACGGCCACCGCTATCAGGACGGCAGCACGCGGACGATGGTCTTTGGCGTGCGCCATCTGGTCAGCTATATCAGCCAGTTCATGTCGTTGCAGCCGGGCGACGTGATTTCCACCGGCACGCCGCCCGGCGTGGGCATGGGGCAAAAGCCCGATCCGGTCTATCTGAAACCCGGCCAGGAGATCCGGCTGGGGATCGATGGATTGGGCGAGCAGCGCCAGCGCACGCGCGCTTGGGTCCGCTGAGGATCAAAGCCGCCCGACGACGCGTTCGATGCCCGCGCGCAGGGTGGCGGTCGTGAAGGGTTTGCGCACCAGATGATCGAGGCCAAGCGCCTGCCCCTGACGCAGCACGTCGGGGCTGGGTGTTTCGGTCATCAGGATGAACCCGATCCGTTGGGTCGAGCGGTTGGTGCGCAGCGCCTCGAGCAGTTGCAACCCGCTCAGGCCCGGCATGTGCAGATCCGAGATCACCAGATGCACCGGACGTGCCGCCAGCATCCCGAGTGCAATGCGGCTGTCGGTTTCGGTTGTGTGGTGAAGGATGCCGATTTCATCCAGCGCCTGCGAGACAAGCGCCCGGCTGACCGCCATGTCATCAACCACGAGGATGCGCAGCGACTCCTTCAGGGCCATCCGTCACGCGCCTTGCGCCGCCCGTGGCGCGACAGGGCCGCCCTGCCCCGCAAGCCGCATCCATTTTTCATCCAACTGGCAGTTCCCATCATTGCGCCACCATGGGCCGGAAGGCATGAACAAACGGTTAGCCAGCGCAGTGGCGCTTTCGCTTCTGGAACTTGGATTGAGGCACCGACCCGGCTGCCTTGATCGTGCGATCTGATCAATGACGGCGACGTCCGTCTTGGGTCCGACTAGGAAGTAGCCATCAGAACGACAGCGCTGTAAATTGAGCTGGCTTGGCGATGGAGGGTCTGCGAGATGAACCGTGCGCCAGACATCGAGGGGATCAGCCAGGAGCTGATGGATCTGCTCGGCACTGACCGGCAGATCGAGCCGTTCTCACACCGCTATCCGCACTTCGATCTGAGACAGGCGTATGAGATCGTTTCGCGTGTTGGCGAGCTGCGCCGGGCTCGCGGTGAGCGACCGGTTGGCCGCAAGATCGGGTTCACCAACCGGTCGATCTGGGGGGATCTCGGCATTTCTGCGCCGGTTTGGAATTACGTGTTCGACAGCACGGTCAAGTTCGGGCAGGTCAGAACCGGGTTGAGCGGCTTGCCGGAGGCTCGTATCGAGCCCGAGGTCGTGCTTCACCTGGCCAGACCGCCAGCGCCCGAAATGACCAGCGCAGAGCTCTTTGCTTGCATTGACTGGATCGCGCCCGGTTTCGAGGTGGTGTACTCGATCTTTCCCGATTGGGCTTTCTCGGCTGCGGATGCCGCCGCCGCCTATGGCGTGCATGGTGCCCTGTTTGTCGGCGAAAGGCTCGATGTCAGCCTGTCGCAAGCCGCTGAAATGGCGGACATCTTATCCTTCGCCGTTGAGCTTGAGAGCGATCAGGGCGTTCGCCGCAAGGGCCATGCGCGCAATGTTCTTGGCGGCCCACTTGAGGCATTGAGGTTCTTGGTCAAGGAAATCGCGCGGTACCCAAGGTGTGAGCCACTGCACGCAGGCGAGCTTGTGACGACCGGCACCCTGACAGAAGCGATGCCGGCACGCGCCGGTGAAGCCTGGACGGCCCGCTTCGACGGTAGCCGGCTGGCGCCCTTGCAGTTGCGCTTCGACTAGACCCGGATTGCCCCGTGGGGTCTGACGTTGCCCCCTCCGCCTAATCCAGTTTGAGGTAGACTCTGGCCCAACCGAGAGGACCGGAGATGAAGCGCAGCAGGTTCACCGAAGACCAGATCATCGGCATTTTGAAAGAGCACGAGGCCGGGGTTTCCGTTGCCGATCTGTGTCGCAAGCACGGCGTCAGCGATGCGACCGTCTACAAGTGGAAGGCCAAGTATGGCGGGATGGATGTCAGCGAGGCCAAGCGGCTGAAGGGGCTTGAGGAAGAGAACGCCCGTCTGAAACGGTTGCTGGCCGATGCGATGCTCGACAATTCCGCGCTGAAGGATCTCTTGGGAAAAAAGTGGTGACGCCCGCTGGAAAGCGGCAAGCGGTTGCGCATCTGGTGGCGGGACACGGGATGAGCGAGCGGCGGGCGTGTCGGGTGATCGGCTGTTGCCGGATGACCATGCGCTACGAGGCCATCCGACAGGATGACCCGGTGCTGCGCGAGCGGCTGAAGGAGTTGGCGCGGGTGCGCCGCCGGTTCGGCTATCGGCGACTGCATGTCTTCCTGCGCCGCGAGGGCTTTGATCTCAACCACAAGCGCCTGTTCCGCATCTACCGCGAGGAACGGCTGCATGTTCGTCGTCGCGGCGGGCGCAAGCGGGCCATAGG
>JBGSQL010000015.1:0-8305 GCA_041738105.1 Rhodobacter sp. | reverse complement strand
CAGCGTTTCTGGCCGACCCGTTGAGTTTTGCGCTGACCGGGCCTGAGGCGTTCCTGATCGCGCGCAGCGTGGCGGACGAGGCAGAGGTTCTGACGCTGGCCGTGGCCCCACAATCGCGGCGGCGGGGGCTAGGAATGCGGCTGATGACAGGATTTCTGTATCAGGCGCGCCTGCGCGGTGCCACGCGCGCGGTGCTGGAGGTATCGGCTGAAAATCCAGCCGCAATTCACCTTTATTCCAAGGTGGGCTTTGCGACCGCAGGACGCAGGCCGCGTTACTATCACACTGCCGAAGGTCGCCAGATCGACGCGCTGATCCTGGCCCGCGACCTGATCTGACCCCGCGCATTTGCATAAATCTTGACCGAAAGATCAAACCCGTGACGCGGCAGATACAAATGCCACTTGACCCTATGCCGTGTCCCTGCCCTAAATCCGATACGATCCAGACTTGCCCCAAAGGCAAGGTCCTGGGCCCAAAAACGCAAACGTCAAAATGACAACCGGGAGATTTCGATGACCATGATGAAGCACCTTATGGGCGCAGCGGGCTTGATTGCGCTGACCGCAGGCGTTGCGACCGCTGAACCCGCGATCATCTTCGATCTGGGCGGCAAATTCGACAAATCCTTCAACGAGGCCGCCTTCAACGGTGCGACCCGCTGGGCCACCGAAACCGGCGGCACGTTCAAGGAACTGGAAATGCAATCCGAAGCCCAGCGCGAACAGGCGCTGCGCCAGTTGGCCGAATCGGGTGCCAACCCGGTCATCATGACGGGCTTTGCCTTTGGCGACGTGTTGAACCAGGTTGCCGCCGATTTCCCCGATACGAAATTCGGGATCATCGACATGGTGGTCGATCAGCCCAACGTGAAATCGGTTGTGTTCAATGAACACGAAGGATCGTTCCTTGTGGGCATGATGGCGGGCCTTGCGTCGACAACCGGCACTGTCGGGTTCATCGGCGGCATGGACATTCCGCTGATCCGCCGCTTTGGCTGTGGCTATGCGCAGGGCGTGATGGCCGCGAACCCCGCAGCCAAGGTTCTGCTGAACATGACCGGCACCACCCCCGCCGCGTGGAATGACCCGGTCAAGGGCGCTGAACTGGCATCCGCCCAGAAATCGCAAGGCGCAGACGTGATCTTTGCCGCCGCTGGTGGCACCGGTGTGGGCGTTCTGCAAAAGGCCGCAGACGACGGCATCTTGTCGATCGGCGTGGACAGCAACCAGAACTATCTGCACCCCGGTTCGGTTCTGACCTCGATGATGAAGCGCGTGGACAACGCGGTGTATGAGGCGTTCAAGGAAGGTGAAAACCTGACGCCCGGCATCAACGTCATGTCGCTGGCCAACGACGGCGTGGGCTATGCGATGGACGAAAACAACGCAGCCCTGGTGACCGCCGACATGCAGGCCGCCGTGGACAAGGCCGCCGCCGACATCAAGGCAGGCACATTGGTCGTGCACGACTACATGGCCGACAACACCTGCCCGGCCGCGACGTTCTGATGGCCGAACAGGCAACCATGGGGCGGCAGGCAACTGCCGCCCCTTTTGCGATCGAACTGAAGGGGATATCCAAATCCTTCGGTCCGGTGCAGGCCAACAAGGACATCCACATCGCCGTGCCGCGCGGCACGATCCACGGGATCATCGGCGAAAACGGTGCCGGCAAATCGACGCTGATGAGCATTCTTTACGGGTTCTACAAGGCGGATTCCGGCCAGATCCTGATCAACGGCACGCCGATCAACATCACCGACAGTCAGACCGCCATCCGCGCGGGCATCGGGATGGTGTTTCAGCATTTCAAATTGGTGCAGAACTTTACGGTGCTGGAAAACGTGGTGCTGGGGGCCGAAGATGGGGCGTTGCTGAACACCTCGCTGTCCAAGGCGCGCCGCGTGCTTGCGGACCTGAGCCGGGAATACGAACTGGATGTCGAACCCGATGCACTGATCGAGGATCTGTCGGTCGGGCACCAGCAGCGGGTCGAGATTCTGAAAGCCCTTTATCGGCAGGCCGACATCCTGATCCTGGACGAACCCACCGGCGTTCTGACCCCGGCCGAGGCTGACCATCTGTTCCGCATCCTGAAAGGGCTGCGCGACCAGGGCAAGACGATCATCCTGATCACCCACAAACTGCGTGAAATCATGGAAACCACCGACAGCGTCAGCGTGATGCGGCGCGGCACCATGGTCGGCACGGTCAAGACGGCAGACACCAGCCCCGAGGCACTGGCCGAACTGATGGTGGGCCGCAAGGTGCTGCTGGAGGTCGAAAAAAAGCCCGCGACACCGGGCAAGGTCGTGCTGTCGGTCAGGGACCTGCGGGTGCGCGATGAACACGGTGTGGACCGCCTGAAGGGCATCAGTTTCGATATTCGCGCGGGCGAAATTCTGGGCATTGCAGGTGTTGCGGGCAACGGGCAATCCGAACTGCTGGCCGCCCTCGGTGGCATCATGCGGGCCACGGGCCAGATCACGATGAACGGGGCCAACCTGCCCCTGTCAGGCAAGGGGGCCGATGGCCAAAGCCGCCGCGCAGCAGGCATCGCCCATGTGCCCGAAGACCGCCAGAGCCTGGGCCTGATCATGGATTTTTCGGCCTGGGAAAACGTGGCGTTCGGCTATCACAACGATGTCGATTATCAGAAAAACGTGTTTTTCATGGACAATGATGCCCTGCGCCGCGACACGGAACGCAAAATGGCCACCTTTGATGTGCGCCCGCCGATCCCGACGCTTGCCGCCAAGAACTTCAGCGGCGGCAACCAGCAAAAGATCGTCGTTGCGCGCGAAATGGAACGCAACCCCGACCTGTTGCTGATTGGTCAGCCGACGCGCGGGGTGGACATCGGGGCGATCGAGTTCATTCACAAACAGATCGTCGCCCTGCGCGATGCGGGCAAGGCGATCCTGCTCGTGTCCGTGGAACTGGACGAGATCATGAGCCTGTCGGACCGCATCATGGTGATGTTCGACGGCAACCTGATGGGCGAACGCGACCCCGAGGCGACCAATGAACGGGAATTGGGCATGCTGATGGCCGGCATGGCGGGAAAGGCTGCGTAATGGATAAACTACCCCGCTGGGCCGATGTCGTGCTGGTGCCACTGATCAGTCTGATCCTTGCGGCGGGCGTGTCGGCACTGGTGCTGCTGGCGATCGGGCAAAGCCCGATCGAGGCGTTCAACGTGATGGTGGATGGCGCGCTGGGGTCGGCCTACGGCTGGGGCTACACGCTGTATTACACCACCAGTTTCATCTTTACCGGGCTGGCGGTGACGGTCGCGTTCCATGCGGGCCTGTTCAACATCGGCGGCGAAGGGCAGGCACAGCTTGGCGGCCTTGGGGTGGCGCTGGTGTGCCTTGCCCTGCCCTGGCCGCACTGGACCCTGGCGCTGTTGGCCGCAACCATTGGGGGGGCGGCGTTCGGGGCGGTCTGGGCGGCGATACCGGCCTATCTGCAAGCCAAGCGGGGCAGCCACATCGTGATCACCACGATCATGTTCAACTACATCGCGGCGGCGGTGCTGATCTATGTGCTGGTCAATGTGCTGCGGCCCAAGGGCCAGATGGACCCGGCCTCGGCCCGTTTTCCCGAAGGCACCAATCTGCCCACGCTGCATGAAATCCCCGGCCTGTCGCTGATCTTTACCAAGCAGGTGCCGGCCAACGTCACGCTGTTTGTCGCGCTGATCGCCTGCTGGCTGGTCTGGGTGCTGATGTGGCGCACCCGGCTGGGCTACGAGATCCGCGCTTTTGGCAAATCCGACAAGGCGGCCGCCTATGCCGGCATTTCGGCGTTCAAGATCACCATGGTCGCCATGCTGATCTCGGGCGGGTTGTCGGGCCTGATGGCGATCAACAACGTGATGGGGGAAAGCGAGCGGTTGCTGCAGAACTCGGCCGAAGGCGCGGGTTTCATCGGCATCGCGGTGGCGCTGATGGGCCGCAACCACCCGGTTGGCGTTTTCCTGGCCGCGATCCTGTTCGGGTTCCTTTATCAGGGCGGGGCGGAACTGGGGCTGTGGACCTCGATCCCGATCGAGTTGCGGACGGTCGTTCAGGGCCTGGTGATCCTGTTCACCGGCGCGCTCGATCAGATGGTGCGGATGATGCTGGGCCTGGTGTTCCGGCCCCGACGGGCGGTGGCGTGATGGATTACGCGACGCTGCTGCAGATCCTCGACAGCACGCTGCGGCTGGCCACGCCCTTGCTGCTGGCCTGCCTTGCCGGCTTGTTCTCGGAACGCGCGGGCATCTTCGACATCGGGTTGGAGGGCAAGATGCTGATGGCCGCGATGTCGTCGGGCGCGGTGGCCTATCTGACGGGATCGGTGTGGATCGGGCTTTGCGCGGGGATGCTCGGGTCGATGATGTTCGCCGCCGTGCATGGCATGGCCTCGATCACCTTCCGGGGCAACCAGCTCATCTCGGGCGTGGCGCTGAACTTCGTGGCCTCGGGGATCACGGTGCTGATCGCGCAATCCCTGTTCGGTCAGGGCGGGCGCACGCCGGCGCTGAGCGGGGCCGCGCGGTTCAACCCGATCGAGCTGCCACTGGTGCAGGCGTTGTCGGGCGTGCCCATTCTCGGGCCGCTTTATGCCGAGGTGATCTCGGGCCACACGTTTCTGGTCTACCTTGCCGTGCTCTTGGTTCCGGCATCGTGGTGGGTGCTCTATCGCACCCGCTTCGGGCTGCGGCTGCGCGCGGTGGGCGAAAACCCGGCGTCAGTTGATACCGCCGGCGTTTCGGTGGTGCGGCTGCGCTATGCGGCGGTGATGATCACCGGCATCCTGTGCGGGCTTGCGGGCGCCTATATGGCAACCGGGCTGCAGGCGGGCTTCGGGCGCGAGATGACGGCGGGGCGGGGCTATATCGCACTGGCCGCGCTGATCTTCGCCAAGTGGCGGCCCTGGTACTGCCTTTGGGCCACACTGCTGTTCGGCTTCCTGCAGGCACTGGCGCTGCGCCCCGACGTGATCGAAAAGACGATCGGTCTGTCGGTGCCGGTGCCGGCGCTGGATGCGCTGCCCTATGTGCTGACGGTGGTCGTTCTGGCCGGGCTTGTCGGCAAGGCGACACCGCCGCGCGCCGGGGGCGAACCCTACGTCAAGGAGCGCTGATCGCGGCGGCGCGCGCCGCCACCTGCTCATCATGCGCTGCCGCCCAGACCTGCCGTGCGGCATCGACGTTCATGGCGGCGATGCCAAGGCCAACGATCACATCCGGCCAGGCCGTGCGCCACAGATAGGCCGTGACAACTCCGGCCGTGATGATCGCCAGATTGGCCAAGGCATCGTTGCGCGCCGACAGGAATGCAGCCCGGCCCAGGCTGCCGGTGTGCTCGCGATGCCGCGCCAGCATCAGCGCGGCGGCCAGGTTCACTGCCAGGGCCCCTGCCCCCGTCAGCGACAGGATGAAGGGATCCGGCGGCAGGGGCGCCGCAATCTTCGTCCCCAGCGTCCAGAGCATGGCCAGCGCAGGCAGCAGCAACACCCCCGCCAGCACCTTCCCCAGCCGGGCCCGCGCCTGAACCGACCAGGCCAGAGCCAGCGCAATCAGCAGATTGACAGAGGCATCCTCAAGAAAATCGACCGAGTCCGCCAACAGCGAGACGGACCCGATCCGCAAAGCGGCGCCAAGTTCGACGCCGAAATAGGCAAGGTTGAGCGCGGCAACCGCCAGAACCGTCCGACGCAGCGACAGAGTGCGATCCTTGGTGACGTCCATGGCCTCGACAATAACGTGCCGGCGTCGGCCTGCAAGGACGTCGCTTGCCTCGCCGGCGCGACAAAGCGTGGCGCACAGGGCCTTGCGGTTTGACAAGCCCCCGCCCAACAGCCAAGGCTGATGCCAAGCTTCGCCCCCGCACACGGCCGCCATGCAGATCTACCTCCCCATTGCCGAGGTTTCGGTCAACATCTTCGTCCTGCTTGGGCTGGGCGGGATCGTGGGCTTTTTGTCCGGCATGTTCGGGGTTGGCGGCGGCTTTCTGATCACGCCGCTTCTGTTCTTCATCGGCATCCCGCCGACGATCGCGGTCGCCACAGGCGCGAACCAGGTGGTCGCGTCCTCCGTGTCCGGCGTGCTGGCCCACCTGCGGCGCAAGACCGTCGATTTCCGGATGGGGTTCGTCTTGCTCGCGGGCGGTCTGATCGGATCGGGCGCCGGCATCTACGTCTTCACCCGGCTTAGCGCTGCGGGGCAGATCGACCTGCTGATCCAGTTGTCCTATGTGCTGTTTCTGGGCCTGATCGGCGCGCTGATGCTGCAAGAGAGCGTGCGGGCCCTGCGCCGCACGCGGCGCACGGGCGCCGCGCCGCGCCGGTCGCATGAACATCTGCTGGTCCACCGCCTGCCCCTGAAGATGAAGTTTCGCACCTCGGGCCTCTACATCAGCGTCATCCCGCCGCTTCTGGTCGGCGCGCTGGTGGGCTTTCTTGCCGCCGTGATGGGGGTGGGCGGCGGGTTCGTGATGGTGCCCGCGATGATCTATCTGCTCGGGATGCCGACCAAGGTGGTGGTCGGCACCTCGCTGTTCCAGATCATCTTCATCACCGGCTTCACCACGGTCATGCACGCCACGACCAGCTTTTCGGTGGACATGGCGCTGGCGCTCTTGCTGATCATCGGCGGGGTGATCGGGGCGCAGATCGGCGCACAGGTCGGGCTGCGCCTCAAGGCAGAGCAGTTGCGCATCCTGCTTGCGCTTCTCGTGCTCGCGGTCGCGGTCAAGATCGCGCTCGACCTGCTGCTGCAACCGGCCGAGCTTTACTCCCTGACCCCGGTGCGCCTGCCATGATCCGCGCGGCGCTCGCCCTGCTGCTGCTGTCCTGGCCGGTCGCGGCCCAGGAGACACCATTCGAAACCGTGGTCGCGGGGCTGAGCCAAAGCGCCGTGTCGATCACAGCCAGCTTTCAGGGGTCCGAAATCCTTGTCTACGGTGCCGTCAAGCGCAGCGCGCCCAGCCCCGCCGATCCGCCGTTGCAGGTCATCGTCACGGTCGAGGGCCCGACGACAGCGGTCGTCGTGCGCCGCAAGGATCGTCGCGCCGGCCTGTGGATCAACGTCGAAGCGGTCGAGATCGACCGCGCACCCAGCTTCTATGCCATTTCCACCACCGCGCCCTTGCCCGCGATCCTGTCGGAAACCGAAGACTTGCGCCATCGCGTGACCATCCCGCGCGCGATCCGCGCGGTCGGCATCGCCTCGGAAGCCGAAGACGCCCCCCGCTTTACCGAGGCGCTGATCCGGGTGCGGCAGGCCACCGGGGCCTATGTCCTGACCGAAAACGACGTCGCGCTAACCGAAGACACACTCTTTCGAACCGATGTGGCCCTGCCTGCCAACCTGACCGAGGGCGACTACCGCGTGCGGATCTTCCTGACCCGGGGCGGCGCCGTCATCGACATGCTCGAACGTACCATCGACGTGCGCAAGGCAGGGCTGGAACGCTGGCTGGCCAATCTTGCCCGGAACGAGCCGCTGATCTACGGCCTGCTGTCACTGGCGCTCGCTGCGGGCGCTGGCTGGGCGGCCTCTGCCGGCTTCCGCTACATCCGGTCGTAGAGCCTGTCCGGCAAGCGTGGACGGCGGTCTTGACGAGACAAAGGCGACCACAAGGAAAGCACGAGCCTGCCGACGTTTCTATGTGCATTGGCCAGGCTCTCGCGCCACCCCTGCACTTCTTCCGTTGAAAAATATCCCGGGGGTCCGGGGGCAGGGCCCCCGGCGTGCGCCGACAGACCACCGCACCGACACGCGGCAGCGTGCCCGCGAGACTCAGAACGCCCGGAAGGTCATCGTCGTCAGCGTGCGCATGATATCGGGCACGTCGAACAGCCGGTCGCTCAGGAACCGGCCCACATCCTCTTCCTCGGGGATATAGACCTTGGCGATCAGGTCATACTCGCCCGAGGTCGAGTAAAGCTCGGACACCACTTCACGGTCGTAGATGGCGGTTGCGACCTCATAGGTCTTGCCGGGGGTGCAACGAAACTGGACAAAGACGCAGCGCATCGGGCAATCCTTCCTTGGGTTGCCCCGAGTCTAGGGGGGCTGTGGCGGCAAGTGAAGCGGTCCGGCAGCACCGGGACCAAGACTTTTGCAAAAGTCTTGAAAAAACTCTTGTTCCAAGAGTTTTTCACGCCCGGGCGTCAGGGTTCGGCGGCCAGCCCCAGCGGTGCGGCCTTGCGGGGCAGGTCGTCGATCCCCAGCGGCACCGTGGGCAGCGCCAGGCGGTTGCGCACCACCCAGTGCAGCCGCTGTTCGGACCGGGTGATCGCGACATAGG
>JBGSQL010000436.1:0-2310 GCA_041738105.1 Rhodobacter sp. | reverse complement strand
GAGGCCCCGATCACCAGTGCCTGTGCCATCGCGATGCCCTTTCCCTGGCCGCTGTTTGCGGGCCGCCTTCCGCCGGCGACCTAGCGTTGCGCGGCCGCCGCGCCAAGGCCGGGGGCGAAAAAGCCTGATCTGGCCGCGCGGCGGGTGTGATTTCGGCTTTTCATTTGCCGTGCGGTCCGTATTATCCTGCGCCATGCAACGGGATCGGATCATTGCCACCCTCTTCGGGCCGCCTTGCGGCCCCGGACCCCGTGCGCTTCTTCTCCTTAGCCTCCTCTGAGCGTGCCCTCGGGCGCGACCGCTCGGAGGTGAACAGCGCCCGGATCCAAGGCTGAGGACACAGGAGAGAGATCATGACCGACAAAAGCACCCAGGACCGCGTGCTGATATTCGACACCACGCTGCGCGATGGCGAACAATCGCCCGGCGCGACGATGACCCATGACGAAAAGCTGGAGATCGCACAGCTGCTGGACGAGATGGGGGTGGACATCATCGAAGCGGGCTTTCCCATCGCCAGCGAAGGCGACTTCGCCGCGGTGAGCGAGATTGCGAAGCAGGCGAAGTCCGCGGTGATCTGTGGCCTCGCGCGGGCCAGCTACAAGGATATCGACCGCTGCTGGGAGGCGGTGCGGCACGCGAAGCAGCCGCGCATCCATACCTTCATCGGCACCTCGCCGCTGCACCGGGCGATCCCGGGCCTGGACATGGACCAGATGGCCGTGCGGATCCACGAGACGGTGAGCCATGCGCGCAACCTGTGCGACAACGTGCAATGGTCGCCGATGGATGCGACCCGGACCGAGCATGATTATCTGTGCCGGGTGGTCGAGATCGCGATCAAGGCGGGCGCCACGACGATCAACATTCCCGACACCGTGGGCTATACCGCGCCGCGCGAAAGCGCCGCGCTGATCGCGATGCTGCTGGAACGGGTGCCCGGCGCGGACACCATCACCTTTGCCACGCATTGCCACAATGACCTTGGCATGGCGACGGCGAACGCGCTGGCGGCGGTGGAAGCCGGCGCGCGGCAGATCGAATGCACGATCAACGGGCTGGGCGAACGGGCGGGCAACACCGCGCTGGAAGAGGTGGTGATGGCGCTGAAGGTGCGCAATGACATCCTGCCCTATCGCACCGGCATCGACACGACCAGGATCATGAACATCAGCCGCAAGGTTGCCGCCGTCAGCGGTTTCGCGGTGCAGTTCAACAAGGCCATCGTCGGCAAGAACGCCTTCGCCCATGAAAGCGGCATTCACCAGGACGGGATGCTGAAGAATTCCGAGACCTTCGAGATCATGCGGCCCACCGACATCGGGCTGTCCGAGACGAACCTGGTGATGGGCAAACACTCGGGCCGAGCGGCGTTGCGCGCCAAGCTGAAAGAGCTGGGCTACGACCTGGCCGACAACCAGCTGAACGACGTGTTCGTGCGGTTCAAGGCGCTGGCCGACCGCAAGAAGGAAGTTTACGACGATGACCTGGTCGCGCTGATGGCGGATCAGGAAACGCAAACCAGCCGCGATACGCTGCAGGTCAAGCGGTTGCGCGTGGTCTGCGGTACCGACGGCCCCGGCGAGGCGCAACTGACGCTGGCGATCGAGGGCGTGGATCATTCGGTCGAGGCGCGGGGCGATGGGCCGGTCGATGCCGCCTTCAACGCGGTCAAGGCGCTCTATCCCAACAAGGCGCGGCTGCAGCTTTACCAGGTCAGCGCGGTGACGGAAGGGACCGATGCGCAGGCCACGGTTTCGGTACGGCTGGAAGAAGACGGGCGGATCTCGACCGGGCAGTCGGCCGATACCGATACCGTCGTGGCCAGCGTGCGCGCCTATGTGAACGCGCTGAACCGGCTGATCGTGCGGCGCGCGAAATCGGCGCCCGACAGCGACGTGAAACAGGTGAACTACAAGGACGCCAGCTGATCCTGGCCGGGCGGGCGGGTCAGATCCCGCCCGCCCCCTTCCTCTCGATCAGGGTGTTCGCCCCATCGACCACCAGCATCGCACCGTTGACATAGCTCGCCTCGTCCGAGGCCAGGAACAAGGCGCAGGCGGCAACTTCTGCAGGCGTGCCGGCGCGGCCCGCGGGGCTGGCTGCGCCCGCGCGCAACTCGTCCGGGGAAGAACTTCCGGTGGCGATCCAGCCTGGCAGGATTGCGTTGCAGGTGATGCCGTGGCGGCCGTATTCCAGCGCCGTCGCGCGCGTCAGGCCGGTCAGGGCGGCCTTGGCGGTGGCATAGCCCGCGCTGCCCTCGATCGTCACCACCGGCCCCGTCACCGAGGCCATGTTGACGATGCGGCC
>JBGSQL010000390.1:0-3612 GCA_041738105.1 Rhodobacter sp. | reverse complement strand
ACCGGGCGATCGCCGTCTGGCGTGCGGATCCGCGTGCCCGGTGTCAGGCAGGGCGGGAACGAGAGGGTGTCGTAGGGCGCCGCCGGCTGGCCCGAGGATCCCGGCCCTTCGAACGCGGCCGTGACCTGCAGCGCGGCGCCGATCGGCGGAAAGTTGCCCTCGCCCCCCAGAAACGCCAGCCCTTCGATCGTGGCGTAGGCGGGGTTCGAGTTGGTCACGTTGTAGCCGAACGCCTGATAGGTCGTTCCTGTCGCGGGATCGGTGAGGGTCAGGCGATATTCAGCCTCGACCCGCGTGCCGCTGGCGTAGGTCACGCCGGAGATGGTCTGCGCGCCCGAGAGGGTCTGGCCGGTATCGTTGTCATCAAACGAGGTGTCGTTGTCGGAAATTGTCGTCTGCAGCCAGGTGTTGCTGTTGAGCGTGATCGTGCGCCCCACAAGATGCGAGCCATCGCCCTGGGTGATGCCGCTGAGGTCGCCGCCACCGGAAACGGTGAGGTCGGATTTCTGAAGCATCCAGACGGTGAAGGTGGCCATCGGTCTGCACCTTGTCCTTTGGTCGTTCGCCTGCAATGGCATACTCTGCCGCAGCGTGCCATCGCAGGGCATGGCGGCGAAGGTACGTCCGTTCTGCGGCGAGTTTCCGACGCAGGTGTAAAGGAAGCGTGTCCCGGGATCGGCACGCGGGGCTGGTCTGGTGGAAAATTCCCCCTCGCGTCGTGCGAAAAGCTTTGCTAGAAGGCCCGTGGTTTTGCCGCCCCGGCCCGGTCCGGGGCGGCAGCGTTTTTGTCCGGCGCGAGGGCTGGGCGGGACGGATCCACCCGAATTGAAATCCGGCGCTGCGACGCGGCGGGAGGGCCGGCGTTCCCCGGGCGCCCCGGAGAGGAAAGAAGGACGAGACGATGCAGGTCACCGAAACCCTGAACGAAGGCTTGAAGCGCGGCTACACCATTACGGTGACGGCGGCCGAGCTGGATGCGAAAGTGCAGGAGAAGCTGATCGAGGCGCAGCCCGAGATCGAGATGAAGGGCTTTCGCAAGGGCAAGGTGCCGATGGCGATGCTGCGCAAGCAGTTCGGGCCGCGCCTGTTGGGCGACGCGATGCAGGATGCGATCGACGGCGCGATGAAATCGCATTTCGACGCCTCGGGCGACCGGCCGGCGGTGCAGCCGGAAGTCAAGATGGTGGGCGGCGAGAGCTGGGCCGAGGGCCAGGACGTGGTCGTCGAGATGGTCTATGAGGCGCTGCCGCCGATCCCGGAGGTGGACACGACGCAGGTCACGCTGGACAAGCTGATCGTCAAGGCCGATCCGGCGGCGGTCGACGAAGCCCTGACCAACCTTGCCGCATCGGCGCAGGTGTTCGAGGACCGCAAGAAAGGGTCCAAGGCCAAGGACGGCGATCAGGTTGTGATCGACTTCAAGGGATCCGTCGATGGCGAGCCCTTCGAGGGCGGGGCGGCCGAGGATTATCCGCTGGTGCTGGGGTCGAACTCGTTCATCCCCGGTTTCGAGGCGCAGCTGGTGGGCGTCAAGGCCGGTGACGAGGTTTCGGTCGATGTCACCTTCCCCGAAAGCTATGGCGCCAAGCATCTGGCTGGCAAGGCTGCGGTCTTTGCCTGCACGGTGAAGGCGGTGAAGGCGCCCAAGGCCGCCGAGATCGACGACGATCTGGCCAAGAAGTACGGCGCCGAAAGCCTGGATGCGCTGAAGGCACAGATCGCGGAGCGGCTTGAGGCGGAATACGCCGGTGCGGCGCGCGCGGTGATGAAGCGGGCACTGCTGGATCAACTGGACACCCTGGTGCAGTTCGATCTGCCGCCGTCGCTGGTCGAGGCCGAGGCGACCCAGATCGCGCATCAGCTTTACCATGAAGAGCATCCCGAGGATCACGACCATTCGCACGGCGCGATCGAGACGACCGACGAGCACAAGGCGCTGGCCGTGCGCCGGGTGCGTCTGGGCCTGTTGCTGGCCGAGATGGGCCGCAAGGCCGAGATCGCCGTGACGGATGCCGAAATGACCCAGGCGGTGCTGGCGCAGGCGCGGCAGTATCCGGGGCAGGAACGGCAGTTCTTCGAGTTCGTGCAGAAGAACCCGCAGATGCAGCAACAGCTGCGCGCGCCGATCTTCGAGGACAAGGTCGTGGATCACATCGTGGCGGCGGCCAAGGTGACGGAAAAGACCGTGACCAAGGAAGATCTGCAAAAGGCCGTCGATGCGCTGGACGACATGTGACGCCAAGCGGCGTTGCAAGAGATCGGGGGCCGTGCCGGAAGGTGCGGCCCTTTTTCTTTGTGCGTGAGGGCGCCGGCAATACGTGCGGGCGGGCATGAAAAAGCCGCGCCGATTGCTCGGCGCGGCTGATTGTTCGTGTGCGTTCGTTCAGCGTTCGTCGCGCGGATCGAAATCGTTGGCGGCGCCCATTTCGTCGAACAGCTCGGCGATCTCGAATTCGGCGGCTGCCTCGGCTTCGGCCGCGAGTTCCTGGATCGACTTGCCCGCCGCTTGCAGTTCGGCCTCTTCGACCGAGCGGGCGACGTTCAGGTTGACCTTGGCCATCACTTCCGGATGCAGCACGACCGTCACGGTGTGCATGCCAAGTTCCTTGATCGGACGGTCAAGCACGACCTGAGCCCGGTTTACGGTGAAGCCCGCTTCGGTTGCCGCATCGGCCGCGTCACGCGTCGTGACGGACCCATAGAGCGCGCCCGCGTCGGAGGCCGAGCGGATCACGACGAAGGTCTGACCGTCGAGCTTGGCTGCGGCGGTTTCGGCCTCTTTCTTCGTCTCGAGGTTCTGGACTTCGAGTTGGACCTTGCGGGCCTCGAACGAGGCGATGTTCGAGGCGTTGGCGCGCAGGGCCTTGCCTTGCGGCAGCAGGAAGTTGCGGGCGTAGCCGTCCTTGACGTTCACGACCTCGCCCATCTGGCCAAGCTTGGCCACGCGCTGGAGCAGGATGACTTGCATAGGGGTGTCTCCTTACTTCACGGCATAGGGAAGAAGGGCGAGGAAGCGCGCGCGCTTGATCGCACGGGCCAGTTCACGCTGCTTCTTCGCCGAAACGGCGGTGATGCGCGACGGCACGATCTTGCCACGCTCGGACACGTAGCGCTGTAGCAGGCGCGTGTCCTTGTAGTCGATTGCCGGTGCGTTGTCGCCCGAGAAGGGGCAAACCTTGCGGCGGCGGAAAAACGGTTTGGTCGCCATGATTTATGTCCTTTCCTGCCTGATCAACGCCGACGGTCGCCGCCGAAGCCGCCCCGGTCACCACCGAAGCCGCGGTCGGGCCGGTCGCCCCGATCGGGACGGTCGCCGCGTTCGCCACGGTCGTCGCGCTTTTGCATCTGCACCGACGGACCTTCGCCATGGGCATCGACCTTGATGGTCAGCACGCGCATCACGTCGTCATGCAGGCGCATCAGGCGTTCCATTTCCTGCACGGCTGCGGCGGGCGCGTCCGATTTCAGAAAGGCGTAGTGGCCCTTGCGGTTCTTGTTGATCTTGTAGGCCATCGTCTTGACGCCCCAGTACTCGTTTTCAACGACCTTGCCGCCGTTGTCCGCGAGGACGGTGGAGAAATGTTCGATGAGGCCTTCGGCTTGCGTGTTGGA
>JBGSQL010000381.1:0-3522 GCA_041738105.1 Rhodobacter sp. | reverse complement strand
CCCATTCGGCGCCCGCCCGCGTCTTTCCGGCCCCACGCCCGCCCATGATCACCCAGGTGCGCCACGCGCCGTCGGGTGGCAACTGATGCGGCAGCGCCCAGAACTCGAACACCCAGGGCAGCGCCAGCAGCGCATTCTCGTCCAGCCCGCGCAGAAACTCATCCACCACCTCCGGCGTCGCGGAGGCAAGCCAGGCGGCGCCCGATCTCAGCCCGTGCGGCGTCAAGATCGAGGGCGTGGTCGTGGACGACCCCGGCAACCTGCTTGCGGAGTTTTTCAATACGTGCCCTTTCCTGCATCACCAGTTCGAAGGCAACCTTCAGGTCGCGCACCGCACCCGTCGCGGCCTTGACCTCGTCGACCCCACCCGCCCGCAGCTTTTGCCGCGCCCGTGCAAGATCTTCGGCTGCCTCTCGAAACATGCCTTCCGTCACCGCCAGCAGATCGACTGGCGGTTCCTCACCCGAGGAGAACTTGATTGTCATCGGTTGCTGCACCCGCTCTCATGCCACCCCCGCACCGAGCAAAATGAAAAAGCGGCCCCGGGTTACCCCGCGCCGCTTGCCCACCTCTTCCAGCATGCCTGAACTCATACTGCGGACCGCCCGCAGAGTCAACAACAATCTCCAATGGTATCAGAGGCTTGCCGAACGCTGCCTTAACCCTTTCTCAAGGATTTCCGCTGCCCGCCTGGCCCTCGGCCTCGCGCTGCGCCTCGATCGCACGCCACTTGGCCACGTTCTCGTTGTGCTCGGCCAGGGTCACGGCAAACGCGTGGCCGCCGGTGCCGTCCGCCACGAAGAACAGGTAATCCGTGGTTTCCGGGTTCAACGCCGCCTCGATGCTCAACCGACCCGGATTGGCGATCGGCGTCGGCGGCAACCCGTCGATCACATAGGTGTTCCAGGGCGTCTCGCGGCGCAACTCGCTTTGCCGCAGCCCGCGCCCCAGCACCCCCTCGCCCCGGGTGATGCCGTAGATCACCGTCGGGTCGGTCTGTAACCGCATCCCCTGCGCCAGACGGTTCAGGAAGACGCTCGCAACCCGCCGCCGCTCCTCCGGAACGCCCGTTTCCTTTTCCACGATCGAGGCCATGATCAGCGCCTCCTGTGGCGAGGCATAGGGCAGCCCCTCGGCCCGCGCCGCCCAGAGGTCGGCCAGGATCCGCTCTTGCCGTGCCGCCATCTCGGCCAGCAGAACGCCCCGCACGCCGCCCCGCTCCACCTCATAGCTGTCCGGCGCCAGCGTCCCCTCGGGCGGTACGTCCGCAAGATCCCCGCTCAGGAAGTCGGCCCGCTTCAGGCTGTCCACCACCTGCCAGCTCGTCACTCCTTCGGCCAGCGTCACCCGCCAGCGCAGATCGGCATCATCGGCCGCCTCGACATACTCGGGCGGCAACACCCCGGTCGCATCGAACTTCACGACCTCCATATAGGCATTCGTCGCCGGATCCAGCTCGCGCAGCACCACATCGGCCCCCGCCACCCCGATCCGGAAGTTCACCTCGCGCCCGCAGGTCGATTGCCCACCCGCTGTCAGGATATCCAGCACCTGCGCCATCGAGGCGTTCGGCGGCACCAGATAGCTGCCGAACTTCAGTTCCGCCGCCCGATCCGCGTAATCCGCACCGATCCGGAAGATCCGCGCATCACTGACGGCGCCTTGCGCTTCCAGCAGCCGGCTGACCTGTGCCAGGCTCGCCCCGCGCTCGACCTTGACGCAGATAGCTTCGGTCAGCGGCCCCGGCCCGGTAAACTCCTGCCGGCCCCAGGCCAGCAACGCCGCCAGAACCGCCAGAAGGACGACAAACAGCGTCAGGGCGTTCGAGGCGAGCGACCGCCACATCAGCCGTCAATCCGTCCCAGCACCAGCGAGGCATTCGTGCCGCCGAACCCGAAGGAATTGGACAGGGCAATGTCGATCCGGCGCCGACGCGCCGCATTGGCCGCCAGATCCAGCTTCGGCTCCACCGCGGGGTTGTCCAGGTTGATCGTCGGCGGCGCCACCTGATCGCGGATCGCCAGCGCGCAGAAGATCGCCTCGACCGCGCCCGCCGCCCCCAGCAAATGCCCGGTGGCCGATTTCGTCGAACTCATCGTGACCCCCGCCGCTGCATCGCCCATCAACCGCTCTACTGCACCCAGTTCGATGGCATCGGCCATGGTGCTCGTGCCATGGGCGTTGATGTAGTGCACGTCCGACGGCTGCAACCCGGCCCGCTTCAGCGCCATCGCCATGCTGCGATACCCGCCCTCGCCATCCTCGGCCGGGGCGGTGATGTGATAGGCATCGCCCGACATCCCGTATCCCAGCACCTCGGCGTAGATCTTCGCGCCGCGCGCGATCGCATGCTCGTATTCTTCCAGCACGACCACGCCCGCGCCCTCACCCATCACGAAGCCGTCGCGATCCGCGTCATAGGGTCGGCTTGCCTTGGTCGGATCGTCCGCCCACTTGGTCGAGAGCGCCCGGCAGGCATTGAACCCGGCGATCCCGATTTCCGAGATCGGGCTCTCCGCGCCGCCCGCCAGAATCACGTCAGCGTCGCCCCACAGGATCAGCCGTGCGGCATCCCCGATGGCATGGGCGCCAGTGGAACAGGCCGTCACCACGGCATGGTTCGGTCCCTTGAAACCAAAACGGATGCTGACCTGCCCCGAAATCAGGTTGATCAGCGCCCCCGGAATGAAGAACGGCGAAACCCGCCGCGCGCCTTTTTCCTTGATCAGCACGGCTGTCTCGGCGATCGAGGTCAATCCCCCGATCCCCGACCCGATCATCACGCCGGTCCGCTCGCGGTCTTCCTCGGTCGCCGGCACCCAGCCCGAATCCGCCACGGCCTGCACCGCCGCCGCCATGCCGTACAGGATGAAATCATCCACCTTGCGGCGATCCTTCGGCTCCATCCAGTCATCCGGATTGAAGCTGCCGTCGCTCCCGTCGCCGAACGGAACCTCGCAGGCGTATTGGGTCACCACATTCACCGGATCAAACCGCGTGATCCGACCCGCGCCCGACTGGCCGGCGATCAGTCGGCTCCAGGTTGCTTCCACCCCACAGGCCAGGGGCGTGACCATACCCAGTCCCGTAATGACCACTCGACGCATGTTCTGTCCCCGCCCCTCGCGCAACTTCGCGCGGTGATACACGCGCAACCCCCCTCGCGCAACACGGCCCGGCACCGACCGTAGCCCCTGCGCGAGCGCCCGCGCACTGACCCTCTCACGCGCAAGGCGCGCCAGATCCTGTTGCCTCAGCCCAACGAAAAAGGGCGCCCCCAAAGGAACGCCCCTTCAAAAATCCTGCAACCAGGGGTCAGGAAGCTTTGGTGATGAAGCCCACCGCATCGCCGAAGGTCTGGATCGTTTCGGCGGCGTCGTCGGGGATCTCGATCCCGAACTCTTCCTCGAATGCCATCACCAGCTCGACCGTATCGAGGCTGTCCGCGCCCAGATCATCGATGAACGAGGCATTCTCGGTCACCTTGTCTTCTTCCACGCCCAGATGCTCGACGACGATCTT
>JBGSQL010000375.1:0-11274 GCA_041738105.1 Rhodobacter sp. | reverse complement strand
ATGGCGGGTGAGCCGGTGGCGACAGTGGCCGCGGGCAGCGTATTCCTGCGGCTGGCGATCCCCGAGCGGCACGCGGCGGGGCTCGATCTGGGGGCGCGGGTTGTCATCGGCGATGGCGCGGCCCTGCGCGAAGGGCGGATCGAAAAGATCTATCCGCTGATCGAGAACGGTCTGGTGACGGCGGATGTCGCGGTGGACGATCTGGCCGACACCTTTATCGGCCAGCGTATCCTTGTGCGCGTGCCGGTCGGGGTGCGGCAGGCCCTGGCTGTTCCCGTCGAGGCAATGCATCGCAAGGCCGGGCTTGATCTGGTCGAGATTGTCACCGAGGGCGGTTCGCGTACGGTCAGTGTCGTGCCTGGTGCACAGGTGTCTACGCCCGATGGACCAAGGATCGAGATCCTTTCCGGGTTGCGCAGCGGCGACCGGATCATCCTGCCATGAGCGACAAGATCCGCAGCGGGATCGCGGGTGCGCTGACCCGCGCCTTCATCACCTCGCCCCTGACGCCGCTGGTCCTGCTGGCGGCCGTGATCCTTGGGGTTGTCGCGCTGATCACGCTGCCGCGCGAGGAAGAGCCGCAGATCTCGGTTCCGATGGTCGATCTCCATGTGCAGGCCGATGGTCTGCGCGCCGAGGATGCCGTCAAGCTGGTTACCGAACCGCTGGAGACGATCGTCAAGTCGATCCCCGGTGTCGAGCATGTCTATTCGCAGTCACAGGATGATCGTGTGATGGTGACGGCGCGCTTCGAGGTTGGCACGTCGTCTGACGCGGCCATCCTGCGGGTGCACGAAAAGGTCCGCGCGAACATGGACCGCATCCCCAAGGGCATTCCCGATCCGCTGATCGTGGGGCGCGGGATCGACGATGTGGCGATCCTGGTGCTGACCCTGGCAGCGCGGCCAGAGGCCGCAGACCGCTGGACCCCGGCCGACCTGACGCGGGTGGCGCGCGAGGTGCAGGTTGCCATCGCCTCATTGCCCGAGATCGGCCTGACCTACATCGTGGGCGAGACGCCCGAGGAAATCCGGATCCGTCCCGACCCCGAGCGGCTGGCCGAGGTCGGACTGACCTTGCAGGCGCTTGGTGCCAAGGTCGAGGGCGCGAACCGCAGTTTCTCGGCGGGGTTGCTGCGCGAGGATGGTCAGCAGATCGGGCTGACGGCGGGGCGGACGCTTGCCGATCTGTCCGAGATCGAGAACCTTCTGGTGACCACACGCGATGGCCGGCCGATCTATGTGCGTGACGTGGCCGATGTGATGCTGGCCACCGATACGACCGAGGCGCGGGTGTTGCACCTTGATCGGAGCGGGGACAGCTTTTCGCGGGTGCCTGCCGTGTCGCTGGCGATCGCCAAGCGTCCCGGCGCCAATGCCGTGACCATCGGGGAAGAGATCAAGCAGGCTGTCGAGCGGCTTGCCGGAACGGTCATTCCTGAGGATGTCGTCGTGCATGTGACGCGCGACTATGGTGAGACGGCGAACGAAAAGGCAAACGAGTTGCTGTTCCACCTGGGGCTTGCCACGCTGTCGATCGTGGCGCTTGTCTGGGTGGCGATCGGCTGGCGCGAGGCGATGGTGGTGCTTGTCGTGATCCCGGTCACGATCCTGCTGACGCTCTTTGCCGCGCGCGTGATGGGCTATACCCTGAACCGGGTCAGCCTGTTTGCGCTGATCTTTTCCATCGGGATCCTGGTGGATGACGCGATCGTGGTGATCGAGAACATCGCGCGCCATTGGGGGATGAATGATGGCCGGTCGCGTCGCGAGGCGGCGATCGACGCGGTGGGTGAGGTTGGCAATCCCACGATCGTTGCGACGCTGACGGTGGTTGCGGCGCTGCTGCCGATGCTGTTCGTGTCGGGCATGATGGGGCCCTACATGAGCCCTATCCCGGCCAATGCCTCTGCGGCCATGGTGTTTTCGTTCTTCGTCGCCGTCATGATCACGCCCTGGCTGATGCTGAAGCTGGGCAAGCCGCATGCCGGTGCTGCGGCGCACGGGGCCGAGGACGGCGGGCGGCTGGGGCGGATCTATCGCCGCGTCGCGCGGCCCATTCTGGCCAGTCGCGCCCGATCCTGGCTGTTCCTTGCTGTCGTGCTGGCGATGACCATCGGGTCGATGGGATTCTTCACGACCAAGGCGGTCACGGTCAAACTGCTGCCGTTCGACAACAAGTCGGAACTGGCGGTCGTGCTTGATCTGCCGCGCGGCGCGTCGGTGGAAGATACCGACCGCACGCTGGGCGATCTTGCTGCGACGCTGGCCCCGGTTTCCGAGATCGTCTCGATGCAGTCCCATGCCGGCACGGCCGCGCCTTTCAACTTCAACGGGCTGGTCCGCCATTCCTACCTGCGCGCCGAGCCGCAGATGGGGGATTTGCAGATAAACCTGTCGCCCAAGACCGAGCGGACGCGCGAAAGCCACGCCATCGCGCTGGATATCCGGACCAGGATTGCCGCGCTGGCCTTGCCGCAGGGCGCCGTGGTGAAGGTGGTCGAGCCACCGCCAGGCCCGCCGGTTCTGTCGACGCTGCTGGCCGAGATCTACGGCCCCGATGCCGAAACCCGGCGCGCCGTTGCCGCCAAGGTGCGGGACGCCTTCAAGACCGTTCCCTACATCGTGGATATCGATGACAGTTTTGGAACGCCCGCACCGCGCCTTCGGCTGACGCTGGATGATGCGAACCTAGATTTCCACAAGGTCGAGCAAAGCGATGTGTTTGACACCATCGGGATGCTCTATGGTGGCCGGACCGTGGGCTATTCGCATCGCTCGGACGGACGGCATCCGATCGCGATCCGCCTGTCACCCTCGAAGGCGGATCGGGTGCTGGACGAACGGGCGCTGGCAACACCGGTGCCGGCCAACCTGCTGCCGGGCAACCGATCCATCGTCGAACTTGGCGATGTCGTGACAGTTACAACGGAAACGGCGTCGTTCCCGATCTTCCGTCACAACGGCAAGCCGGCCGAGATGGTCACGGCGGAACTTGCGGGGGCATTCGAGGCACCGCTTTATGGTCAGATCGCGGTGGCGCAGGCGATTGCCGAGGCCGACTGGGGCGATCTGGCCAAGCCGGTGATCCGCCAGCACGGCCAGCCTGAGGATACCACCGTGTCGTCGCTGCTTTGGGATGGCGAGTGGGATGTTACCTGGGTGACGTTCCGCGACATGGGCGCGGCCTTTGGCGTGGCGCTTGTCGGGATCTACATTCTGGTGGTTATGCAGTTCGGATCGTTCCGTCTGCCGCTGGTTGTTCTGACCCCGGTGCCGCTGACGCTGATCGGGATTCTCGCCGGTCATTGGCTGTTCGGGGCGCCGTTCTCGGCGACCTCGATGATCGGGTTCATCGCGCTGGCGGGGATCATCGTGCGCAACTCGATCCTGCTTGTCGATTTCATCCGCCACGCTCAGGCGCCGCACAGGCCGCTGGTGGAGGTTCTGCTGGAAGCGGGCGCGATCCGGTTCAAGCCGATCTTGCTGACGGCGCTGGCCGCGATGATCGGTGCCGTCACGATCCTGAGCGATCCGATCTTTCAAGGGCTGGCGATTTCGCTGCTGTTCGGGCTGTTCTCGTCAACCATCCTGACCGTGCTTGTCATTCCGGCGATCTATGTCGCGCTGCGCGGTGGCGCGCGGCCGGGCCGGGCCACAGCGGGTCGCGCAGAATGACCAACGGGCGGGATGCGACCACGGGTGGGGGTGACGACGGGGCGCCGCCGGATCATCCGCTGGCGGTGGGGCAGGCGACGGCCTTTCTGAAGCTGCTTGCGCATGATGGGCGGCTGGAGATCATGTGCCTGCTGCTGGACAGCGCCAAGACGGTCGGCGAGATCTGCAAGTCCTTGCAGATCAGCCAATCCTCGGTGTCGCAGCAATTGATGCGGCTGCGCGCAGAGGGTCTTGTCACCGCCACGCGTGAAGGCCGCAACATTCGTTATGCGCTGGGTCGCCCCGAGGCCCGCACGATCATTGATGCCTTGCAGAAGGCCTTCTGCCCGCCGGCAAGGTGAGGTTGCGCGTGACAGGACGTCATCTGGAAAGGCGGAGCGGCGCGCGGTCAGTCGTTGTTCTGGCTGACGTAGCCCGCGACGACCTGGAGCAGCTTGAAGGCCGTCGCCGCATCATGCTCGACCACCGAAAGGAACGCCTCGGCGCTGATGCGCAGGGCCGTGACATCGGCATGAACTTTCATGCTCAGCGATCGCGGTTCGTTCCGGATCAGGCCCAGTTCGCCAACCAGGCTGCCGCGCACCGCAGTGGCGATCAGTTGTTCGGCTGATCCTTCGAGCGGCAGGTAAAGCCCCGCCTCGCCTTCGGAAACAAGGTAGGCACCATCGGACGGATCGTCGTTCTTGTGGAAGATGTAGGTGCCGGCCGGGGCGGTGTACCAGCGCGCCCCGAATGCCAGCAGGCGAAGCTGCTTGCGATCGAGGCCCGAGAACAGGTCCGTCGTTTCAAGCAACCGAAGCTTCTTCGTCAGGTCGGCGCTGGCGGTATTGTCTTCCGTTCCCGCGCTCTCAACCCCGGTCCCGACGATTTGGGTATACCGGATCTCGAAGTGGCGATCGAAGTTGCCCGGGTCGTCGATCCGGTTCATCAGGTGGATGATCGTCGTTTCGGGCAGCAGCCGGCGCAATCGGTCAAAGGCGGCATTGCGCGCGGTCTGGTCATAGCTTGCGAGGCATTGATCGAGGATCAGGACATCGGGCCGCTTGATCGCCGCCCGGGTCAGATCCATGGCTTCGGCGACGAGCGTGGTCAGGTTGGCACCGCCCAGATCGGTCGGCAGATCATAGATCAGGTTGGTCACGGCGCGCCGCAGCCCGTTCTCCTGCAGGATCTTCAGCACCGCATCCTTCAGTTGATCCGTGCCGCCCCCCGCCGCTTCCGAGATCTTTCCGAAGATCACGTTTTCAAGCACGCTGAGCCCCGGCGAGAAGGCGTCTGGATCGAGCGGGGTGAACAGGCCGACGGCTTGGGTCTTGAGGAAGCCGGATGCAGACTGGCGCAACCGGACGATGCGATCCTTCATCTCATCGGAAAAGGCCGGCCCGATCTGTTCCGCCGAAATCTCGAACGGCACCGCAAGCATCTGGGCAAGCTCGTGGTCGTTCAGCACCTGCCCCGAGGCCCGATCCGCCTTTTCCAACAGCGCCACCGCCCGGCCATAGGTGGCGGGGTCAAGTCGCAGCTTGCGAAACAGCGGATGATCGGTTCCATCCATTCCGAACGTCTGGCTGAGCATTTCGACAACGTCGCGCGACAGATCGACGAGTTCGCGTTCCAGGTTCAGCTTGCGCAGCAACTGCAGGAAGTCTGTCTGATCAACAAGCGCTTCTTCGGTGATCCTGTCCTGAGGGACGGCAAACAGAAGGTTTCCCGCCACCGGCAAGGCCGGGTTGTAGCGCGTCGGGTCGAACGGGTAGAAGATTGCGTCGAGTCCGCCGCTTGCCAGCCGGCTGGCGACCACCGGTCGCAGGGCGACCAGGCGCTGTGCAAGCTCGGGGTCGTCCTGCGGCGAAAACTTCTCCTCCAGTCCTCGCGCGAACAGGAACCTTTCCGCGTCGAGGGCTTCGGTCAGGTCGAGCCACCACGCCCGAACGTCCTTTTCCGACGTCAGGGCGGCGCGGGCCGGATCGATCCACCCGACACCCAGCGGATCGGGCGAGTTGCCGGCCCTGATCGACTCTTGCATGGCCGCAAGCCGGATCTGTTCTGTCGCTGCATCCGCCCGCGCCAGGTCTGGTTCGGTCATCAAAGGGGCCATCACGTTCGTGCCGAGACTGCCTTGCACGATGAAGGGGCGCGACGAGGCATAGCCGATCCGCGCGGCAATCACGCCCTGGTGCAAACCAGACAGGTCCTGTCCGGCGATGCGGATGGCGCCGGCGACGGGCGAGACTTCGCGTGTCAGCAATTCGGCGATCGCCCTGCGATCGTCCTCGTTCTCGACGCCGATGGCCACACTGATCCCTGGCGGGAGTGTCAGGGTGATATCCCTGAGAACGACCGCACCATCGGCGCTGCGCAGCGTCAGTTGATCAAGTTCGATCGGGCCTGCAAGGCGCGGGATGTCGTCCGGAGTACCGTCGAACAATGCCTCGTCGATCATGCCTGCGGGGGCGAACCGCTCGGTCACCACGACCCAGCGCAGCGCCGCTTCCTGAACCTGGTTGTAGTAGTCGAGCAATTCCTTCCAGGGCGCTGACAGATCCTTGTGGGCTGCAAGCGCCGCGACCAGCGCCCCTAGCGTCAGGTTGTGGGAAATGACCAGATAGCCGCCGAACGAGTAGAACAAGAGGGGCGTCAGTTGGGTGATGAAGTTGTTCACGAATTTCATGAAGAACTTCTTCTGGTAGATCTGGAACCGGATGTGGAACAGCACACCCAGCCGCGCCGAGATCATGGCGGACCGATACCGGACCGCACCGTTGCGTCGCAGCTGGACCGCGCCGGCGGCCGTCTCGCCGATTTCGGAGGCCAGCTTGCGCACTTCTTTGACCCGCGATCGGTTCAGAAGGTTGATCTGCCGCTGCATCCGGGGAATGAGCCAGGCCTGCAGCGGGATCAGGGCGATCGCGGCCAGTGCGAACCAGACGCTCTGGACGAACAGGAACGCGAGGATCGTCAGCATCTGGCCGGCCTGCAGGACGGGTTGCGATATCGCGTCGCCCATCATGCCGCCCAGTTGCTCGGACTCGGCCGTGACCATCGAGACCAGCTCGCCTTGCGAGGTCCGCTTGAAATACGACGGCGGGAAGCGCAGGATCCGCGTGATCAACGAATAGCGCAACCGGCGCAGCATCCGTTCGGCCAGGATGCCCTTCATCGTGTTGATGCGCATCTTCATCAGGCCATGCCCGACGACCGAAATCAGGAACGCGGCGCACAGCATCGCCAGGAACTGGACTTGCCCGATCTGAAAACCGAGGACGTCGATCGGAACCGTCTTGGCGCTGATCGCGTCGTTGATGATCCGTTTGGGCAATTCCAGGGTCAGGTAAAGCACCGGAAACATCGCAGCCGTCAGGGCGACAAGAACAATCTGCTCTCTTCGCGAGTACTTCCAAATGAATTCAAACAAGGAGCGTTCGATCTAAGAACTTCCTGAGCCTGTGCGCGCGCAATGTTTGACGGCTGGTTGCGCAAGAGGCAACAATTTTGTGGAGTTACCCGACTTTGATGCCAATCCGGCAGTCTCATGGATCAGGCCCGGCCAACCCCGGCGCCTGTTGCCGAACCGCCAGACCTAGTGCGGTGGACGTGGGCCGAGAAAAGCCTCCAGCAGATCGAGCCCGGCTTCGTGTGCCGCCGCGAGGGAGAGCGTTTCGGGATCAATGCTCTGTTCGAGCCAGAGGCCGTCGGACAGGGCAATGAACATGGCCGCCACTCTGTCGGCGTCGATGGTAACGCCCCGCGCAACGGCCTCACGCGAAAGCGCCCGCGATATGGCGGCGCGGAACCGGACGTATCGGGTTCGGTGGATCGCGCGCAACGCGTCATTGTTGGCGATTTCACCCCACAGCGCGAGCCAGACCTTGAGGCTGTCCGGGTTGAAGACCTGGGGTGCGAAGGTGGCGTCGACGAGGCTTTGGATGTCTGCTTCGTCTCTGTCGATCGCGTCTATCGACGCCAGAAGTTGATCATACATCCTGGCATAGATCGCGGCGAGCAGCCCGCCCTTAGATCCGAAGTGATGGGTGATCAGGCCGCGTGATGCATCGGCCTCGCGGCAGATGTTGTCGACCGTGAACGCCAGGATGCCGCCCCGCGCGAGGCAGGCGATGCCGGCCTCGATCAGCATCGCCGCGCGCGTTTCGCCGGGATAGCGGCGATAGCGGGCGGTGGTGGCGCGGGCGGTCGGATCCGGCGCGGATTTCTTGGGGTCAGAGGTGGTCACGCGGCACTCTTTCGTCCCAGTGGTGTTGAAAGACCAAGGCGCCGTTCTCGCGGATCGTCACGTCCATCTCGACCCGGAAATGCGTCGCATCGCAACTGAGCACGCCCGTCGAGTGATGTTCGATGGTGGTGTCCTGCCGTGCGATCTCGACCCGGTAGTCGGTGATGGCCCTGGCCGAGAGGGGATCGCCGTCGATGATCTCATAGCGGGCAAGGCCCTTGGTGGTGTGCGTGTGCCCGATGTCGGGCAGGTCTGTCTTGCCGGTCCATCTGCCGAAATCCACCGTCATCAGACCAGACAGCAGATCCCGGCTGATCCGTCTTGGGTGGGCGGCGACCGGATGATCGACATGCGGGGGCGGGGGGGCCGCTTCGGGGGGATCGAAGGGACGCAAGGTTGCATCCGTCGGGCGGGGCGGGCGTTCCGGCAGGGTCAACCAGCTTTCGCCGCAACGCACGGAAAGTGTTGCAAGTTCGGGTGAGGGCCAGGCGATGGGCCAATAGGTGGTTGAAAGGGCAATGGCGATGCGATGGCCGGCCTCGAAGACATGCGCGATGTCGTCCATCTCGATCAGGGCCGTCGTTGGCTGGCCCGGCGTCAGCGGCTGCGGAACCTCGTGCCCGTTTCGATGGGCAAGGTTCAGCAGTCCCAGCGTCACGCGCGTCGACGCGCCATCAGGGGCCACATCGTTAAGTCGCGCTGCCGCCAGCGCGAGCGGCTTGTCGGACGCGAAGGACAGGTGCAGCGTTGGCGCGCCGAGGATCTCGATCCGCTCGGGCAGGGGGGGCGACAGAAACACCAGTGATCCGCCGTCATCCTCGCGTTGATCGCCCGGCCAGTCCGCGTCGCCGCCGTAGCGCCCGACCTCGCCCGCGCCCAGGCCGACCCAGAGGGGGGAGCAGATGTCGAGCACGCCCGCAGGTTCCGGATTGCCCCCAGTTTCCGGGTTTGCAGACAGGGCGCGATCAGCGGTCAGGTAGTGCCGGCTGGGCCGGATGTTCGGCGACGGCCAGGACGGCTCGCCCACCCACCGGCCTGCGCGCCGAAGGTAACAGGTGCGCGGCGCAACACCGTCCTGCATCCAGACCCGAAGGGTCGGTTCGTCCATGATGCCCGTCTGGCGGCCTTTCAGCCAGTGATCGCACCAGCGCACCACCTCTTGCAGCCAGCCGATCGCGGGTTCGACCGCGGCATCCTGCGGGTAGGAATGGGCCCAGGGGCCGATCAGGCCGCGTTTGGGGCCGGGCAGGGCAGCAAGCAGGCGGGGCACCGCCTCGGAATAGTTGTCGGCCCAGCCCGACACCGCATAGACCGGAAGGGTGAGGCGGGCAAAGTCTTCGCAGACCGATCCCTGCTTCCAGTAGGAATCGCGCCGTTGATGTTGCAGCCAGTCCAGGATCCACGGCCGGTTTGCCTCGAACCGGGCCTGCCACATCGCCCGCCATCTGTCGCCCACGATCGCAGGGTCCGGCGGCAGGTCGTTGCAGGCGAACATGGTCGAGGACCAGTCGAAATTGTCTTTCGACAGGCATCCGCCGATCCAGTGGATGTCGGTTGCGTAGCGATCGTCGGTCGATCCGACGGTGATGACCGTTTTCAGGGCGGGCGGGTGTAGCGCGGCAATCTGAAGCCCGTTGAAGCCGCCCCAGGAAATCCCGATCATCGCGACCTGACCATCGCACCAGTCCTGCGCGGCGATCCAGGCAATGGTCTCGCAGCCGTCTGCCAATTCCTGCGGCGTGTATTCGCCGTGGATCAGCCCGTCGCTTTCGCCCGTGCCACGGATATCGACACGCAGGCAGGCATAGCCGTGCCCGGCCAGATAGGCGTGCATCGCATGGTCGCGGATCCGGGTGCCGTCATGCTTGCGGTAAGGCAGGTATTCGAGGATGGCGGGCACGCGACCGGCGCCGATGGGCCGCCACAACTTGGCGGCAAGGCGCGCGCCATCCGGCAGCGTGAGGAACAGGTTTTCGACAACCTGGACCTGAAAGGGAAGATCGGTTCGGGCCTGCATCGGGTCTCCGCCTGTTGGACGATCATGCAACAAGGGGGGAAGGCCGGCAACGGGATTGTCGCGGCTTGACGTGCGCGGTTGCGGCTGCTTACTGTACGTTCGTTCAACAAGGAGGCCGCCGATGCCCCGCAACCCGCGCTATGACGTGCTGTTCGAGCCGGTGCAGATCGGGCCGAAGGTTGCGAAGAACCGTTTTTTCCAGGTGCCCCATGCCAGCGGCATGACGAATGCGGCCCCCCATGTCCGCGCCGCATTTCGCGGCATGAAGGCCGAGGGGGGCTGGGGTGTCGTTTGTACCGGGGCCTGCTCGGTGGATGAAAGCTCGGACGATTCTCCGTTTCCCTGTGCAACCTTGTGGGACGATGCTGATGTGGCGGCTCATGCGTTGATGACCGAGGCCGTCCACGCCCACGGGGCGCTGGCCGGCATCGAGTTGTGGCATGGCGGGGCGGCGGCGATGAACCGCACGACGCGCTACCCGATGCTGTCGCCCTCGGGCGTACCCTGGATGGCAACGCATGTCGGCTTCATGTCGTCGGCGCGCCCCCGGATCATGGATGCGTCGGACATTCGCGACCTGATCCGCTGGCATGCCGAGGCGGCGGTGCGCGCCGAACGGGCCGGCTTCGACATCCTCTACGTCTATGCCGGGATGGGCTATCTGCCCTACCAGTTCCTGATGAGCGAGTACAATCAGCGCACCGATGCCTATGGCGGATCGGTGCGCAATCGGGTGCGGCTGGTCGAGAACCTGATCGACGCGGTGCGCGAGGCCACGCAGGGCCGCTGCGCCGTTGCCCTGCGGCTGTCGATGCAGGAGTTGCGCGCGCGCCCGTCCGAGGTGGCCCCAAGCGAGGGGCATGAGGTGATCACGCTGTTGCGCGATGCGCCGGATCTGTTCGACGTGAAGATGGACTATTCCGCGACCGACTGCGCGCCGTCACGGTTCACGCCCGAGGGCAGTCATGAACCTGTGGTCGATTTCGTGAAATCGCTTACGGATAAGCCCGTGGTGGGGGTGGGGCGGTTCACCTCGCCTGACACGATGGTGGGCATGATCCGGCGCGGCGTGCTTGATCTGATTGGGGGGGCGCGGCCCTCGATCGCCGATCCGTTCCTGCCTGCCAAGATCGACACGGGGCGCGAGGCGGATATCCGCGAATGCATCGGGTGCAACATCTGCATCTCGTCCTGGCATGATGGTGTCTGGGTGCGCTGCACGCAGAACCCTACGGCGGGCGAGGAATGGCGACGCGGCTGGCATCCGGAACGCGTGCGGCGAGACGGCGAAGGATCGGTGCTTGTCGTGGGCGGCGGGCCGGCGGGGCTGGAGGCCGCGCTGACGCTGG
>JBGSQL010000351.1:0-5174 GCA_041738105.1 Rhodobacter sp. | reverse complement strand
CGTCCCCGCCGACCTGCGCCCCATCGCCCGCATGGTTGCCGAGGACCTGTCGCGCATGGCGGGTCCGGGGCGGATCGTGCTGTCCATCGCGCAAAGCCCGGTGATGTCCGATCTGGATCCCGACGCCTTTGCGATCCTGCTGCGAAATCTGGTCGAAAACGCCTTGCGCCACGGCAAGACCGACGCGCCTGTCGAGGTTTCGCTGCTTGCCGATGGCACGCTGGTCGTCGCCAATGACGGCCCCGTTGTGCCCGCAGCCGTCCTTGAACGCCTGACCCATCGGTTTGAACGCTCCGGATCGCCAGCCGCGGGCAGCGGACTTGGCCTCGCCATCGTTGCGGCCATCGCAGAACGGTCTGGCGGCCGATTGGTCTTGCGTTCCCCCCGTGGAACCGAAGCCTCGGGTTTTGAAGCCAGATTCTCGGTCGGTTATCCCCAAGGCGAAAGGTAATCACCGCCCCACACTGCGTGCCTGACCAACACGGACAGCTTTGGCAGCAAGACCTCGGCATCGAACGACAGATCTGGCGCTCCCAAGATGACGCGAAAGTGCGCGACAGCCACGCAGAGTGCGATGATCGGGTGTTTCTTTGGGACGAGCCACCCGCAGGCGGGGGTGCGTCGCCGAGCCCGTCGCGCCGGGGGCACGGAAGGACGTCGACCTGGTCGATTATGTGCCCACTGGAGAGGGGTACGTGTGGATGCAGGTTCGGAGAACGAAGAAAATCCAGCCCATCAATAGCAATTTCTCAGAGCAGGTCATGTTCGGTACTTCGCCCGGGCTGTGACAGATCCAAGTTCTGACGAAGGTGATTTTGGGCGCAGCATACACCCGATGAAATCGCCAACTCGTTCATTTCTATTGCAAACCAAATGCTTCGCGCTGCAAAGTGAGTTGAGATTAAATAAAAGTTCGATAGCCACGCGCGAGCATGAGTGGAGTATATGGAGGGCCGCACTTGTTTTCCGGGGCCCCCCCCCCTTGCGAAGCCCCCCCGCCCCCTTGCAACCGAGGGATAGGTCGCCGGGGTTGCGGTCGAGCAGCGTAAGCAAGACCGGGAAAACAGAAGGGTATCCGGAACGAGTTATGAGGCAGAATGTGGATTAAGGTATTCAATCCGAAAATGCACCAGACTTTTCAATGCCTTGGCGGATTGGTGTGGCGGAGAGACAGGGATTCGAACCCTGGGTGGGCGCAAACCCACAACGGTTTTCGAGACCGCCCCGTTCGACCGCTCCGGCACCTCTCCGCGTCGGTGGTCATCGTGGAGGCGGGGTTTAGTGCAGGCTCGGTGCTGTTGCAACCCCGATTTGGCCAAACCAAGTGGCGCGGGGTCGCCGATGACGCCATGTTCACGCGGGTGTGGCGGGGCGGCGTCTTGGCATCCCGACCCGAAAAGCATATGTCCCGACATGCCCTGTTCCCTGTTGCCTGGAAAGCTCTGCCCATGCTGGCCCGTATGTTTGCTCCGCTCCTGCTGATCGTGGCGTTCGCGGCGCCACTGCAGGCGGGCGACGTTGATGGTGCGCGGGTTGCCGAGACGATGCAGATTTCCGAGATGATCGAGGTGATGCAGGCCGAGGGGATCGCCTATGGTACCGATCTTGAAGAGCAACTCTTTCCCGAGGCAGGCGGCGCCCGGTGGGATGCGATCGTCGCGCTGATCTATGACCGTGCGACGCTCGAGTCGCGCTTCACCGCCGCTTTCATCGACCGTCTAGGCCGCGATCCCGCCTTGCTGGGTGCGATCGACGGATTCTTCGGATCAGAGCGCGGGCAGCGCATCCTGAAGCTTGAACTCGAGGCCCGCCGCGCGTTGCTGGACACGGCGGTGGAAGAGGCCGCGCAGGTGGCGGCTGACGAAATGCGGGCGATGGGCGATCGCCGCTTCGAGTCCCTGCTGCGCTTCGCCGAGGCGAACGACCTGATCGAACAGAACGTCTCGGGGGCGCTCAACGCCAATCTCGCTTTCTACCGCGGGATGGCTGAGGGCGGCGCCTTTCAAGGCGCCGAGATGACAGAAGAAGAGATGCTGTCGGAAGTCTGGTCACAAGAGGCCGACATCCGGGCCGAAACCGAGGCGTGGCTTTATCCCTATCTGATGCTGGCCTACGAGCCGCTTTCAGACGAGGAAATGCAGGCCTATCTGGCGTTCTCAGATACGCCGGCGGCTGATCTGCTGAACACCGCGCTGTTCGGTGCCTTCGACGAGGTTTTCGGCCAGATCTCGCACGATCTTGGGCGCGGGGCCGCGGAAATGTTGTCCGGGCAGGACATCTGACCGATCCGGGCGCTTGACAACCTGGAAGGCATCGCAGATATGACCGCATCTCCGGATGGGTCATCGTATCCTTCCGGGGCTTTTTGTTTCATATCGTCCCGATATCGGGGCGCGCTGTCCGAGGCGAAGGCAAACGCCGGTTCATTCCGGGGCCACAGGATGCGGCAAGGGAAAAGGAAAGACCATGTTCGCGGTCCTCAAGACGGGCGGCAAGCAATACAAGGTGCAGGCGGGTGACGTGCTGCGCGTTGAAAAGCTGGCTGCGATCGCTGGAGACAAGATCCAGTTCAACGACATTCTGATGGTGGGCGGCGAGACGCTGACTGTTGGATCGCCTTTGGTTGCCGGTGCGGCCGTGCAGGCCGAGGTGATCGACCAGATCAAGGGTGAGAAAGTCATCCACTATGTGAAGCGCCGCAGGAAACACTCGTCGCAGCGCACCAAAGGGCACCGCCAGCATCTGACGCTGGTGCGTGTGACCGACATTCTGGCGACCGGTGCGGACAAATCCGGCGTGGCCGCCGCGACAGGGACGGCCGATGCGCGCCGTGCGGCGCACAACACCCAGGCCGCGGCCGACGTGGCCGAGGCCCCCGCGAAACCGAAGCGCGCCACCAAGGCCGCTGCGACTGCTGCGAAGGAGTAACGACAGATGGCACACAAGAAGGCAGGTGGTTCTTCGCGCAACGGCCGTGACTCGGCCGGCCGGCGCCTTGGCGTCAAGCTGTATGGTGGCCAGGCGGCCGCTCCTGGCAATATCATCGTGCGCCAGCGCGGGACGAAATGGTTCCCGGGCGAGGGTGTGGGCATGGGCACTGACCACACGATCTTTGCTGTGGTCGAAGGCCGTGTCGCGTTCAAGAAGGGCATGAAGGGGCGCACCTTCATTTCGGTCTTCCCGGTGGCGGAGGCCGCTGAGTAAGCCGACCTTTACATCCGACAAGGTAAAGGGGATCGGCGAAACCGCCGGTCCCCTTTCCCGTTTCAGCGCCTTGTGAGCAGCATGTGATCGCTGTGGCATTGGGGGACTGACATCGGATCGCCACTTTGACGGTGTAGGGAGACACGATCGTCCGGGCCGGGTCACCGGCCCGGACACCGACAGAGCAGGCGACAGGGCGCCTGATCTGCATGTGCTTCGAAGGAGGGAAGCCATGACGCTTGATCTGACGACGGCCACGACGCCGCCCGTTGGCGCATTTGCGGCGGGGCGTTTGACGCTGCGTCCGGTGCGAAAATCCGATGCCGGGCTCTTCGCCCTGTACGCGGGGGATCGACGTGTGGCCGAAGCGACCCGGTCGATCCCGCATCCGCTGCCCCCCGGTGCCGCCGAGGCCTTCGTGGCGCGGATGATGGCTGGTGCTGGCCCCGAGACCGCCTGGGTCATGGACGGATCCGCGACCGGCCTCGCCGAGGTGTTGGGGGTGATCTCGCTCAAGGCGATGGATCGTGGCCAGTCCGAGATTGGTTATTGGGTCGCGCCGGCCTTCTGGAACGCGGGTTTCGCGTCAGAGGCGGTCAAGGCACTGGTGGCCGCGAACCCGCTTGGCTCGCGCACCATCTTTGCCGAAGTGTTCCAGGACAACCCCGGGTCGGCGCGGGTGCTGACGAATTGCGGCTTCGGCTATATCGGAGATGCCGAAAGCTTCAGCGTGGCGCGCAATGCGCGCGTGCCGACATGGACCTATCTGAAGAAACTCGATTGAGCCTTGCCCTGCCTTTGCGGTAGGGGATCGTTCAGCCCTACCGCAAAGGACGACCAAGATGAAATTCCTCGACCTGGCCAAGGTCTATATCCGCTCGGGTGGCGGCGGTGCTGGCTGCGTCAGCTTCCGGCGCGAGAAATTCATCGAATTCGGCGGGCCGGACGGCGGTGATGGTGGCAATGGTGGCTCGGTCTGGGTCGAGGCCGTGGATGGCCTGAACACCCTGATCGACTTTCGCTACCAGCAGCACTTCTTTGCGAAGAACGGCCAGCCCGGAATGGGTAGCCAACGCACGGGCAAGACCGGCGAGGATATCGTGCTGAAGGTGCCGGTCGGAACCGAAATCCTGGACGACGATGAAGAGACGGTGATCGCCGACCTGACCGAGGTGGGGCAGCGCGTGCTGCTGGCCAAGGGCGGCAATGGGGGCTGGGGCAACCTGCAGTTCAAATCCTCGACCAACCGTTCACCTTCGCGGGCCAATCCGGGGCAAGAGGGGGTGGAGCGCACGATCTGGTTGCGCCTGAAGCTGATCGCGGACGCGGGCCTGGTGGGGCTGCCGAACGCCGGCAAGTCAACCTTCCTTGCGGCCACCTCGAACGCACGGCCGAAAATCGCGGACTACCCCTTCACGACACTGGTGCCGAACCTGGGGGTTGTGGGTGTCGATGGGCAAGAGTTCGTGATGGCCGACATTCCGGGGCTGATCGAGGGCGCAAGCGAGGGTCGTGGCCTTGGTGATCAGTTTCTGGCGCATGTGGAGCGGTGTGCGGTGCTGCTGCATCTGGTGGACGGCACCTCGTCAACCCTCACCAAGGATTACCGCACCATCATCGCCGAGTTGGAGGCCTATGCCGGCCATCTGGCCGAAAAGCCGCGTATCACCGCGCTGAACAAGATCGACGCGCTGGATGCAAAGACGCTCGCCGCGCGCCGCAGGGCGCTTGAGAAGGCATCCGGGGGCAAGGTTCATCTGATCTCGGGTGTGTCGGGGCAGGGGCTGCAGGAGGTGCTGCGCGCGCTGCTGGCCGCGATCCGGGGTGAGCGGGCGGAGGTCGAGGAGACGGCACCTTGGCAGCCCTGACGCCGCTGGTGGCCCCGGATATCCGTGACGCGCGGCGGCTGGTGGTGAAGATCGGCTCGGCGCTGCTGGTGGACCGCGCGAGTGGCCTGCGGGTGGACTGGC
>JBGSQL010000336.1:0-2248 GCA_041738105.1 Rhodobacter sp. | reverse complement strand
CGTCGGGCGAGACGGCGTTGTAGCTGGCCAGTTCGCTTGTCGGGATGCCCACGCGCGCGGCAACGCTGCCCACCGTGTCGCCGCGCCGTGCGACGGCCACCTGATAACCGGGGTAGGATATGACGCCGCGCGCGTCCGGCGCGGGGCGGCTGGTCGTGGCGCCGCGTGCGGCCTCGGCGGTGGAAAATCCGCCCTGGCCCTGCGGCCGCAGATCCCAGTCGAAATCGTTGGTGCTGCAGGCTGAAAGCAGCCCGAGGGTGCCAAGGGCCATCATCCGGATCATTGCCTGGGAACGCGTCATGCCTTGCCTCGCCGGTTCGTCCGGGTTGTTCCCGGAACACGGTTGATTGCTGCGGAGATTTCCGCCCTGTTCATTCGGGGCCAAGCCCCTCGACCAGTGGCACGAAGCGCACCGGCCGCAATTCGGTATAGTCAAAGCCTGTCTCGGTTCGCGTGACCTTGATCAGGCTTTGCACCGTATCGGACTGACCGACCGGCAGCACCATGATACCCCCGATCTTGAGCTGCGCCAAGAGCGGCCCTGGCGGGTCTTCGGCGGCGGCGGTGACGATGATCCGGTCGAACGGGGCCTGATCGGCCAGGCCGAAGCTGCCATCGGCGCAAAGCGCGGTGATATTGGTGAGGTTCATCGACCAGAACAGTTCCTGCGCCTCGCGCGCCAGACGCTTGTGGCGGTCCACGGTATAGACGCGGCGCGCGAGCTGGCTGAGGATCGCCGCCTGATAGCCCGATCCCGTGCCGACCTCGAGCACCTTATCGCGCGGCGTGACCGCAAGGGCCTGGGTCATCAGGCCGACGACCGAGGGCTGGCTGATGGTCTGGCCGCAAGAGATCGGCAGGGGCATGTCCTCATACGCCTTGTCCGCGAAAAGGCCCCTGACGAAGGCGCCGCGATCGACCTTTTCCATTGCCGTCAGGACACGGGCGTCGGTGACGCCCTTGGAGCGGAGCGCGTAGAGAAAGCGCATCTTCCGCTCGGCGATCTCGGTCATTCGAGGGCGACCCGCAGGTCTGCCAGCTGATCATGCGCGGTCAGGTCGGCGCGCATCGGCGTGATCGAGATATAGCCGTCGAGGTTGACGGCGGCATCGGTGCCGGGTTCGGTGGGCGTGTGCTGCGGCCCACCCGTGATCCAGAGAAAGCGGCGCCCCGAAGGCGAGATGTGCGGCTCGACCCCAAAGGAGGTGTCGCGGCGAAAGCCCTGCGCCGAGACCTTTTGGCCCTTGACGCGCGCGGCCGGGACCGGCGGGAAATTCACGTTGTAAAACAGCCGGTAATCGACGCCGTCCCACGTGCCCTTGTCGAGGATCGCACGCACGACCTGCGCGCCGTGCACGCGGGCGGCCTCGAACGGGTCGAACAGATCCTGTGTTTCGGGGCCAAGGAACTGCGACAGGGCGATGGCGGGCACGCCTTGCAGCGCCGCCTCCATCGCGCCGCCGATGGTGCCGGAGTAAAGCACGTTCTCGGCCGCGTTGTTGCCCCGGTTGACGCCCGACAGCACCAGATCGGGCTTGGCCCCCATCAGCACGTCATAGAGCGCGGCCAGTACGCAATCGGCCGGGCTGCCCTCGGCGGCAAAGCGGCGCGGGGCCAGCTTGGCGATCATCATCGGGCGGGTGTAGCTGATGCAATGCGCAACGCCCGACTGCTCGAAGGCAGGCGCGACTGTCCAGACCTCGCCCTCGGGCCCGGCGATCCTGGTGGCGATCTCGGTCATCACCTCAAGACCGGGGGCATTGATGCCGTCGTCATTGGTGATGAGAATGCGCATTCCGTCCGCCCGTGCTGCCCTGGTCCTGATTAGACGAGCCAGCGCGGGGCGTAAAGCGCCGCGCCGCCCCTGGCCGCGAACTGGCTGGTCCGGGGCGCGGCGTCGTGCATCGCAAGGGGCCTGTCCGGTGTCAGGTGGCGCGCGCAAAGAGCGCGGCAAGCGCCTGCGTGTCGATGGCCCGGCAGATCAGGCCGGGCGGCTTGACCGTGGGCACATCCTCGCCCGCGACCAGTGCGTTGACGACGGCCTCTTCCACCGCCTCGACGGCGGCAAGGTAGAGCGGGTCGATGATCTCGGGGTTGATCTCGGCCCGGTGCAGGATCGGCCCGGCCTGTTCCGGCATCGGCCCCGGATTTGCGACCGAAAGGGCCAGGAAGATGTCGCCCGAGCTGTTGCCGCCGGGCGTGCCACCGCGCCCGATCCCCAAGGCGGCGCGGCGGGCAAGATGGCGCA
>JBGSQL010000345.1:0-3117 GCA_041738105.1 Rhodobacter sp. | reverse complement strand
AGGGCGGGGTTCACCCCGCCGTGGCGAAGGGTCGCCGGGGTGAACCTCGGCCTACGGGTTGTTTTATTTGTGGGTCTGAAGCTGGGGTGAACCCCTGCTTAAGGGTGCTATTGCCCCGACGGGAAGGCAATGATCTCTGCGGTGGTGCCGCTGGTCATACTGAAAATCATCTCGAGGAGTTCCGGCCTCGGTTTTTGACTTTGGGCGCCGTAAGCGGCCACGGCAAGTTGACGGACCGGATCGAGCATTCCCGACGATTCTAGGTTGCCGTTCTTTAAGAGAGCAACATAAAGACATTGAACAACAAATCGTTGGGCCTCGATATGTCTTGCCTGGGTGGAAAGCTCATCTGCCAGCGTCTGCATATCGGCATAGAAAGAAGCGACAATATCAGTCATTCAATACTCCCGTAGAAATGCCGCCAAGAAAGCCTCCGCACCCCCCTCACTGATCCAGAAAACTCCGCAACTTCCTGCTCCGGCTCGGATGCTTCAGCTTCCGCAGCGCCTTCGCCTCGATCTGCCGGATGCGTTCGCGGGTCACCGAGAACTGCTGGCCCACTTCTTCCAGCGTGTGGTCGGTGTTCATGCCAATGCCGAAGCGCATCCGCAGCACCCGTTCCTCGCGGGGGGTCAGCGAGGCCAGCACGCGGGTGGTGGTTTCCTTCAGGTTTTCCTGAATCGCCGAATCCAGCGGCAGGATGGCGTTCTTGTCCTCGATGAAGTCGCCAAGCTGGCTGTCTTCTTCGTCGCCGATCGGGGTCTCCAACGAAATTGGTTCCTTGGCGATCTTCATCACCTTGCGAACTTTTTCCAGCGGCATCTGCAATTTTTCGGCCAGTTCCTCGGGCGTGGGTTCGCGCCCGATCTCGTGCAACATCTGACGCCCCGTACGCACCAGTTTGTTGATCGTCTCGATCATGTGCACGGGAATACGGATCGTGCGCGCCTGGTCGGCGATGGACCGGGTGATCGCCTGACGGATCCACCAGGTCGCATAGGTCGAGAACTTGTAGCCGCGACGGTACTCGAACTTATCCACGGCCTTCATCAGGCCGATATTGCCTTCCTGAATAAGATCAAGGAATTGCAGCCCGCGGTTGGTGTATTTCTTGGCGATGGATATGACCAGACGCAGGTTCGCCTCGACCATTTCCTTCTTGGCCTGCCGAGCTTCCTTCTCGCCCTTCTGGACCTGATTGACGATACGGCGGAATTCGCTGATGTCGACGCCGATGTACTGCCCGACCTGCGCCATCTCGGCGCGCAGATCCTCGACCTTGTCGCGGCTCTTTTCCATCAGGGCCTGCCACCCCCGACCGGCCTTGGCCGCCATGCGGTCCAGCCACGTGGGGTCAAGCTCATAGCCCTGATACTCGTCGATGAATTCGCGGCGGTTGATCCGGGCCGCATCGGCCAGTTTTACCATGCCCGAATTGATCGACATGATCTTGCGGTTGATCCCGTAAAGCTGGTCGATCAGCGCCTCGATCCGGTTGTTGTGCAGATGCAACTCGTTCACCAGAAGCACGATCTCGGATCGCAACTTCTGATAGGCAGCCTCTTCTGCGGCCGAGAACCGGCCAGAATCATGCAGCGTCGCCTGCATCCGCAGCTGCTGCATCTCAGCCAGACGCGTATAGTCACTCGCGATAACGTCGAGCGTTTCCAGCACACGCGGCTTCAGTGCAGCCTCCATCGCGGCCAGCGACATGGCCGATGCCTCGTCATCGTCGTCGTCTTCCTCGGCCTGCAAAATCGGATTGCCATCGGCATCAAGCTCGGGCTCGTCAGAAGTCGCGCGGCGAGGAGCCGCCGCAACCTCGACACCCTCGATCCCGGCATCCTCCATCTCGCCATCGCCATCGAGCGAGCGGCCAAAGGTCGCCTCAAGGTCGATCACGTCACGCAGCAGGATGTCCTCGGACAGTAATTCGTCGCGCCAGATCGTGATTGCCTGAAACGTCAGCGGGCTTTCGCACAGGCCCGCGATCATCGTGTTGCGGCCGGCCTCGATGCGCTTGGCGATGGCAATCTCGCCCTCGCGGCTCAGCAGTTCGACCGACCCCATCTCGCGCAGGTACATCCGCACCGGATCATCGGTGCGGTCCAGCGTTTCGGTAGTGCTGCCCGCAACCGTCACTTCACGCGAGGTCGAGGTTTCGACAAGCTCGCCCAGCGGCTCGGCCTCTTCGGCCTCATCGTCTTCGATGATGTTGATGCCCATTTCGGAGAGCATCGACATCACATCCTCGATCTGCTCGGAGGAAACCTGTTCCGGCGGCAGAACCGTGTTCAGCTGGTCATAGGTGATGTAGCCGCGCTCGCGTGCGTCGGCGATCATCTTCTTGACCGCAGCCTGGCTCACATCCAGCGAGACTTCGGCTTCCTGCTCTTCCGGTTTTGCGTCGTCGGTGTCTTTCAGTGCCATGCGTGCTCCTCGGGGATCAGGCGATCAGTGTGGGGCGAATCGGTTGGGCCGCGTAACGAATCAATAGCGCGAATCACGGCAGTGGGAAGCGGGTCAGCCCTTTTTCTTGACCCAGACTTGTGAATCGATCAGGTTTTGCAGGTGTCTCGACAGTGCGTTGCGATCTTCACCCAGTTCGGTTGCATCCTCTAGCGTCGATTTCTCGGCGCTGTGCAGCGCTTCGGCGGCCTTGGTCAGCCGCCAGGTCAGCCCTTCGTCGGCAAGGCCGGTCAGATCCTCCATCGCATCCTCGATCTCGCGCCGGGCGCCGCGTCGGGCTTCGAGTTTGGCCAGAGCCTCGGCCACACAAAGCCGCGCCATCTCGACATCACCGCGATTGCGCACTGGCGGCGCCGTTCGCACATGGCTGCGCGCGAACAGCGTTTCAAGGCTGCCGCCCGCTTCGGCGAACAGTTTCTCACGAAACAGCCCGTCCGCGCCCACACGCGCGTGGCGCAGGATCAGCCCGCGCAGCGCATCATGGCCGGGGCCTTGCAGTTCAACCATCTCGATCTCTGACTCATGCTCCACGATCAAGGCAGGATGGGTGATCAGCGTCGCCAGAAGCACGGCCTCGAGCACCTGCTCGGCCACCGGCGCTTCGCCCGCGCTGGCAAGAACCGACTGGCGTGCGGCAGCCGTGGGCGG
>JBGSQL010000258.1:0-1913 GCA_041738105.1 Rhodobacter sp. | reverse complement strand
GGCGCCGCAGACGCGCTGGCCGCCACCTGAGGCGCGCCTCGGGCGCCCCCCTTCAGGCGCCCCCCGTCAAGCCCCCATGAAATCACGCTTGCCCAACTCCACCCCGTTGTGACGCAGGATGTTGTAGGCCGTGGTTGCGTGGAAATAGAACTGCGGCAAGGCGTAGATCGTCAGGAACTGCAGCCCCGGCAGCACCATCTCGCTGTGCCGCAGCTTCAGCGTGATCGTGCGCGTCGCGGCGCCCTCGAACCGCTCGGGGGCAAAGCTGGCCACATGATCGCGCGCCTGCGCGACCCGCACCTGCAATTCGGCGAAACTGGTCTCGGTATCGGGGAAGGACGGCACCTCGTCGCCCGCCAGCCGCGAGGGCGTGCGCGCAGCGAAATCGCAGGTCAGTTGCACCTGACGGGTGAAAGGCAGCATGTCGGGATAGAGCCGGAACGTCAGCAGGGCGGCGGGATCAACGCCGTGCGCCCCGCAATGCGCGTCCGCCTTGGCCAGAATGGCTGACAGCGCCCCGAGGGTGCGGGTCAGCGGCGCAATGGTAATGTCGTGGATCATCGTCGTTCCTTTCAGGCGTGGTGCGGGATTACAACCCCAGACACCAGCGCATTACGGCCTTTTGTGCGTGCAGACGGTTCTCGGCCTCGTCGAAGATCACGGAATGGGGCCCGTCCATCACCGCGCTTGTCACCTCGTCATTGCGATGCGCGGGCAGGCAATGCATGAACAGCGCGTCCGGCTTGGCCTGCGCCATCAGCGCCTCGTTCACCTGATAGGCGCGCAACTGGTTGTGGCGCCGTTCCTTGGCGGATTCGGGATCGTGCATCGAAACCCAGGTGTCGGTGACCACCAGATCGGCGCCCTGCACCGCCCGGTTCGGATCGCGCTCGATCACCACCTGCCGGCCCTTGTCGCGGGCATAGCGCAGCGCGTCGGCCTCGGGGTCCAGCGTCTCGGGGCCGGTGAAGGTGAAATCGAACCCGAACTGCCCGGCCGCGTGCAGGAACGAGGCGCAGACATTGTTGCCATCGCCCGCCCAGACCACCTTTCGCCCGGCGATCGGCCCGCGATGTTCTTCATAGGTCATCACGTCGGCCATGATCTGACAGGGATGGGTGCGGTTGGTCAGCCCGTTGATCACCGGCACCGTCGCGTGATCCGCCATTTCCAGCAGCGTCGCTTCCTCGAAGGTGCGGATCATGATCAGATCGACATAGCGCGACAGCACGCGGGCGGTGTCGGCGATCGTTTCGCCATGGCCCAGCTGCATCTCGCGTCCCGACAGCACCATCGTCTCGCCGCCCATCTGGCGCACCCCCACGTCGAAGCTGACGCGGGTGCGGGTCGAGGGTTTCTCGAAGATCAGCGCGACCATGCGGCCCTTGAGTGGCTGGGTGTCATCCGGCGTGCCCTTGGGCCGGCCGTTGCGCGCGACCTTCATCGCATGGGCGGTGTCGATCATCGCCCGCAGGGCAGCCGTGTCGGTGGTGTGGATATCGAGAAAGTGCTTCATGTCTTGGCTTTTCACTGGTGGAGGGCGCCGGGGGCTGCCTGCCCCCGGACCCCCGGGGATATTTGGGAACAGAAGAAGATCAGGCGACGGCGGCGGCCGCGCGCGTCAAGGCCGCTGCCGCACGATCAAGCCGGTTGACCGCCTCGGCCAGATCGGCGTCGGAGATGTTCAGGGCCGGCAGCAGGCGCAGCACATTGTCCGCAGCCGGCACTGTCAACAGGCCCTCGGCATAGCCCGCCTTGACCACCTCGGCCGGGGCGGGATGGCATTTCAGGCCCAGCATCAGCCCGGCGCCCCGAACCTCGGCGAAGATCGCCGGGTGGGCCGCGACCAACCCTTCGAGTTGCTGGCGAAACAGCGCGCCCTTGCGGCGCACCTCGGCCAGGAACGCCTCGTC
>JBGSQL010000326.1:0-3415 GCA_041738105.1 Rhodobacter sp. | reverse complement strand
AGGCGAGGTAGGCCTGGCGGCGCAGATCGCGGCGTGTCGAGAATTGCAGGAACGGCACGATCAATGACCGGTTCAGCGTCAGCACGGGCCCCGGGCGGCCCCGTTCCTGACCGGCGGCCCGGGCGCTGGCCACCACGAAATCGGGCAGGCCGGCAAGATCGGCCTCGGTCAGATCCAGAAACCACTCGCGCTCGTCGGCCAGAAGGTTCTGCGTAAAGGCGGTGCCCAGCACCGCCAGGCGCTGCCGGATCTCTGTCATGCGCGCGGCCGCCGCATCGTCAAGCTGGGCGCCCGCCCGCACGAACATGCGGTGATAAAGGGTCAGCACCCGGTCCTGTTCGGGGGTCAGGCCCAGCGTCGCGCGCGCCTGCCACAGCGTCTCGATCCGGGCAAACAGCGCCCGGTTGTTGGTGATCTCGGACGAAAACGCTGACAGCTTGGGGGCAAGTTCGCGCTGCAGCGCCTCGCGTGCAGGCGTGCTGTCGGCGCCCGCCAGGTTGAAGAATACCCCCGCCACCCGGTCCAGCGTTGCCTCGGCCGTTTCCAGCGCCTCGATCGTATTGCCGAAACCGGGCGCCTCGGGTGCCGCGGCGATGGCCGCGATGGCGGCGCGCGCCTCGGTCAAGCCCTGCTCGAAGGCGGGGGCGAAATCGGTGTCGGCAAGGCGGGCGAAGGGCGGCAGGGCAAAGGGCGTGTCCCAGCGATCGAGAAGCGGGTTGGTCATGCGTGTCTCCGTCATCATTGCCGCCAACCTAGGCGGCCAAGCGCAGCGGCGCCAGTGCCATGGCGTCGCGTGGCGCCCCAAGCTGTCGCGCCACCAGGCTTCTTCTGTTCACAAATATCCCACGGGGGTCCGGGGGTGTGAAACCCCCGGCCCGACCTGCGAAGTGGCGGTGACGGCTGCAAGGCACGGGCCCGGATCGCGTCAGTGCATCCGCATCCGCGCCTCGATCCGGCGCAGCACCAGGCTTAGCGTGATCGTCATCGTCAGGTAGATCAGCGCCACGACGTTGTAGGTCTCGAAATAGCGGAAGTTTCCGGCGGCCGTGACCTTGCCCAATTGGGTGATGTCGCTGACACCCAGCACCGAGACAAGGCTCGAGTCCTTCACCATCGCCACGAAATCATTGCCCAAGGGCGGCAGGATGGTGCGGATCGCCTGGGGAAAGACGATATGGCGAAAGCGTTGCCAGCGGTTCAGGCCCAGCGCCATCGCCGCCTCGATCTGGCCCTCATCCACCGATTGCAGGCCGGCGCGGAAGATCTCGGCCAGAAAGGCCGCATAGGCGATGGTCAGCGCGATGATCGCACGCCACAGCAGCGGGAAATCGCGCGTCCGCCATTCGGGCAGGCCCAGGGGCGCCGCGGCCCAGTTCCACAGCGCGACCGTCGCTGGCGCCAGCACGAAGGCGACGTAGAGCAGCAGGACGATGATCGGGATGCCCCGGATCACCTCGACATAAAGCCGGGCAATCTGGCGCAGCACGATCGCGCCCGACAGCGCCATCAGGGCAAGGCCAAGGCCAAGCGCCGAGGCCATGGCAAAGGCCAGGATTGTGACAAAGACCGTAACCCAGATGCCCTGCGCAAGCGTGCGCAGCACCTGGGCGTAAAGGTCGTTGGCGATGACCTGCCAGAACAGCACCAGCCCGACGCCTGCAAGCAGGACGAGCCAGTAGGGAAAGTCGCTGTCCTGATCGGGCGGGCGGTTCATCGCGCAAGGCCCCGGACGCGGTCCGGGGCCGGGACCGGGGCCGGACCGGCCTCAGCCGCCGATCTTGAAATCAAGGAACCACTTGGTGTTCAGCCCGTCGATGGTGCCATCGGCCTTCATCGCGGCGATGGCGGCATTGATCGGCGCCACCAGATCGGACCCCTTGGGGAAGATGAAGCCGAAATCCTCGGTTCCGAGCTTGTCGCCCACGATCTTCAGCCCGCCGTCCGAGGCCGCGACATAGCCCGCGCCCGCGGTGCCATCGGTCAGCACCAGATCGACATCGCCCGCGCGCAGCGCCTGCACGGTGGCGCCAAAGGTTTCGAACAGCTTGATGCGCGGGTTCTGCTCATCCCCGTCGAGCACCTCATAGACCCCGACGTAGAACGGTGTCGTGCCGGGCTGGGCGGCCATCAGCAATTCGGGATTGGCACCAAAGCTTGCCGCATCGGCAAAACGGTCTTCATCGCCGCGCACCAGCATGACCATTTCCGAGCGCATGTAGGGATCCGAGAAATCGACCTTTTCCTTGCGGTCATCGCGGATGGTGATGCCGGTCATGCCAAGATCGAACTGGCCTTCCGACACGGCGGGGATCATCGCATCCCAGCTGATGTTTTCGTATTTGACGGTAAAATTCAGCCGCTTTGCCATTTCGGCCATGGCGTCGTATTCCCAGCCGATCGCCTGGCCGCTGGCGGGATCAACGAATTGCAGCGGCGGATAGGCGTTTTCGGTCACGACCACAACCTCGCGGCCCCCAAGATCGGGCAGATCCTGCGCGACGGCGAAAGTGGCGGCGAGGCCGAGGCCAAGGCCCGCGAGGGCGGCGGTGATCTTCATGGCGAACTCCCTTGGGTCGATGTCGGGCGCAGACTAGGGCGGGCGCCGGGGGCTGTCCAGTCAGGCCGGGTGCGGCGCACCGCAGACCGGGCAATCCGCCCGTTTCTTCAGCGTGATCGACCGGCTTTCCCCGTGCAGCCCATCGAACAGCAGCATCTTGCCGCGCAACGACTCGCCCGCGCCGGTGATTGCCTTGACCGCCTCGAGTGCCATCAGCGTGCCCATGACACCGGGCAACGGTGCCGCGACGCCTGCCTCGGCGCAGGTGGGCACGGTGCCGGGCGCCGGGCGGTTTGGAAAGACGCAGGCATAGCACGGGCCGCCGCGCGCGGGATCATACAGGCTGATCTGGCCTTCCCACTGGGTGATCGCCGCCGCGATCAGCGGCAATTGCAGCCCGACAGCCGTGCGGTTGGCGAGATATCGCGTGTCGAAATTGTCCGACCCATCCAGGATCAGGTCGTAATCGTCGAACAGGTCGCGCGCGATGTCCTCGGTCAGCCGGCGGGTATAGGTGCGCACCTCGATGAACGGGTTGAGCGCGCGCATCGCCTCGGCCGCCGATTGCGCCTTGGCCATGCCGATCCGGGCATCGCTATGGATCACCTGGCGTTGCAGGTTCGAGCTTTCGACCTGGTCATCGTCGATCACGCCGATGCGCCCCACGCCGGAGGCGGCAAGATAGAGCAGCGCCGGGGATCCCAGCCCACCCGCCCCGATCACCAGCACCCGCGCATCCTTCAGCCGTCGCTGGCCGGGGCCGCCGATTTCGCGCAGCAGGATGTGGCGGGAGTAACGATCAAGCTCGGCCGGGCGGAAGGCACCCTGTGGCGCGGCGGACTGTGACGCGGCGGACTG
>JBGSQL010000184.1:0-2370 GCA_041738105.1 Rhodobacter sp. | reverse complement strand
AGCCGCCCGCCCCTACGCCCGGGCGCTGGCCGCGCGCAAGGGGCCGATCCTGCCGCTGATCGCGCAGCCCGACACCGCCCATGTCCGGCTGGAACGTCATGTCTGCATCGACACCACCGCCTCGGGCGGCAATGCGCAACTGCTGGCCGCCGTGAGCGAGCCTTGACGAAGGCACGCGGATCGGGAACGCTTCTGCCATGTTCCCGATCCGCGATCACAACCCCTCGGGCCGCACGCCTTACGTGACATGGGCCCTGATCGCGCTGAACGGCGCGGTCTTTCTGGCCACCTGGCCGTTCCTGCCGACCGAGATCGCGCTTGAGCGGTTCTACGACGACTGGGGCCTGGTTGCGGCCTATGTCACCGAGGGCCACGATCTGCACGCGCTTCTGACCTCGATGTTCCTGCACGGCGGCTGGCTGCACCTGCTGGGCAACATGCTGTTCCTCTGGATCTTCGGCGACAATCTTGAAGACGAGATGGGGCACCTGCCCTATCTCGGCTTCTACCTTGCGGCCGGGCTTGCCGCGGCAGCGCTGCAGATCCTGGCCGATCCCTATTCGCGCATCCCGATGGTCGGGGCCTCGGGCGCGATCGCGGGGGTGATGGGCGGCTATCTGCTGCTCTTTCCCCGGGCGAAGGTGGATGTGTTCTTCTTTTTCCTCATCTTCTTCCGCATCCTGCCGGTGCCCGCCTGGATCATGCTCGGCGTCTGGTTCGGGCTGCAACTGATCAACGGATTTGCCGTGTCGACCGACATGGGCGGCGTCGCCTACTGGGCCCACGCCGGCGGGTTCATCGCCGGCCTGCTGTTCGCGGTGCCGCTCTGGCTGCGGCGCGGTGGCCCGGCCTTCTGGCAAAGCACGCATGGCACGCCGCCGCATCCGGCGGCCCGCTACCCGCTTAGCCCTAGCCGCATTCCCACGGTCCGGAGGATGAAATGAAAGGCACCTGCCACTGCGGCGCCGTCGAGATCGAGGTCACCCTCGCCCAGGGCCTTGCAACCGCGCGCCGCTGCGATTGCTCGTTCTGCGCGCGGCGCGGGGCGATCGCCGTCACCGCCAACCTGCCCGACCTGCGGGTGACGAAAGGCGCCGACAACCTGACCCTCTACCAGTGGAACACCGGCACCGCGAAACACTGGTTTTGCAAGACCTGCGGGATCTACACCCACCACCAACGCCGCTCGAACCCCAACGAGTACGGGGTGAACGTCGCGATCCTCGAAGGCATAAATCCGCGCGATCTGGGCGATGTGCCCTGGTGGGACGGGCGCAACCACCCGTCAGACCGGACCTGAGCCTGCCATCTCTGCGCTGGAGAATTTCCGCAAGGAAATTTGTCAAAAGCCTTCAAAGGCTTTTGGTCGGCGCTCCCGGCCCGCGCAGGATGTCCCGAAACCCTTCGAACAGCGCGCCGTTTCCGGCCACGATCGCGCCCGCCTCAAGCGGGTCGTCGCCTTCGCGGATCGCACTGACAAAGCCGCCCGCCTCGCGCACCAGGATCAGGCCCGCAGCCACGTCCCAGGGGTAGATGCCACGCTCCCAATAGCCGTCATAGCGGCCGGCCGCCACATAGGCCAGGTCCAGCGCCGCCGCGCCCGCCCGGCGGATGCCGCGGGTGGCTTTCTGGAAAGTGATGAAATTGTCGAAATTGTTGGCCGGATCGCTGGCACAGTCGTACGGGAAGCCGGTCCCCAGCAGAGAGTTTTTCAGGGGCGCGCGGCAGGAAACGGATATCCGGCGGGCATTCAGAAAAGAGCCGCCTCCCCTGGTTGCGGTGAATAGCTCATCCTGGACCGGATTGTAAATAACGGCCGCCACCAGTTCTTCATCGCACATAAGACCGATTGAAGAGCAGAACCAGGGGAAACCGTGGGCATAGTTGGTGGTGCCGTCAACCGGATCGATGATCCAGCGGAAGGGTGAGCCGCCCTGCGGATACTGTCCTTCCTCAGCCACGATGTCGTGGCCCGGAAATTTCGACCGCAGATGTTCAACAATCAGGCGTTCCGATTCCCGGTCAACCTCGGTCACCAGGTCCTTGTCACCTTTCAGGTCGATAATCAACGCCGATGTGAAGCGATAGCGCTGAAAGGCTCCGGCTATGCGGGCGGCCTCGACCGCCGTATCAAGATACAGTTGTAAATCCGGCATGTTGATCTCCAATAAAAAGAAGGCGGCACTCAAGCCGCCCTGGCTCGGCAGTGTAGCAGACAGCCGCCGGCAAGGCAAGCCCACCCGTCATTCTGTTTTGACTTTGTACCGTGATTAATGCATAGTGAACGCTATTTTAATCAAGATGATGGGGTAATCTGATGGTGCTCTTCGGAAACATACTGCTGGCGCTGGCCAAGATTGTAGAACTGGC
>JBGSQL010000182.1:0-2931 GCA_041738105.1 Rhodobacter sp. | reverse complement strand
TGTCGGGCGCGCCGCTGTTCGAGCGCGCAACCCGCGTGCTCGCGCAACTGTCGCAGTTGACCGGCGGGACGCTGCCACTGATCGGGGTGGGCGGCGTCGGATCGCCCGAGACAGCCTATGCCAAGATCCGCGCCGGCGCCTCGGCAGTGCAGCTTTACACGGCGATGGTCTATGACGGGATCTCGCTGCCCGCGCGCATCGCCCTGGGGCTGGACGCGCTTCTCGCACGGGACGGGTTCGCGCGGGTCGCCGACGCGGTGGGCACCGGACGGGGCGACTGGCTGTAGTGCCACGACGTAGCGCCCGGGCAACCACGCCGGGGGTTTCACACCCCCGGACCCCCGTGGGATATTTGTGAACAGAAGAAGCGCAGGACGCGGTTAGGCCGACGCTGGGTCAGGCTGCCCTTCGGGTCGCCGTCAAGGCCAATGGAAAGACCTTGGCGGGGTTGAGCAGCCATTTCGGATCGAACACGTCCTTGACGCGCAGCTGCGCCTCCATGTCGGCGGGCGTGAACTGCACGTTCATCAGATCGCGCTTTTCGATGCCGACGCCATGCTCCCCGGTGAGGCAGCCGCCGACTTCGACACAAAGGGTCAGGATCGCTGCGCCGAACGCCTCACAGCGCTCCAGATCGCCGGGCGTGTTCGCGTTGAACAGGATCAGCGGATGCATGTTGCCATCACCCGCATGAAAGACGTTCGCCACATCAAGACCGAACTCGGCGCTCATCTCGGAGATGCGCCGCAGCACATGGGGCAACGACGAGATCGGGATCGTACCATCGAGGCACATGTAATCGTTTATCTGGCCCATCGCGCCAAAGGCGGATTTTCGGCCAAGCCAGATCCGCTTGCTTTCCTCTTCGCTGCGGCTTTCTCGGAACTCGACCGGGGCGTGGCGCATCGCGATGTCGCGGATCAGCGCAAGCTGGGCGTCGATCTCGGGCGCGGCACCTTCCACTTCGACGATCAAAAGCGCCTCACAATCCGGGTAGCCCGCCTTGGCAAAGGCTTCACAGGCGCGGATGCAAGGCCGATCCATGTACTCGATCGCGACGGGCAGGATGCCGGCCTTGATGATGTCGTTGACGCAGGCGCCAGCGACCGTACTATCATCGAAACCGATCAGCACGGGTCGCGCGCCTTCGGGCTTGGGCAAGATGCGCAAGGTCGCTTCGGTCACGACGCCAAGCTGGCCTTCCGAGCCGCAGATCACCCCCAGCAGATCCAGCCCGCCCGCATCCATCCAGGGCCCGCCAAGCTGCACCACGGTTCCATCCATCTGCACCAGGGTGACCCCCAGCAGATTGTTCGTCGTGACCCCGTATTTCAGGCAATGCGCACCGCCTGAGTTCATTGCGATGTTGCCGGCGATGGCACAGGCCAACTGACTGGACGGATCGGGGGCGTAGAAGAAACCTTCTGGTTCGACAGCCCCGGTAACGCTGAGATTGGTGCGGCCTGACTGCACTCGGATGAAGCGGTTGTCATAATCCGTATCGAGCACGCCATTCATCCTGGCGATGCCCAGGATGACGCTGTCGGCCGTGGGCAACGCGCCACCTGCAAGCGAGGTGCCAGAGCCGCGCGGCACGACGGGCACGCCATCGTCATGGCAGATCCGCAGGACCGCCGACACCTCTTCCGTCGAGCGGGGAAGGACTACCGCCAGGGGCGCGCAGCGATAGGCCGTCAGGCCATCACACTCATAGGCGCGCGTCTCGGCCGCGTCATGGATCACTGCGTCGGCAGGCAGCACGTCAAGAAGCCGCTCTACGATTCGCGATTTTCTGGCGAGGATCGCTGCATCGGGTACCGGCATTTCCATCGCATGTCTCCACTTGGCGCTGTGGTGGAACGGTAGGCCCGAACACGCCCTCTGGCAAGGCACGCCCCACGCGGCTAGGCTGCCCGCCATGACACTGACCCAAATGATTGCCCCGTTTTCCGCGCTCGACCTTGGCGCCGTCGCCTTTCTGGTGATCGCCTGGCTTGGCAGTGGCTGGGCGATCGAGCATCCGCCGGCCCGACGGCCCTCGGTCGCGCACCTTATGGTGGCCTACCGGCATGACTGGATGCGGCAGTTCGTGACGCGTCAACCGCGGATCTTCGATGCGACGATCATCGACAGCCTGCGTCAGGGCACCGCTTTCTTTGCCTCGGCCTGCTTGATCGCGATTGGTGGCGGGGTTGCGTTGATCGGCAATCCGGCGCGGTTGGCGGATGTGACCGAAGGATTCGCACCGGCGGGTACAAGCGATGCTATCGAGCTGCGGGTAATCCCTGTCGTGCTTCTTCTGGCCGATGCCTTGCTCAAATTCATTTGGGCGCACCGGCTGTTTGGCTATTGTTCGATCCTGATGGCAGCCGTCCCAAATGACGCCTCCGATCCGATCGCCTATCATCGCGCAGCACAGGCGGCCGAAGTGAACATTACGGCCGCGCGCGGATTCAACCGTGGCCTGCGCTCGGTCTATTTCGCACTGGGAGCGCTTGCTTGGCTTTTTGGACCTTGGCCACTGTTCGCAGCCACGATGCTGGCGCTTCTGGTGCTGATCCGGCGTGAGTTCGTGTCGGAATCGCGCGAGGTGATCTTGCGGCGCGAACCCTGAGGCGTCCGCGCGCTTTTCAGTGGCATGGCGCATGCAATGCGGCTTTCGCGTGTGCGGTTCCCGCGCCCAACTGGCCGAGGACCTGCCTCGGAGATACAGTCAGCGTCGCCCCTCGCGCAGCCAGGCAGCGATGGCGAAGGCCGAGACGATCAGCAAAAGCGCCCAGCCCGGCAGAAGGGCCGCGATGCGCACGTCCTGGGTGACATAGGCATTGCGGGGCGTGATCCCGATCCAGCCGCGCCCGGCTGCAACGCGCCCTTCCCGCACGGCGCGTACATCGGGAAGCCCGTCCTCGATGCGCAGCACGCCGCCCCGGG
>JBGSQL010000172.1:0-3181 GCA_041738105.1 Rhodobacter sp. | reverse complement strand
GGCCGCCCGCGAGCCAGGCCAGACGACCGGCGAGAGGCTCGGGAAGAGGAACTTCCGAGGGATCCGCCTGGTGTGACGGGGCAAAGGCAGCGCGGAGGCCCAGCCCGAGCGCGGCCGCAAGCGCCAGGACGGCGGGGAGGCCGGAAGAGGCCCAGACGTCGAGCACGAGGTTGTGGGGGTCGGCGATTTCCTCGCTGGAGGCGGGCAGCTTGTACCGGAGGTAGTTGCTGCCGAAGTTGCCGGGGCCGGGCCAGCCCGCCACGCCGCGAAAGTAGGGGCCGGCCGCGATCAAGCCTTCGGCGCACTCGGCCAGGGCCGGAAGTTCACACTCGGTCAGGTTGCACGACAGCACCGGACAGCGGTCTGCCCGGAAATGTGGATCCTCGTCGCCCAGGGCACGATAGGCGGCAAGAAAGCGGTAGGACGAGGGGCCGATCAGCGAGTTCAGGACGAAATCGGGACGCAGATAGCGGATTTCATCGATGATCCGGCCCACGTCCTGCGAGCCGATCGGCAAATAGCGCTCGCCCAGAACCTCGCCACCGGCGGCGGTGACGATATCGCGGGCGAGGCGGTTCATCTCCCACCCCCAGATGTAGTTCGAGCCGGTCAGGTAGGCGCGCCGGCCATGCGTGGGCAGGGCCCAATCGAGCAGTGGCAACAGGTGCTGGTTCGGGCAGGCATGGGTGTAAACGACGTGATCGGACGCCTCGAACCCCTCATAGGGCACGGCATACCAGAGCGTTCCGCTGTGTTTTTCCAGCGTCGGGATCACTTCTTTGCGGCTCCACGAGGTGACGCAGCCGATGACGTGCCGGGCCGAAGTGTCGCGCAGGATCTGCTCGCACAGCGGCGCGTAGAGATCGACATTGCCGCCGGGATCCCGCTCGACCGGGATCAGCGAAAGATCGAGCGTCGGGTCGGCGTTGATCCGGGCGATGGCGGCGAGGGCACCACTGCGGCACGCCTCGGAGATCAGCGCGTAGCTGCCCGATCGCGAGTAGAGAAGGCCAATCTCGATCCTGCGTTTCACGGCTTTTGTCCCGACTCCCTGTTGCGAATACGCCGACCTGTTGCGAAAACCAAAAAGCCCCGCCGCGACTCCGGAAGGGTCGCTTGCAGGGCTCTGATGCCAGACCGGTTTTCCACCGAATTTGAAGCCTAAAGTATCTGCTGGGCCCGCGTCGTCAAGGCCGGGGCCGCTGACCGCGCCGCTGACGGGCGGATCCTCGGCTGTTTTTCTGCCATTCGCCCGGAAATTGGGCGGTTACTGGGCGCAACCGGGCTGGCCGGGCGTCACTGTGGATAGCCCTGCTGCGCGATCAGCGCCCAGATGGCGCGATTCAGTTGCGACAGATCCGCGATCGAGGCTTCGATCTCGGCCATCGCCGTCTGGTCGATCCGGGTGGTCTGGCCCAGCTTGATGTCTTCCTTGCGGTCGGCGACGCGCATCAGGATCGTACGGAAGGCGCCGCTTTCGGCATCGAAGGCGTAGATGCAATGGTTGTAGCGGTTGCGCAGCGCCGCAAGGCCAGCCAGTTGGCGGGTGACCGTCAGGACGCGATCCCGTTCCTCGGGGCTGCGGCCCTGCATCTTGGCCAGACGCTCGACCAGGTCGATGCGCGCCCGGGTCGTATTCAGCGTCAGGAAGATAAGGACCGCCACGTCCTTGGTGGTGCCGGCAAGCCCGGCGATCAGGTGGACGAGCAGGCTTTCGGTGTTCGTCCAGGCATAGTTCAGCTTGCCCACCAGCAGCAGCAGGTCGTCGAACACCATGGGCTTTGCTTCGGTCGTGGTCATGGGGTGGCCTCGGACGACAGAAAGCCGGTTCGCTGAGTGGTCCGCCCGTCGATAGCGGAATGCCGGGCCTTCTGCGCGACATTCGGCCTCACAACCATCCGCCTGAGATCAGTGACGAAGTCGGCGCCGTCATATCCATTATCTGCGCCAAGCGTCAGGCGTCGGGTCGAGCCAGGGGAGTGCCGATTGATCATCTCCAGCGCCGCCTTCCGCTCGCCATGCCCATCGGCGCGGGTCAGCTCTGCCTGCGCGACAAGGCCATTCCGGTTTTCCATCAGCCTATGCGCCAGGATCGCGGCCATCACCTTGCGCGACATGTCGGTCGTGAGCAGCCGATCGCGGTTCTTGGTGAACACGGTCGGGACCGAAACGGGGTCATCGATGCCGAGACCCACGAAACAGCGGAACAACAGGTTGTAGTCCATCTGCTCCATCAGCTGCCGTTCAGACCGGACCGAGAACAGGATCTGGATCAGGCTGGGGCGGATCAGCCGTTCCCGTGGGATCGGGGGGCGACCAAAATCGGTGAAGAGCGCCTCGAACTCGGCATCGAGGCTGGCAAGCGCGTCATTCACCACCTGCCGGATCGTGCGCAGCGGATGCCGCGCCGGGATGCGCTCCTTCAGATCGACATAGCTGAACAGCGACGCGCTCGCCCCGTCCGTCCCGCGCACCAAAACCCCCGCCATCACCGTGCGAAGGGTGAATCACGTTCCGAAAACCGGGTCGAGGGCTGATTTGTTCGGCAGCCTGCTAGCACGATCGCTGTCAACTCCTTGTTTCATAGAAAATAATCCGGGGGGGCCGGGCACGGCGTGATGGAGATGCGCAGGGTAGGAGACGGAACTGAGACGACGGTTGAGCAAGCTCTCATGCGCGGGTTGGCTACCGCATGACCGTGGTTTCGTCCTGGGGCTGCCTCGCTCTAAGGATCGGGCATCGACACTGTCGGCCCGTAACAGGCGACGAGGGTTCCCCACTGTGTTCCGTCCCCAACCCTGCGCATCGGAATGGGTCGGGTGCCGTTGTTCGTTGCTCCCTCAGGCCGTCGCTGGCGTGGTGGCGCGGGCGATGGCCCGGATGAAGCCTGCCATCTCGCGCGCGATGGCCGTGATGACGACCACCTTTGCCTTTCCAGCCGCAACCGGATGGCGGTAGCGCTGGCACATCCTGAGCTGTCCTTTCCAGGCGATGTCGCGGATCGCCTGCGGCAGTGCCTCCAGCCTGGCAAGGGGCTTCGGGCTGACGCGGGCCTGCATGCGGTAACTCCAGGCTCCCTCGATGAGGGTGCGCCGGGCAAGACCGCTGCCCGCCTTGGTGATCCCGCCACGCCGGACACTTGCGCCGCTGGAATGCTCCGACGGGGTCAGCCCCAGATAGG
>JBGSQL010000160.1:0-4563 GCA_041738105.1 Rhodobacter sp. | reverse complement strand
CTCGCCGGGCGGCGCACCAAGGGTGGCGCCCTGATCGGTTTTCACGCCCGCGCGTCCGACATGCTGGTGGCGATCCCCGGCTGCCAGTTGCTGCACCCGGATCTGCGGGCGGCTTTCCCCGCCCTCGAAGCCCTGGTCATCACCGGCGGATCACGGGCGGGCGAACTGGCGCTGGCAGTCACGCACAGTTTGGGTGGGTGCGATGTGGCGGTGACGGGGGGCAAGCCGCTCGATGCCCAATTGCGGCTCGATCTTGCCCGACAGGCAGAAACCCACGGCCTCGCGCGCCTGACCTGGGACGGCGAGACGATCGCCCTGCGCACGGCCCCCATGCAGCGCTTCGGCAAAGCCCTCGTCGCCCCACCCCCCGGCGCCTTCCTGCAAGCCACGGCTGAGGGCGAGACGGCACTGCTGCGTGCCATACGCGAAGCGGTGGGGTCGGCGCGCCAAATCATCGACCTTTTCGCAGGCGCAGGCACATTTTCGCTGCCGCTGGCCGAAACCGCCGAGGTTCACGCCGTCGAAACTGACGCGGCAATGCTTGCGGCGCTCGATCGGGGCTGGCGTCAGGCAGAAGGCCTGCACCGGGTCACGACAGAGGCGCGGGATCTGTTCCGCAGACCGCTGGAGCCCGACGAGTTCAAGGGTGCCGAGGCGGTGGTCCTTGATCCGCCCCGCGCCGGGGCCGAGGCGCAGACCGAAACGCTGGCCGCAGCCCGCGTCCCGGTGATCGCCGCCCTGTCGTGCAATCCGGTGACCTTCGCGCGCGATGCGCGGGTGCTGGTGCAGGCGGGCTACACGATCGACTGGGTCCAGGTCGTCGATCAGTTCCGCTGGTCCTCGCATGTCGAACTGGCCGCATGCCTGTCGCTGCCAGCCCGCCGGTCCAGCCTCACGAAAGCGTGAGCAGACGCGCGTTTGCGAACAACCCCGCGGTATTGTATTTCTCTGGAAAAATGAGGGCAGGCAAATCACATGCGGGCAGTGCAGCTTTTACTCATCCTCGTGCTGTCCTTTGGGCTCGCCGCATGTGGAGGGTCGAAATTCAAGACCTACAACGGCCCCGAGGTGACCCGGGTCGAGGTTCACAAAGGGGCGCGCAGGCTCTATCTGCTGCACCACGATCAGGTGCTTGAAGCCTACGATGTTAAGCTGGGGTTCAACCCTGTGGGACACAAGCAGGTCGAAGGCGACGGCAAGACGCCCGAAGGCTCGTACAGGATCAGCCACAAGAACCCGCGCAGCCGCTATCACCTGTCGCTCGGCGTGTCCTATCCCAACGAAAATGACGTCGCTGCAGCCAAGGAACTGGGCATGCCCCCCGGCGGCGACATCATGATCCATGGGTTTTCCTATTTCCGCGGCAAGAACAAGGACGACTGGACCGCAGGCTGCATCGCCGTCACGAACGACGAGATGGAAGACATCTACGCGATGGTGCGCCCCGGCACGCCGATCCTGATCGCGCCCTGACCCCGACTCACAGCTGTGGCAGCCCGGCAAGCAAGGGGCTTGCCGCCCCTGACCGACCCGTGACCATCGTCCACCAGATCTTGCCATTCGGTTCCTGATACCACGAGAATCCCATCTCGTTGACCATCGGATCCAGAATGATGGCGCGGGTGTCCGGTTGCTCCATCCAGTCTGACAGCGTCTCGATCTCGGTCTGGTAGGTTTCCGAGATCAACTCGCCCCCCAGCTTGCCGGCGTAGCCCACACGCCGCACCCGATCGAGCGGCGACGACCCGTCCGACCCGAAATGCCACGGACGGTTCTGCACCGACATGTCCCGCGCATGGGTCGCCGCCGCCGCGTTCAGTTGCGCGTTCAGCTGCATCAGCTGCAACCCCTTCGCGCCGCGCAGCGCGTTGACCGAATCAAGGGTGCGAAACTGGATCTCGCCCGCGTCCTTGGCGTTGATCCCGTTGCCGCCACCCGTGCCCGTGCCAACACAGGCCGACAGCGCCACAGCCGCACACAGCAGAAAGACGGACAGGATCTTCATCAAGCGCTACCCCAGTGGCTTCGGCTGTGTCGTCCTTATCGAATCGCCGCGCCGGGTTCAAACCCAACTCTGCGTGACCGCATGACGCGCCTTTGATTTGCAGGCGCCGCGTCAAAGCAGTATGTTTTGGCCACATTTCGCAATGGAGTAGAGCAGATGAGCCATGAGACCTCGAAGAAGGTCGGCCGCCGGGCATTTCTGGGTGGCACAACGCTGGCGATGGCGGGGCTGGCAATGCCCGCGCTCGCGATGCAGGGATCGACCGAGCAGGACGCAGCCCTGGGCGGCGCCGTGCGCAGCAACGTGTCCAGCTTCCGGATGCTGGAGTGGCAGGATTACTTCGAGAACACCCGCAAGGGCGCGATTCTGTGCGACACCAAATCGCGCGCGCTGCATTTCTGGTCGGAAGATCAGTCGATCTATAAACTTTATCCCACCTCGGTGCCGCTGTCCGAAGACCTGACGCGCCTGGGCAAGACCGAGGTGATCCAGAAGGTGGTCAATCCGCCGTGGCGCCCCACCGCGTCGATGCTGGAACGCAATCCCGACTGGCCGACGTTCATCGAAGGCGGCGCGCCCGACAACCCGCTGGGGGTGCGCGCGCTCTATCTTTCGTGGCCCGCGTATCGCATCCATGGCACCCATGACACACGCAAGATCGGGCGGCGTTCCTCCAACGGATGTATTGGCCTCTATAACGAACACATCGTGGAATTGTTTCAATTGGCCAACGACGGCACGCAGGTGTTGCTAATTTGACGACACGGGCAATGAGCAAGCGCAGACGCAGCGAAGTCACGTTGCAATCGAAGGTCTAAGCTGCTTATGAAAGCTTACGAGGTACAGCTTGGGTGTGCGCCATCGTCCTCTGAAATATTCGGTGGCGTGCAATATCTGGAGGTTAACATGAAGAAACTCGTACTCGCTGCGGCCCTGGCAGGCGCTGCTACCACCGCTTTCGCTGGCGGTGTTGCCGAGCCCGTGATGGAACCGGTTGTCGTTGAAGAGCAAACCTCTTCGTCGTCGGCTGGCATCATCATTCCGCTTCTGCTGCTCATTGTGATCGCCGCAGCTGCTGCGAACTGATCCAACTGAACAACTTGGAAAAGACGGTGAAGCTTCTTCACCGTCTTTTTCTATTCATACTGTCGAATGACAGGCGGCAGGGGCCTGCTCAGCGCACCCAGCCGGACAGATTCTCTTGGATCACGGCGACCAGCGCGCGCACATGCGCCTCGTCATCGTTCAGGCAGGGAATGTAGGTAAAAACCTCGCCCCCTGCGTGCTCGAAGGCTTCGCGGATCTCGCCGTTGATCTCTTCCAGCGTCTCGATGCAGTCCGCCGAAAACGCAGGCGCGATCACCGCAATCTTCTTCTTTCCCTGGCGGGCCAGCTCGGCCACATGCTCGACCGTATAGGGCTTCAGCCACTCTTCCGGGCCAAACACCGACTGAAAGGTCGTGTTGATCGCCTCGGCATCCCAGCCCAGCCGCTCGCGCAGCAGGCGCGAGGTTTTGGCGCATTGGCAATGATAGGGATCGCCTGACATCAGGTAACGCTTGGGCATCCCGTGATAGCTGGCAACCAGCACGTCGGGCCGGTGATCGAGCGCGGCATAGGCCCGCTCCACTGACTGTGCGAGTGCCTCGATATACAGCGGATGCTCGAAGTACTCCGGCACGGTTCGCGCCGCCGGCTGGCGCTTTTCCTTCATCAGCGCCCGAAAGAACTGATCGTTCGCCGTCGCCGAAGTTGCGCCCGCATAGTGCGGGTACAGCGGAAAGAACAGGATCTTCTCGCACCCGGCCTCGACCAGCGCCCGCACCTTGCTGTCGGTCGAGGGGTTGCCGTAGCGCATGCAGAAATCGACGATCACGTCAGGCCCGTGGGCATCGGCCAGCGCCGCCGCAATCTTGGCGGTCTGGTCCTTGGTGATGCTCATCAGCGGGCTTTCGCCTTTCTCGTGATTCCAGATCAGCTTGTAGTTCGCGCCACTGCTGAACGGCCGCTTGGTCAGGATGATCAGTTGCAGCAGCGGCTGCCACTTCCATGACGCATAGTCGATCACCCGCTTGTCCGACAGAAACTCGTTCAGATAGCGCCGCATCGACCAGTAGTCATAGTTGTCGGGCGTGCCCAGGTTGGCCAACAGCACGCCAACCCGGGCGCGACGCACCGGCGGGTGGTCGGCGGGCGCATGGGCAAGCCTGTCCTTGCCGGGCGGCACCATCACCGGCATCGCCTGCGGCGCGGCATGACCGATCTTTGCATCCAGCATCGTGGGCGTCCTGTCATCAATGGGTTACGTTTCGAAATAACCGCATATCTCGCGGGGTCAACTGCTGCGCTTGGTCGCGGCGGGAAGTGGCCTTTCATCCGTGCCCAGCGCATCGGCAAGTCTCTGTGCCGCCGACCCGGGCCGCAAGGGCTTCGGCTGGCTCTCGGCTGGCGCCCAGCCGGTCAGGAAGATCATCTCGAATGTCGCCCGGATCCGCCCATCCTCCGCGCCATACTCAGCCGCATAGCGTCGCGCCGCCTCGGCCAGCACGGCGCGGCGC
>JBGSQL010000126.1:0-2711 GCA_041738105.1 Rhodobacter sp. | reverse complement strand
TGCTGGCGCTCGCGCTGATCGCCACGACCCCCCGGGGGTACGCCCAGCCCGTGCCCGAGGATGCCTTTGCGCTGGAGGCGACGACGGCTGTGGTGCTGGCACATGTGCTGACGGGCGATGCGCAGCTTGACCGCGTTGCCGAGGCCGGGCTGCGCGGGCTTGGCCAGAAGTTGTTCGAGCGCACCTCGATCGAACCCGAGGCGCCGATCGGTGTCGATCTGGAACGCGACGAACTGGCGTTCTTTCCGTTCCTCTACTGGCCCGTCAGCGCGAGCCAGCCGATCCCTTCGGATGCGGCCTACGCCAACCTGAACCGCTATCTGCGCAGTGGCGGCATGATCCTGTTCGATACGCGCGATGCGGATGTGGCCGATTTCGGTGGCACCACGCCAGAGGGGCGGCGTCTGCAGGAACTGGCCCTGCCGTTGGACATCCCGCCGCTGGAACCGGTTCCCGCTGATCATGTGCTGACAAGGACCTTCTACCTGTTGCAGGATTTCCCCGGTCGCCACGCGGGTCGCGCCGTCTGGGTCGAGGCCGCGCCGCCGGATGCGGAGCAGATCGAGGGCATGCCGTTTCGCAACCTGAATGATGGCGTGACACCGGTGGTGATCGGCGGAAATGACTGGGCCTCGGCTTGGGCAGTCGACGCTTCTGGCGTGCCCATGTTTCCTGTCGGGCGCGGTTTTGCGGGTGAGCGGCAGCGCGAGATCGCCTATCGCTTTGGCGTCAACCTCATCATGCATGTGCTGACCGGCAACTACAAATCCGATCAGGTTCATGTTCCCGCGCTACTGGAAAGGCTGGGGCAATGACCGGATCCCTTGTGTTTGATCCGCTGCTGCCCTGGCCTCTGTTCTATGGCGCGTTGGCGCTGGCGCTTGCAGGGGTGGGGGTTGCGCTGTGGCGGGGTCTGTCAGGGTGGTGGCTGCGCGGGTTGACGGCGGCGATGTTGCTGCTGGCGCTTGCGAACCCCGCGCTGCAAGACGAAGATCGCGCTCCGCTGACCGACATTGTCCTTGCCGTGGTCGATGACAGCGCCAGTCAGCGCATTGCTGACCGCCCCGCGCAGACCGAGGCGGCGCTTGCCACGCTGACGGCCGAGGTGGCCGCGTTGCCGAATACCGAACTGCGCGTGATCAGGCTTGGCGACGGGCCAGGCGACGACGGCACGCTGCTGATGACCGCGCTTGCCGAAGCCTTGGCCGAGGAACCCCGCGCGCGTGTTGCTGGCGCTGTCCTGATCACCGACGGACAGGCGCATGACATGGCGATTGCCCCGCAGATCCCGGCCCCCGTCCATGTCCTTCTGACCGGGCACGCGGCAGACTGGGACAGACGGCTGATCGTGCGCAACGCGCCGGCCTTCGCCATCCTTGGCGAAGAGGTGATGCTCACCCTGCGCATCGAAGATGAAGGTGCCGCACCCGCAGATCTGGGCAGCCGGGCCGATCTGTCGATCGCCGTTGACGGAGAAGAGCCGCAGGTCTTTTCCGTGCCGGTAGGCGAGGATCTGGAACTGCCGGTCAAGCTGCCGCATGGCGGCATGAACGTTCTGCAGTTCGAGGTGGCGGCCGCTGAAGGTGAGCTTACAGATCGCAACAACGCGGCGGTTGTGCAGATCAATGGCGTGCGCGACCGGCTGCGCGTGCTGCTGGTGTCGGGCGAGCCGCATGCAGGCGAGAGGGTCTGGCGCAACCTGTTGAAATCCGATGCTTCGGTGGATCTGGTGCATTTCACCATCCTGCGTCCACCGGAAAAGCAGGATGGCGTGCCAGTAACAGAACTGTCGCTGATCGCCTTTCCAACGCGCGAGCTTTTCGTCGAGAAGATCGAAGAATTCGATCTGATCATCTTTGACCGCTACCGACAACGCGGCATCCTGCCAACGGCCTATCTCGACAACGTTGTGGATTATGTCCGCAAGGGTGGCACGGTACTGCTGGCGGCGGGCCCCGAGTTTGGGACGGCCGACAGCCTGTATCGCTCGCCACTTGCGGCGATCCTGCCGATCACGCCATCCGGCCGGATCGTGGAAGAGGGCTTCGTGCCCACGATGACGGAACTGGGCCTGCGTCATCCGGTCACGGCTGGTCTTGAGGCTTTCACCCCTGACATGGCCGGTGTCGCCACCGGCCCTGGTGCCACAGACCTGCCGCACTGGGGCCGCTGGTTTCGCATGGTCGATGTCACCGCAACCGGTGGGCAGGTCGTGATGGAGGGTGCGGGCGGGCGACCGCTGCTGGTGCTCGACCGGGTGGACGAAGGCCGCGTTGCGGTGCTGGCGTCTGATCACGCCTGGCTGTGGGGTCGGGGCTATGAAGGCGGAGGGCCGCAGCTTGAACTTCTGCGCCGCCTGGCCCACTGGATGCTGAAGGAACCCGAGCTGGAGGAAGAGGCGCTGACCGCAACCGCGCGCGGACAGACGCTGACCATCACCCGCCGCACGATCTCTGAAACTCCGGGCGAGCTGACGATCACCGCTCCGGACGGAACGGAAACCGTGCTGTCGATGCCCGAGGTCGGGCCGGGGCGGTACCAACTGGATTGGCAGGCGCCCGACATGGGCCTCTACCGCCTGGCCCAAGGCGACATGAGCGCGGTCATCGCGGTGGGCCCCTCGGCCCCACGCGAATTCGAGCAGACGATTGCCAGCGAGGCGATCCTTGCGCCGCTGGCGGCGGCGACCCGGGGCGGCGTGCTGCGCATCG
>JBGSQL010000316.1:0-2468 GCA_041738105.1 Rhodobacter sp. | reverse complement strand
GGTGCGTTTATCGCCATAGTCGGAGTTGCCCCCGACGAAACCAATATAGGCGGCCACCTTGCCGACTGCAAGCGGCGCGGCCGGACTGAAGAAAGGCGCCCGGAACGGGTCCGGGCGCCTTGTACGCGGGGCCTCGTGGCCCGATGCAGTGTGGTTGGGTCAGAAACCCGACTTGATCAGCTCGAACTCGGCCAGCATCCGGTCGCGCAGTTCGGACGAGATCGGTGTCTGCGCAAGAAGCGTGGTGTCGATCGGGTTCACGTCAGCCGCGACCAGTTCCTCGACCGGGATCTGGCTCATCGCGGCGTCATTGGCATGGGCGTAGCCGAAGTTTTCGAGCAGGCCCTTGGCGGACGGATGGGCAAGCCAGGCGTTGATGAAGTCATACGCCTTGTCTTCGCTGCCCGGCGCGTCCTTGAAGTTGACGTAACCGCAGAACCAGCTGGAAGCGCCGCCTTCAGCCTGGCGCTGGAAGCCGACAGGGAAACCCTCTTCGCGCATCAGCGCGATCGAATCGTTCCACGACCAGGCCACCAGGATCTCGCCCGTTGCCATCAGTTGCGCCAGTTCCGACGGATCGGCCCAATAGGCGCGGACATTGGCGTGGGCCTGACGCAGCCAGTCGGCGGCGGCGGCGAACTGTTCGTCGGTGATGTCGGTCCAGTCGGTGACGCCGGTCGCGAGCAGCGCCAGCGACCACACGTCATCGGTGTTGTCGGGCAGCGAGATGCGGCCGGCGTATTTCGGATCGAGGAAGACGTTGAGCGAGGCAACATCAGCCTCGGGCACGTCCTTGGTGTTCCAGGCGATCGCGGTGTAGGCGTAGTCGGTCGGGATGTACCACACGCCGCTGTCGTCCTTGAACGTGGCGGAGTCGAGGAAGCGCGGGGCGATGTTCGCAAACTCGGGGATCCGGCTGACATCCCAGGGCTCAATCAGGCCGGCATCGCGATACTTGGACACCATCTGCGAGCAGGGATGCGCCACGTCGGCCTTGAAGCCCGAGGACACCTTCTGGAACGCCTCGTCATCGTCACCGAAGAAGGCATAGGTCGGCATGGTGCCGTGCTTTGCGACATAATCGCCGAGCAGCGCCTCTTCCTCAAATCCGGCCCAATCGAACACGATCAGGTCGGGGTCGGCGGCAGCGGCCGGCAGCGCCAGAAGAAGGGCCACTGATGCGAGAAGGGATTTCTTAAGGGGCATTGGTTCCTCACCTGAAGTTTGGTCATTGGTGAAACATGACAAAAATATTAATGGCGCAAGCTATGCACAAGGATATTTGACCAAATTTTAGGCAATGTTGTCGAGAAGTTTGACATGACGTGGCGTCAGCAGGCCGTTTGGCGCCCGGATGCCCAAGGGGGCATCAGAATGTGAACGCCTGCTGGCGGGACACCTGACCGGTCCCGGACGGGGTGGAGGTGGCGCGGGCGCGATGCTATGGCTCTGCCCGAGTGACAAAGATCCCACGGCGCGACAGCGGTATGGGGTGCAAAAGAAAGGCCAGACGATGCCCCTCGACCTCGATTTCGTGCGCAGCCAGTTCCCGGCCTTCACCTCGCCCCTGTCGGCGGGGCAGGCGTTTTTCGAGAATGCGGGGGGATCCTATGCCTGCAAGCCCGTCGTCGAACGGCTGCACCGCTTTTACACCGATCGAAAGGTGCAGCCCTATGGCCCCTATCCGGCGGCGCAGGCGGGGGGCGCCGAGATGGACGAGGCGCGCGCGCGGCTGTCGGCGCTGATGGGGGTGGCGCCGGACGAGCTTTCGTTCGGGCCATCGACCAGCGCCAACACCTATGTGCTGGCGCAGGCGGTGCGGACCTGGCTGGCGGGAACCACCGGCGCGATCGTGGTGACCAATCAGGATCACGAGGCCAATTCCGGGGTGTGGCGGCGGTTGGCCGAGGCCGGGATCGAGGTGCGCGAGTGGCGGATCGACCCGGAGACGGGGCACCTGGACCCCGCCGACCTGGCCCGTCTGCTGGCGGATGGCCGGGTGCGGCTGGTGTGTTTTCCGCATTGCTCGAACGTGGTGGCCGAGATCAACCCGGTGGCCGAGATCTGCGCGCTGGCGCGGGCGGCGGGCGCGCGCACGGTGGTGGACGGGGTCAGCTATGCGCCGCACGGTCTGCCCGATGTTCCGGCGCTGGGGGCGGATGTCTACCTGTTTTCGGCCTACAAGACCTATGGGCCGCATCAGGGCATCATGACGATCCGGCGCGACTTTGGCGAAGCCTTGCCGGCGCAGTGCCACTACTTCAACGCGGGCAGTCTTTACAAACGGTTCACTCCGGCCGGGCCGGATCATGCGCAGATCGCGGCCTGTGCCGGCATCGCCGATTACATGGACGCGCTGCACGCGCGCCATTTCGCGCCCGAGGCCGATCCTGTCGCGCGCAACCGCGCGGTGCATGACCTGATGCGGGCGCAGGAAGTGGCGGTGGTGGCGCCGCTGCTGGACTATC
>JBGSQL010000073.1:0-3274 GCA_041738105.1 Rhodobacter sp. | reverse complement strand
GGCGGGCGCGGCGGGATGCACGGCGGCAAGCGATCCCGCGGCGGGCGGCGGTGATGCCGGGGGTGTCGCGTCACGCTTGCGAAACAAGCCCGCGATAGCAGTCCGGCAGCCCCCTCAATACACCCCCATCACGTCATACATCACCGGCTCGAAGCGCGAGCACAGGCCTGCGATCAACCGGTTGCGCTCGCGCATCTCGGGGGTGCGCAGCATGGCCATGAAATCCTCGCGCCGGCGCCATTGCGAGTAGTTGGCGATCCGGGTCTGCGCGTCGTTCATGTGCAATCCGGCCCCGACAAAACCGGGCTGATGGCGGATGAATTCGTCATAGGCGGCTTGCAGCGCCTCCAACAGGTCGGCGGCGGTGCCGGGGGTCATCTCGAAGGTGGTGATGACGGTCTGGCCGTCGAAGGTCGGGCTGATATCAGGCATGACGGGATCCTCCTCTGCCGCCATCCTGCCACGGATCGCAGGAAAAATCCCACTCCGTCAGATACGCTTCACCAATCGGATCAGCACCAGCAGAACCACCGCACCCAGAGTGGCATGCAGGATCGCGGCAATCACGCCACCGCCCATCGCAAAGCCCAGACGCGGCAGCATCAGCCCGGCTACAAAGGCCCCGACGATGCCGACAACGATATTGCCCAGCAGCCCAAAACCAGACCCGGCCACGATCTTGCCCGCCAGCCAGCCCGCCGCCGCCCCGATGATCAGCATCGCAAGAAGACTGCCCAACGCCATGTCATCCCTTTCCCGGCCGACCCTTTCGGCCTGCTCAACCCTATAGCCCGCTCGAAAAACGAACAAGCGCCAAAGGATTGCCGGCCGAGGCGCCAACGTGCCATCCTGCCGCGTCGGGGGCTCGCCCGGCGGCGGCATAGACCAAACGGGGAAACACCTGCACCATGACCGACCAGCCACCGGGCCAGGATGCCTACAAACCCGCCCAGATCGCGGCGCTGATCGAAAGCGCGGGCGTGGCCAAGGCCGCCCTGCCCGCAGGCCAGATGCTGATGCTTGCGATCCTTGCGGGGGCCTTCATCGGCTTTGGCGGCGCCGCCTATCTGATGGTGATGGCCGGGACCGATCCCGGCTTCGGGCCAGCCCGCCTGCTGGGCGGTCTCGCCTTCTCGCTGGGTCTGATCCTGGTCATCGTGGGCGGGGCCGAACTGTTCACCGGCAACGCCCTCATGGTGATGGCAGCAGTCGATGGCCGGATCACCCCGGCGGCGCTGCTGCGCAACTGGGGGATCGTGTTTCTGGGCAACCTTCTGGGCGCGCTTGGCCTTGCGCTCGCCTTCGCGCTCTCGGGCCTTCTCGACGGGGCGATGGGCGAGACGGCGGCGCGGGTCGCCAGCGCCAAGGTCGGGCTGGACCCGGTGCAGGCGCTGGTGCGGGGCGCGCTGTGCAACGCGCTCGTCTGCCTTGCGGTCTGGCTGACCTTTGCCGCGCGGACGGCGGCGGGCAAGGTGCTGACAATCCTCTGGCCGATCTCGGCCTTCGTGCTGCTGGGGCTGGAACACTCGGTCGCCAACATGTTCCTGATGCCGCTCGGCATGGCAGCGGGCGCGGACATCGGCGTGGCCGAGATGGCGACGAACCTGGTCTGGGTAACGATCGGCAATGTGATCGGCGGCGCGGGGGGCGTTGCCCTCGCCTACCGCTATGCCTATCTGGGCGGCACGGGGCAGCCCACCATCGGCGCGCCCGACAAGGGGGGCCGATGAAGTTTCTCGATGCGAACCACCCGTTCTTCCGGCCGGTCTGGCGCCGCTGGGTAACAGCCGCCCTGCCGCTTGGCTGGGCCGTGGTCGAGATCGTGATGGGCAACCCCGGCTGGGCCATGATGTTCGGCGCGGCCGGTGCCTATGCCGCCTGGGTGCTGATCCTGACCGGCCCCGACAGCTAAAGCAGCGAGATCACCTCATCGGCCAGCGCCTGCACTTCGGTGCTGGCGGGCGACCGGCCGGGTTCCTGTGCGCCCATCCCCGTGCCCAGCGTTTCGGCAAAGACAACGCGCTGGCCCAACCGCGCCACGGCAACCGAGGTGTCCAGGTCCGCCGCCGCCCGTGCCACCTCTTCGCCCAGCCGCGTGCCGGCCTTGGTGCGGTTCAGCACGATCGTGGTGCGCTTGCGCTCGCGCGAAGCAAGGTCGAGCACGCCTTCGACCGCCCACAGATCGACATGGCTGGCGGCCACCGGCACCAGGATCAAATCGGCCTCGCGCAGCGCCGGGCGCAGGTCGGCATCCACCTTGGGTGGCGTATCGACGATCACGAAGTCATTGATCTTGCGTAATTTCTCACATTCGTACGACACGCCCCAAGCCGAGGCTGTCGACAAGTCCATCCCCGCGTCGCCCATCCGCTCGCGCCGCGCCAGAAACCATCGGCCAAGGCTGCCCTGCGGATCGGTGTCCAGCAGCGCCACCTTGTGGCCCATTCGGGAAAACGCGACGGCCAGGTTCACGGCAAGCGTCGTCTTGCCGCTGCCGCCCTTCTGTTGCGCGATTGTAATGACCTTGCCCATGATCCGAGTCCCCTTGCTGCGCTGCAGCATAGCCCGGTTCAAAGGCAAATGCACGGGGTTTGGGCAAAGGGGCTCTAGGGGCCGGCAAAGGCGTGGTGGCTTGCGCTCAGGGCAGGCGCGCTCAGCCGGGGCAGTCCAGCCGCCCGCGCATCTCGCCACTGTCGCCCCGCAGCGACGCGGCGACCAGCGGGCAGCCCGTCACCACCGGCACCAGATCGATCATCGTCGCCCGGATCGCCTGATGATCGCCCCGCCGCGCATAGCCCAGGCGGATCACCTCGACCGTATCCTCCTTGCGGAACACGACATAGGTGCGCCCGTCGCGCGTCACCTCGGTGCGTGTGGCGCCCATGAATTGTGGCGCAGGGCTGGCGCAGCCCGCCAGGCAAAGCATCACGATCAGCGCGCGCATCGGACCCCTCCCACCAACAGCGTGCAGCTTGCCGGCCCAAGGTTAAGCAGCGGTTAACAGCTCCGTGTTCTTGAATAGAAGAACATTCTTCGATGCTCGCTGGATTCCGTAGTCCGAACATATCGTTAGCAGCCCATCGACATCTTCGGATTCTCCTGAGCATCTCAAATATCCCCGTCGGAATATTGTTGTTGATTTCCACCCAGAAGTGACCCGGGGTTTTCATCGAGAAGTGACCCGCCTGAAGGTTATGTTCTGCGGGTTATGCTGGGGTCAAGACATGCGTGGCCTCCCTTTTCGTTTTGGCTGCTGCTGAGCTGGCCTTGAAGC
>JBGSQL010000029.1:0-3318 GCA_041738105.1 Rhodobacter sp. | reverse complement strand
CTCGCCGTTGTTCCGGACGCGCGGCGCCAGGGTGTGGGGCGGCGGCTGCTGACCGAGTTTCTGGCCCGCGCCGGGGCGATGGGGGCGGGGACTGTGTTTCTGGAAGTGGCGCAGGACAATGCAGCGGCGCTGGCCCTCTATCAGGCGGCGGGTTTCACCGAAGCCGGTCGGCGCAAGGCCTACTACCACCAGCCCGATGGGCGCAGGATCGACGCGCTGGTGCTGCGCCACCCGGCACCGTGCCAGGGACAGCCTCAGGCTTGATCAAAAGATCAAACTTTTGCGCCGCCCCTCGGGCCTCCCACCAGAATCCGACTTGACCGGCCTTCACGTTCCGGCCCTAAATCATGCGCAATCCGTCGGGGATCCCCGGCGGCAAAGTCAACGACAACCGGGAGAGATCCATGACCATCCTGAAATCGCTGCTGGGCGCAGCGGCCACGCTGGCGCTGACCGCTGGCGCGAGCCTTGCCGAACCCGCGATCATCTTCGATCTGGGCGGCAAGTTCGACAAATCGTTCAACGAGGCGGCCTTCAATGGTGCAACCAAGTGGGCCGAGGAAACCGGCGGCACCTTCAAGGAGCTTGAGATGCAGTCGGAGGCCCAGCGCGAACAGGCGCTGCGCCGGCTGGCGGAATCGGGTGCGAACCCGGTCGTGATGACGGGTTTTGCGTTTGGCGATGTGCTGAACCAGGTCGCCCCCGACTTCCCCGACACCAGGTTCGCGATCATCGACATGGTGGTAGAACAGCCGAACGTGAAATCGGTGGTCTTCACCGAACATGAAGGCAGCTTTCTGGTTGGCATGATGGCGGCGATGGCGTCCAAGACCGGCACGGTCGGCTTTATCGGCGGCATGGACATTCCGCTGATCCGCCGCTTTGGCTGCGGCTATGCCCAGGGCGTGAAGGCGGTGAACCCGGACGCGACCGTGATCCTGAACATGACCGGCACCACGCCGGCCGCGTGGAACGATCCGGTGAAGGGCGCCGAACTGGCCAAATCGCAGAAATCGCAGGGCGCGGACGTGATCTATGCCGCAGCGGGCGGCACCGGCGTGGGTGTGCTGCAGGCCGCCGCGGACGAGGGTATCCTGTCGATCGGCGTGGACAGCAACCAAAACCACCTGCATCCGGGCAAGGTGCTGACCTCGATGCTGAAGCGTGTCGATGTCGCCGTTTACAACGCCTTCAAGGAAGGCGAGGCCCTGGAGCCCGGCATCAACGTGCTCGACCTCAAGGCCGGCGGCGTGGGTTATGCGCTGGACGAGAACAACGCCGCCCTGGTGACGCCGGAGATGACCGAGGCCGTGAATGCCGCCGCCGAGAAGATCAAGGCGGGCGAGCTGACGGTTCACGACTACATGTCGGATGACACCTGCCCCGCCGCGTCCTTCTGACATGGCGGCGACAGGCGACGGGGGGCGGCCGGCAACGGCCGCCCCGTTTGCCATCGAGTTGAAGGGCATCTCCAAGGCCTTCGGCCCGGTCCAGGCCAACAAGGATATCGACGTTCAGGTGCCGAAAGGCACGATCCACGGCATCATCGGCGAGAATGGTGCCGGGAAATCCACGCTGATGTCGATCCTCTATGGATTTTACAAGGCCGATGCGGGCGAGATCCTGGTCGACGGCCGATTGACCCCGATCCCGGACAGCCAGAGCGCCATTCGCGCCGGCATCGGGATGGTGTTTCAGCATTTCAAGCTGGTGCAGAACTTTACCGTGCTGGAAAACGTCATCCTTGGCGTCGAGGACGGGCCGATGTTGCGCGCCTCGCTGGCCAAGGCGCGCAAGGTGTTGCAGGATCTGGCGCGGGAATATGAACTGGAGGTCGATCCCGATGCGCTGATCGAGGATCTCTCGGTGGGTCACCAGCAACGGGTCGAGATCCTCAAGGCGCTGTATCGGCAGGCCGACATCCTGATCCTGGACGAGCCGACCGGGGTTCTGACCCCCGCCGAGGCCGACCATCTGTTCCGCATCCTGAAAGGCCTGCGCGCGCAGGGCAAGACGATCATCCTGATCACCCACAAGCTGCGCGAGATCATGGAGGCAACCGACAACGTCAGCGTCATGCGGCGCGGCACGATGGTGGCCACGGTAAGAACCGCAGAGACCAGCCCCGAGCAGCTGGCCGAGTTGATGGTGGGCCGCAAGGTGCTGCTGGAGGTCGAGAAGACCCCCGCAACGCCCGGCGAGGTGGTACTGAGCGTGCAGGATCTACGCGTGCGCGACGAGGACGGGGTGGAACGCCTGAAGGGGATCAGCCTGGACATTCGCGCGGGCGAAATCCTGGGCATCGCCGGGGTCGCGGGCAACGGTCAGTCAGAGCTGCTGGCGGCGCTGGGTGGCATCCAGCCGGCGACGGGCCGGATCGTGCTGAAGGGTCAGGATCTGCCCCTGTCGGGCTACAAGGCCAACGGGCAGACGCGGCGCGCGGCGGGTATCGCCCATGTGCCGGAAGACCGGCAGGTGCTGGGCCTGATCATGGACTTCAGCGCCTGGGAAAACGTGGCCTTCGGCTACCACAACGAACCCGAATACCAGAAGAATGCGCTGCTGATGGACAATGACGCGCTGCGCGCCGACACCGAACGCAAGATGACCACCTTTGACGTGCGCCCGCCGATCCCGACCCTGGCCGCCAAGAACTTTTCCGGCGGGAACCAGCAGAAGATCGTTGTCGCGCGGGAGATCGAAAGCGATCCCGACCTGCTGCTGATCGGCCAGCCGACCCGTGGCGTGGACATTGGCGCGATCGAGTTCATCCACAAGCAGATCGTGGCCCTGCGCGATGCCGGCAAGGCGATCTTGCTGGTCAGCGTGGAACTGGACGAGATCATGAGCCTGTCCGACCGCATCGCGGTGATGTTCGACGGGCGCATCATGGGCATGGCCGATCCGGAGACGACCGACGAACGCGCGCTTGGCCTGCTGATGGCGGGCGTTGCGGGCCAGGAGGCTGCCGCATGACCAAACTTCCCGCCTGGGCCGACGTGGCGCTGGTGCCGCTGATCAGCCTGATCCTTGCGGCCGCACTGTCTGCGCTGGTGCTGCTGTCGATCGGGCAAAGCCCGGTCGAGGCGTTCAAGGTGATGGTCGATGGCGCGCTGGGATCGGCCTATGGCTGGGGCTACACGCTGTATTACGCGACCAGCTTCATGTTCACCGGGCTGGCGGTGACGGTGGCCTTTCACGGCGGGCTGTTCAACATCGGTGGTGAAGGGCAGGCGCAGCTTGGCGGGCTGGGCGTGGCGCTGATCTGCCTTGCCCTGCCCTGGCCGCACTGGACGCTGGCCCTGCCCGCCGCGATGA